>DCWM01000061.1 GCA_002335405.1 Dehalococcoidia bacterium UBA2162
CGAAACCCGAAGTCTACGATATACTGGAAGAAGTGGTCAAAGAACGGCCGGTACTACTAAACCGAGCACCGACCTTACACCGACTGAGCATCCAGGCTTTTGAGCCAGTACTCATCAATGGCAGTGCTATCCAACTCCATCCTTTGGTTTGCACTGCCTTCAATGCTGATTTTGACGGTGACCAAATGGCGGTACATGTCCCCTTATCCAAAGCCGCCGTCAAAGAAGCCAAGGAAATGATGCTCAGTATTCATAATATTCTGTTACCTAGTAGTGGTGAGCCGGTCATAACGCCGACACTGGACATCGTTCTCGGCTGTTATTACTTGACCACTATCCGACCGGGAGCCAAAGGTGAAGGCAAGATTTTCGGTGATTCCGAAAAGGCTGAGGTAGCTTACGAATTGGGAGCCATTGATCTCAGGGCTGAGATTGAGGTTAGAGAGCCAAGAAGCGAGCAAAGACTCAAAACCAGCATCGGCCGTATTATATTTAACAGGATTTTACCGGCTGAATTTGGCTTTTACAACAAAATCGTTGATAAAACAAGCATAACACGAATTGTGACCGATTGTTCTAAGCTTTTGAATGGTGAGGAACTGGCGATAGTACTCGACAACCTAAAACAATTAGGCTTCCGCTACGCTACCAAGTCAGGAACAACCATTGCCATGAGCGATATCCAGGTACCGGAGACCAAACCAGCTCTACTGGCAGAAGCTGCAACGAAAACATCGGAGCTTGAAAACCAGTTCCTAAATGGCCTAATCACCGAGGACGAAAGGTATGCCGGCGTCATCTGGGTGTGGAACGAAACTACGGAGAAGATCAGGGATGCCATCTCGGCGGGTATGCATCGTTATGGCGGTATCAATATGATGGCTAACTCCGGAGCCAAAGGTAATATTTCCCAAATCAGTCAAATGGCTGGCATGCGGGGTTTAATGACCAACCCCTCGGGTAAAATTATCGATTTTCCTATCGAATCGAGCTTCCGTGAAGGACTGAGCGTTCTCGAATATTTTATCTCGACCCATGGTTCCCGCAAAGGACTAGCGGACACCGCTTTGAGGACATCCGAAAGCGGCTACCTCACCCGACGTCTCGTGGATGCCTCTCACGATGTGATTATCCGTGAAAAAGATTGCCATACCATCGACGGTGTCTGGATATCAGAGCCGCAGGAACGTGGGCTACTACCCTCCTTTACCGAACGAATCATCGGCCGGCTGGCTGCGACCAAAATAGTTAACACCCAAACTGGAGAAATTATCGTCGACCGGGATGAGGAAATCGATGAAGAAAAGGCTAAAGGAATCATCGCAGCCGGCATAACTATGGTTCAACTGCGGTCACCGCTTACATGTCAATCCCGACAGGGTATCTGTCAGCGATGCTATGGCCGAGATTTGTCCAGCGAAAATATCGTTAACCTGTATACCGCCGTCGGCATTATCGCCGCCCAGAGTATCGGTGAACCAGGTACGCAGCTTACCCTACGCACCTTCCATACCGGTGGTGTCGTCGGACTGGATATCACCAGCGGACTTCCCCGCGTAGAAGAGCTCTTTGAGGCTCGATCACCAAAAAGCCCAGCTATCATCGCCGACATCAACGGTACAGCCGAAGTCATCCATGGCAATGATGGAGAGAAGATCAAGATTACCAACTCAGAGATATTCCACGATGAATACCCCCTACCTACAGGCTATAAAATTAAGGTGAAGAAGGGGCAATGGGTGGACATCGGGATGGTACTAGCCACTCACCCTAAAACTAAACGTAAAGCAAAGACGGAATCAGCCGTCCTAGCCAGCGAGACCAAACCGATTTTAGCGGGTGTCGCCGGGCAAGTAGCCATTGGAGATGAGCGGCTTTCCCTTACCTACGAGGAAAAAGAAGAGCGCGAGTATTTGATACCGGCCGCCACCCATATCCGCATCGAAACCGGAGATGTCATCAAAGCGGGACAGCAGCTCACCGATGGCTCAATTAATCCGCAAGAGATACTGCAAATTCTCGGTCGGGAGGCCGTCCAGCAATACTTGGTCGATGAGGTACAACGGGTCTACCGTTCGCAAGGAGTCAACATCAACGATAAGCATATCGAAATTATCATTCATCAAATGTTGTCCAAAGTACGCATTGATGCCTCGGGAGATACGGAACTACTACCCGGTGAGTTGATTGACCGCTTCCAGTATGAGGATATGAATGCCGAAATACTAGCCGAAGGTGGTGAACCAGCCACTGCCCATCCCGTACTATTGGGTGTCAGCCGAGCCTCGCTAAGCACCAATAGCTGGCTGGCCAAGGCTTCTTTCCAAGAGACAACCAAAGTACTGACCGAAGCCGCCATCAAGGGGTCCATCGACCGACTGGTCGGACTTAAGGAAAATGTCATTATTGGGCAATTGATTCCCGCCCGCTCCCCGTCTTCGATAGAGGTACCACAATTACCCCCGACGAATCAGGACGAGCAACTAGAGGAACCAGCGCCGATGGAGGCAAACAAACCAGAACCAGAACCAGAACCAGAACCAAGCCTGGCGGCGAGCCAGACCAAAGAAACTGAGCCAACGCTTTAGAAGTTTCTTTTCTTGTCGTCTAATTGGAACTAAGAAAAGGGAACCGGTCCGACTAGTCGGACCGGTTCCCTTTTCGTCCTCTACCATAGCTGAAATAGGGATATGCTATAATCTATAATAGAGACTAAATAGTGACTCTCTAAGAAACAACCACGATACTAATCGGGACGACAAAAGAGTCCGGGAGGAAGAGAAGATCGCTCGCGTAATATCGAGTAAAGCCAACACCGAGGATTCACCGCTTGATGTCAATCTGCGACCACGGCGTCTTGATGACTTTATCGGACAGAGCCGGGTTAAGGATAACCTGAGCATCGCCATCGCCGCCGCCAAAGGTCGGGGCGACCCGCTCGACCACATTCTACTCTATGGCCCACCCGGCTTAGGTAAGACTACCCTGGCTCACATTATTGCCGCCGAGATGGGGGTGAACATCAAAACGACCTCTGGCCCAGCTATCGAACGTAGCGGCGACGTGGCGGCCATTCTAACCAACCTTCTTGGCCTAGATATCTTCTTCATCGATGAAGTCCACCGTCTCAACCGCATCGTAGAAGAGGTACTCTACCCAGGAATGGAAGATTTTGCCCTCGACCTGATGATCGGCAAAGGGCCAGGCGCCAAAAGCTTACGATTAAACCTACCCGCCTTTACCCTGATTGGAGCCACCACCCGTTTTGCCCTGCTCAGTCCGCCCCTCCGCGACCGGTTTGGAGCCGTCTACCGTCTTGATTTTTACGACCAGGCATCGATAGAAACAATTCTCCAGCGCTCCGCCCGTATCCTTGGTGTAAAGACTGAAACCGGTGGGTTAAAGGAAATCGCCCGCCGCGCCCGCGGCACACCGCGTGTAGCGAACCGTCTGTTAAAACGGGTCAGAGACTACGCTCAGGTAGTCACTGATGGAGTCATTACCCACAAAGTAGCCATTGAAGCATTGGCCAAGCTCCAGGTTGACCCCATCGGTCTGGATGATGTCGATCACAAGGTATTGCACACTATCATTGAGAAATTCAACGGCGGTCCGGTGGGACTAGAAACTATCGCCGCTTCCATCAGCGAAGAACCGGATACCATCATGGATGTCTACGAACCCTATCTCCTACAACTAGGTTTTCTCGACCGGACGCCGCGAGGCAGAGTCGCCACTCCACGTGCCTACCAGCACCTCGACTTACCCGACAATAGAGAAAAGCCACCTCAGCCTACGATGCTGTAATTCTTATAAACGAGATAGATAATGTGTTACAATAGTTTTAAGAATTACACATCAGTCTGAGCAAGATAAAGTGGCTTACTATGCACGGATAATGCGACCGGGGGATGTCGACCAAGCAACCGAAATTGACCACGAAGCCTTCCCCACCCAATGGCCACCACCCAACTATAAACGTGAGCTACAGAGTAGCCTCTCCCGCTATATCGTAGCTATTGATGATACCCCGACTAGCCCCGGGATAGCTGAGCCGCAAACTACCATAAGTCCCCATACTAAATACGGGGGAGCAACGGCTAGAATAAGACAATGGTTTAGCTGGCACCACGCACCGAGCTCCCCACTAAAGAAGGAGTTCATTGTCGGACTTGCTGGTCTCTGGATAATGGCTGACGAAGCTCATGTTATCACTATTGTCGTAAGGAAGAAATGCCGGGGGCAGGGGGTCGGTGAGCTATTACTCATCGCTCTTAATGAGCTCGCCGCCAAGCAAAAAGCCCACATCATTACCCTGGAAGTCCGTATTTCCAATACGGTTGCCCAAAATCTCTACACCAAGTATGGTTTTACCCGGGTGGGACTACGCCATGGTTATTACACTGATAACCAAGAGGACGCCCTACTGATGTCAACCCAAGATATTACTTCAATCGTCTTTCAGAAACACTTCGCGCAATTAAAGCGGGATTACCACCAGTCTCTAATCAAATAAGCCACCGCAGACTACTCTGGCGGCGTTTCCGAAGCCAGTTGGCCGCCCGTCGCCCAATTATGCTTAGGGTTATCCTTAAGAATAATATGTATCGCTTCAGGGGAAACTCCGATTTCGACGAACGCCGCAGTAATACCGGTCACCAGCTGTTTCTTCTGTCCAAGGGTACGCCCTTCCCACATTTCCACGGTCACTACCGGCATAATACCCTCCTTCAGTTGGTCCCAATCGCTATATGACCATCATAATCAGACGCCATAATGTTGTCAATTCCGTAATTACACTCAGGGCCGCCTAATCACTCTTCCTTACCAACAAACAGATATTCCGCGAAAAAAACTTGAGTGGGAAGTGGTAGGTATTTTCCGGGTAGGATCGAAGCACTTTGAGGCCAGCCTGCCGGGCTAGTCTTACCAGCTCAGGGTAAGAGAAAAGATAGTAATAGCGCTCCAAGGTCTTAACTTTTGTCCGCCATGGTACGGTTACTTCTCGACCCTGCCGCCAGAAGCGGGGCTGCCAGCGGTTCCACACCGTGATAAAGGCTTCGCCGCCTGGCTTTAGGACTCGCCGTAACTCCTCCAGAGCCGCCAGGCGCTCTATTTCCCTTGGGATATGGTGGTAAGTCGCTACCGATATTGCCCGGTCGAAAACACCGTCAGCAAAGGGCAGATGCCTGACATCGGCTAGTACCAAGTTAGCGACAAAGCCGAATTTCATAGAATATTTCCGGGCAAACCTCAGCATCTGAGCTGAAAAATCAACGCCGGTCAAATCAATCCCACCAAGTCGGGATGAGACGAAGGGTAAGAAATCAGGGCCGTGGGCACAACCGATGTTCAGCAAATTACCTGTTTGCCAACGCTGGGCCAGCTCCTCCAGCTCCCAGCGAAAGATTGACCGATGGCGCAGGTTGTACCAGCTTGGGGCAACCTCATCAAATATATTTATCACTAACTTACCCCCCTCAGGGATTACATCCGAAGCACCAGTACCAAGTTACAACGACGAACCGTTTATAGTGAGCTCGACGAACCACAACGAAACCCTTCGCCAGACTTAGAGCGACCGAAATCATCATAATACTGATTATGCAACCAGGCGCTAAATCCTAAACAATATCGAGGATTTTAAAGTTGCAGTTTAACCTTTTGGTTGTTGCCGCAAGCCCCCATCTGATAAACTACCTATGAGTATACTATGAAAAAATTTACCCGGACAATATCGGGAGTCACGCCGGTAGCGGTGATGACCGAGCCGAGGCCGTGCCCGGGACAATGCGTTTATTGCCCCACCTACCTCAGCACCCCACAGAGCTATACCCCAGAATCACCGGCCGTCATCCGCGCCCGACATTGCGGCTACGATACCCAGAAGCAGGTTAGCCTGAGATTAAAAACCCTCGCCCGGATGGGCCACGCGACCGATAAAATCGAGCTGATCGTGATGGGCGGCACCTTTCTCGCTTACCCTAAAACCTATCAAGAACAATTTATTAAGGATTGCTATGATGCCCTCAATGGGGAAGACTCATCCCGGCTGAAGTCGGGACTAGAAGAGGCGAAGCGACGCAACGAAACCGCTCGCCACCGCTGTGTCGGGCTGTGTATCGAGACCCGACCCGATTGGTGTGGAATGGAGGAACTCGCCAGAATGCTTAAGTTCGGCGCCACCCGAGTGGAACTAGGCATTCAAACCCTGGATGATAAAATCTACCGACTGGTGAGAAGAGGGCATACTGTCGACGATGTTGTCAAGGCCACTCGATTACTCAAAGAACACGGCTTCAAGGTACACTACCACTGGATGCCCGGACTACCGGGTTCAAACCCGGAAAAAGACTTAATTATGTCCCAACAGCTGTTCAACGACCCGCGGTTTCGCCCAGACGGCCTAAAAATATACCCCACCATGGTCGTCGTCGGCACGGAGTTGGAGAAATGGTTCGACGCCGGCCGCTACCAGCCCTACGACCACGAGACGATGACCGACCTCGTCGCAAACATTAAGTCTATTGTACCGCGGTATGTCCGCATCTCACGGGTACTACGCGATATCCCCAGGAAATTCGTCGTCGGCCCCGACTGGCCGGGACGGGAAGTGACAAAACAGCGCCTGAAAGAACGAGGTATCGAGTGTCAGTGTATCCGCTGTCGCGAATACGGTCACCGCCTGCTGAATGGCGGGGAAATCGGTGAACCCAGGCTTATCCGGATGGATTACGATGCCTCCGAAGGCAGAGAAGTCTTCCTTTCCTTCGAAGATAACCGAGGGACACTCTTCGGTTTGCTGCGAATGAGGGTGGGGACTCAGCATGCCGTGCCCCGGACAACATCGGGGAATACGGCCATCATCCGGGAATTACATGTCTATGGCGCGGAGGTACCGCTTAATGAACAGAATCCCCATGCCGCCCAGCACAAGGGTCTGGGTAAAGCACTGTTGATGGAAGCCGAAAGAGTGGCGCGACAGGAATTTAAAGCATCCTTAATGGTCGTCCTGAGCGGCGTTGGCTCTAAGGAGTACTATCGTATCGAGTTCGGCTATACTCCGACCAGAGCCGGAGAGTATATGGTCAAAAGTCTTTAGCCGGTTAAACAACTCATCCCCCCTTCCCTAAATACAAATTACAAGACTTCAGGACTTTAGATACTAGAAATTTTAGGTTTATTGAGGGGGGGGGTATTGACAAAGTATTGACAAGATATGTTACAATGTCTCCAGAGGTAGTGGAAGGACTACCTCCCCCGATTCTTTTCTGTTCGGGTGTAGAGTAAATAGAGGAGGTGATGCTATGATCGGAACCCGCAAGGGGGAGTGATAACTCTGTAGAAAGTAATTCTAAAAAATGCTTCGTTTTCACGATGAGAGGTAGCGTTTTCCTGTGCGGATACCCTGGCTCATATTCAGGAAGACGAGGTTAATTCAAGGAGGATACTTCAAAGGTCGATATGAAAATCAAAAGTAAATTCACTAGAATTTTAGGTGTGTGCCTGACTGTTATCATGCTAGGCAGTATGCTGACGACAGCGACTCCGGCTGTGGCCCTTTCCTCAGCGACTGTCAGTCTAAATAAGACCGACGTTGGCTCTTATCTTAGCTCTTGGGACATTCGCTTCACACCGGCTACAGCCCTCATGCATAATGTGTCCGGCTCTGATGGTCCTAATATTACCATCACATGGCCAGCAGGTTTCACCATAAACCAAACTACCAGTAACATTAGCAATACCCCCGCGGGCCAGAATGTGACAGTATCTGCTGGATACGGATGGGTTACCGCAACCAATTGGTCTACTCCAGTGATAACAATCGTCACCACTAACTTTACATCTGCCACAAGGAAGTTGCGGATTGATTTCGCCCGCACCGATGAAATTGGTGCCGACGCTCCGGTAAGAATAATGGTACCACCGAACTACGTCAAAAACCACTCGACTCCGGGCAACTATACGCTGACAGTCGCTACTTCGAATGAGTCAGCGGTTACATCCGCTAACTTCACGATAACTTTACCCAGTATTACCCCGACCGCAGGTACAGTTACCGGGAAGAATTCAAACGGAGACATTCTTTACCAGGCTGTCATCGGTAATCTAAATACCGTTATAGGCACCAACGCTATAAGCACAATCGAGCTTTCGGCAGGAACCTATAACCATACAGCGACCAACACGTTCGACGTCGCGAACCAGACTCTTATTGGGATTGAGCCTGGGGTAATTATTACCGGTGGTGCTGCAGTAGTACCTGTAACAGTTAGTGCTACTGGCGTTACCATTCGGAACGTTACCATTGAGGGTAACCGCGATGGAACGGCACATCTAGCTAATGTTACTGCGAACGCTACTTTCGACGGTGTAACCTTCAAGAAAGGTGTTAACCAGCTTAACCTCATGGCTACGTCCGTTCAGAAATTCACTGTTGATAATTGTACGTTCGAGGTCACTAGTAATGTGTCCAGAGGTCTTAAGGCTAATTCATGGAATATGTCCATGAATGTAGTCGTCGTAACGGATACTACCTTTACGGTGGATAAGGGTGGCGATGCTATCGTTTCTACGGCCAACTTGACCGTGTCAGGCTCTACTTTTACCGGTAGCGGCACGACTCCTGACGGTATTCTAGCCAGTAATGGCACTTCTACCGTCAAAGATAGCACGTTCACCGACCTTACGAGATCT
>DCWM01000004.1 GCA_002335405.1 Dehalococcoidia bacterium UBA2162
CATAAGGGACTATAGCCAACAGCAACCATTATCGCTACCCAGTAACCTAGCATACTAAGACTATAGAGAGGGAGCGATGGTATGTTAACGGTTCTTTCTAAACTACCTCGGTCTTACCAAATTCACTGCTTTAGATAAGCCGTTTATTGTATACTTAGCTAGGTAAAACTGACTTTTTAATAATTTCTCAATTACTAAAGAATTTTCTCAAAATCCCTTTCGCAACCAGCCAATTCTAGAGTATAATAGATCAAAATATGTCTCCTCAAGTATTCTATCGCAAATGGCGTCCCCAAACCCTAGCCGATGTGGTTGGTCAGGAACCCACCACCCAAACGCTACTCAACGCACTACGTCAGGGCCGCGTCTCTCATGCCTATCTCTTCTGTGGCCCGCGCGGTACCGGCAAGACCAGCACCGCGCGGATTCTAGCTAAAGCCGTCAACTGCCTGACCTCGGGTAAGGATGAGCCATGCAATACCTGTGCCATGTGCCAAGCAATCACTGAGGCTAGAGCTTTAGATGTCATCGAAATCGATGCCGCTAGTAATACCGGCGTCGAAGATATCCGCGACCTACGAGAAAAAGTCAATTACGCCCCGAACCAAGCCTGTTACAAAGTCTATATCATCGATGAAGTCCATATGCTGAGTAATAGCGCCTCGAATGCCCTACTCAAAACTCTAGAGGAACCACCACCCCACATTATTTTTATTCTGGCCACCACCGAATTACATAAAATCCTACCCACTATTCTCTCACGGTGCCAGCGCTTCGATTTCCGGCGCCTTTCTACGACTGATATCGCCACCAAACTAACTCACATTTGCCAGACCGAGGGCATCCACATCGAGCCCAAGACACTACACCTCATTGCCAAAAGCGCCACCGGCAGTTTACGAGATGCCGAAAATATCCTGGAACAGCTCACAACCTACTACGGTACTGAGATTAGCTTCCCACACGTTCAGGCTATCCTCGGTATTACCGGCGACTCGCGCACCAGAGAACTGGTCAAACATATCACCAATAACAACGTCTCCGCCGGGCTCACCACCATCAATAGTGTTAACAGCGATGGCCTAGATTTAAGGCAATTCAATCGGGAACTAGTGGAATATCTCCGGGCGCTCCTACTCATAAAGACAAGCACCGGTGAATCCCTTGACCTCACTACGGAAGACCTTACCGAGCTAGAAGCCTTAGCTTTCGGGACTTCTCTTGAGCAAATACTAAGAGCTACTAAGCTCTTTGGTCAACTCCAGTTTTCTTTGGATAGTTACTCCACCCTACCACTGGAACTAGCACTGCTTGATTGCATCTTGAGTACTGAAGAAGCCAAAAAGGCTCCAGCCATTCAAGCCGAAGCAGAGTTCATCCCGCCCGCAAACAAACCAACCACACCCCCCAAAAAACCAGCCATCACTAAACCTGAGCCAGCCGCCGTTACCTTCGAACCGAACCTTCAGACCGAGTCCCCACCAACAACGCCAGTCACGGCAGCGCCGATCGTCTCACTACCGCAGGGTAGCACTGAAATTGAACGACTGAGACTAAACTGGAAACTAATGATAGAACAGTCTCCACTGGACACGAAAAAAACGCACGCTATCGCCATTCTGCGAAGCGGCGGCGTCAAACCGACGACAATCGAGAATGATATCGTTTCCTTAGCTTTTAAACATCCTGCCCTTAAGGAACAGATAGAGAAAATAGAAAATCAGCGGGTAACGGAGAGAATTATCAGCACTTTCTTGGGCCATCCTTGTCGTGTCCGCTGCACTCTGGAAAATAATCACCTGGTCAAAGCCGCACTGAAAGTTGGCGCTCAAATTATGGAGGAAAAATGAATTTCTCGATGTTAAAACAGGCCCGGGAACTTAAAGCAAAGCTGGATAAAGCGCAGAAGGAGTTAGATAACACTGTGGTCGAAGGCGACGCCGGTCGAGGCACGGTTAAGGTAAGTGTCAACGGTCAGCAAAAAGTACTATCCGTCAAAATAGCACCTGAGGTAATCAACCCGACTAAGCCACAACACCTCGAAGAATTAGTGATGAAAGCGGCCAACGACGCTATCGAAAAATCGCGGAAAATGGCGGCCAAGCAGCTATCTGGACTAACCGGCGGCTTAAAAATCCCCGGGCTTACCTAAACTCCACCCTCTATTATCATTACGAATTCCGATAAGATCGAGGTGTGGTAATCTCTATCGCTTGCAATGACTGACGGGCTTCAAACCAGAAAACATATGCAAACGCACGGGCAGAGGAATAAAATTGAAAGAGAAAGTAATATCGAATCAGAGTCTTCCATCTACCGCCGAGCCAATACAGAGGCTTGTCCAGGAATTAAATAAACTACCCGGTATTGGCCCGAAAAATGCACAGCGTCTAGCCTATTATCTCCTGCGTGCCCCCGAAGAGCAAACCCAACTCTTGGCCGAAACCATCGCGTCCATCAAGCAGCAGACGACTCTGTGCCCCATTTGTTTCAATGTAACTGACACCGACCACTGTCTTATCTGCCGTAACCCAGAACGTGACCAAACTAAGGTTTGTATTGTTGAACAGCCACAGGATATTCTGGCCCTAGAGCACACCCGGATTTATAAGGGACTCTATCATGTCCTCCACGGTGCCATTTCACCCACCGAAGGCATCGGCGCTAACGATATTCGGATTACAGAGCTGCTGGAACGGCTCAAAAACAACCTTGTCGCTGAGGTTATCCTGGCAACCAACACCAATCTAGAAGGAGAGCAAACCGCACTCTACCTGAACCACCTCATTTCCCCACTCGACATCAAGCTTACACGTTTAGCACAGGGACTCCCCTTCGGCACCGAACTGGAATATGCCGATGATATTACCATCACCCGGGCCTTTGAAGGAAGACAGGGGTTTTAGTTTTTAAAATCTTTTATTGAAGAAGACGACAATGATAAAAGAGTACGAGGAAAAGACAAGCTCGAATTTTGAAGGCACAATTATTGACACCGAAACTATCGGAGAATTTAATGGCTTGTATCGAAAAACCAATGACTCAAGACGATACGAACATATAAAGCAAGTAATTTTCGGGTTTATAAGCAAACAAGGCCTTCATATATTCTACGTGAAGGAAAGAAAAGAGATACCTGAGCTAAGTAAAAAGATAATGGGATTCATTAACCAGTTAGAAAGACCTTTTTACGCATTCAATACGGATTTCGAGAGCGGCGTCTGGTTTCACCAGCTCAACCATGAAGTGATCTTCGACGGAGAACTAAATAGAGAAAAATACGAACCAAAAGCGGAGGCTATCAGAAACTTAGGTATTTCCAACTATGACGACCCCTTCTATGATAATGGATTATTGTGTATGAAAGCGTGGGAAAATAGACAATTTGATAAAGCCATCGCCCACAATAGAGCCTGCCTTTTAAAAGAAAGGGATATTTTACTCCAAAGGGGATACAGACCGCCCAATGCATTAAAATTTCATAGATAAAAGTAACTCGAATGTCCAGACCACGAACCTACCAAACCGAAGCCATCATCATTAAGAAGATTAAGTTAGGGGAAGCCGACCGGATTCTTACCCTCTATACCCCCATCTTAGGCAAAATTCAAGCCGTCGCCAAAGGTATCCGCCGCCCCAAAAGTAAGCTCGCCGGGCATCTTGAACTCCTAACCCATAGCACGGTGTCATTTGCTCGCGGCCGTAATCTAGACACCATCATCGGCAGCCAAACCATCGACAGCTTCCTCCCGCTGAAAAGCGACCTCAGCCTGACGGCCTATGCCCTATATACCACTGAGCTGATCAACCAATTCACCGCCGAATACATCGAGAACCGTCCACTGTTTCAACTACTCCTTGAAACCCTACATCAGCTATGCCTAACGGACAATCGTGAACTCCTCCTGCGGCATTTCGAACTACACCTGTTCAAGGAAATTGGCTACCGGCCACAACTCCGGGAATGCGTCGTCTGCCGCCAGCCGCTTCAACCCGTCCTCAATTACTTCTCCTCCGATACCGGCGGGATGCTCTGCCCCGATTGCCGATTGACTCAAACAATAGTTTATCCACTTTCCGTCGACGCCCTAAAGGTGCTCCGCTGGCTACAAGACAACGACTTTATCACCATCAGCCGACTGAAAATAGAGCCAAAACTATCTCACGAACTTGAGAGAGTCAGCCGGAATTACATTAAATATCTCTTGGAACGCGAGGTAAAATCAGTCGCTTGGCTAGATTCTTTAAAACAGTCAACACAACTGATCTAGACCTGAACCCACTTTCCACTTCACCAAGTTTGTGCTATATTTGTTGAGAGTCGAACATTCGTAGTTTCATATCCCAGGAGCCGGCAACACTGATGACATCACGCTTAGATCGTATCAGTCAGCAGCGATTGGAAAAACTAGAGCGGATTCGCGCTGCGGGCACGAATCCCTACCCCAACCACTATCACCGCACTCACACCACCGAACAAGCCATCGCTTTACTTCAACAATATGGAACAAGTGAGGAAGTAAATACGCCGCCAGGTTTTCCAAATAGAAGCCTCTCGGAAGATAATCCACTAGTAACGGTTGCCGGCCGTATTACCGCTCGTCGGAAAATGGGTAAACTATCCTTTATGGATCTACGCGACGGGACAGGAAAAATTCAGCTTTTACTCGGTGATTTACTCAATACCACCCAAACCGAATTACTCAAAGAGATTGATATCGGCGATATTGTAGGAGCAAATGGCCAACTTTTCCGCACCAAGACCAACGAGCCGACCGTCGCCGTAGGCAATTTCACCCTACTGGCAAAATCACTGCAACCTCTGCCGGAAAAATGGCATGGGCTGAGTGATGTGGAAACCAGGTACCGTCAACGCTACCTGGACTTAATCAGTAATCCCGATGCCCAGCAAACCTTTAAAGTACGCAGTCAGGTTATTGCTGCCGTACGCCAGTTCCTCAACCAGTGTGGCTTTCTGGAGGTAGAGACGCCGGTGCTTCAACCCTCAGCTGGCGGAGCTCTGGCTCGACCATTTGTTACCCACCACCATGCCCTCAACCAAAACTTCTATCTACGTATTGCTACCGAGCTTCACCTAAAACGACTGATTATCGGTGGCTTCGATAAGGTCTACGAGCTTGGCCGCATTTTTCGTAACGAAGGAATTGATACCACCCACAACCCCGAGTTTACCACACTGGAAAGCTATGAAGCCTATGCCGACTACAATGATGTCATGAAAATGGTAGAGGAGATGGTCTCCCAGGTCAGCCAGCAGATTCTGGGAACAACCAAAATCAAATTCGGCACGGAAACACTCGACTTAACACCCCCATGGCGCCGCCTTAACCTGCGAGAAGCGGTTAAAGAATACAGCGGTCTCGATTTCGTGACACATCCCTCCACCGACTCTCTCCGGATGGCAATGCAAAAGCTGGGAATAGAAGTTGACCCGCAGAAGAACCAGGCCCGGCTGGTGGATGAGCTTATTTCCACCTTTGTCGAACCTAAACTAATGTCGCCGACATTCCTTATCGACTACCCGGTTTCGATGTCGCCATTAGCAAAGACCAAGCCAAATAACGACCGTGTGGTGGAGCGCTTTGAAGCCTTCGCTGGCGGCATGGAGATTGCCAACGCCTTCACCGAACTCAACGACCCAGTGGAGCAGAGAGAGCGCTTCGTTCAGCAGCAGAAGGAGCGCAATGCGGAGACCCTTACTCAGAGTTCAATCGAAGATGAGAAGGAGACCGTTGATGAAGATTTCTTGCAGGCACTGGAATACGGCATGCCCCCCACCGGCGGGTTGGGGATAGGCATCGACCGCCTGGTCATGCTCCTCACCAACCAGCAATCTATCCGCGAAGTTATACTATTCCCTCAACTAAGAGAGAAACCGTAAAGAGGGTAAAAATATTAAGAATGAGAAACTGCAAGACAATGACAGAATAGTGTAAATATCCTCTATAAGAAAACAAAGAGGATAGGCTTAGATAACCAATAAGGAGAAACCATGCTCGACCTGAGATTTATCCGGGAAAATGCCAACCTGGTGCGGGAGGCCTTCAAAAAACGGGGAACGACCGCCCCGCTGGATGAAATCCTGGAGATTGACCAAGAGCGCCGCCAGAAAATCATTGAACTGGAAGATCTGAGGCACCAGAGAAAAGAAATAGCTCGTGAGCGGAAACGGGACGAGGAGACCCTCGAAGAGGGTCGCGACCTCCGCGTCGTGCTCAAAGACCTGGAAGAAAAAGTCAGTTGTTTAGATAAGCAACTACTGGAACTACTTCTCCAAGTACCCAATATCCCCCACGCCTCAGTGCCAATCGGCAAGGACGAGAGCGAGAACATCATCATCCGGTCGTGGCAAGAACCAAGGAAATTTGATTTTAAGCCAGCTCTTCACTGGCAGATTGGGGAATCCCTAGACATCATTGACTTCGAGCGAGGCGCCAAGCTCTCCGGCAGCCGCTTCTATGTGCTCAAAGGCCTGGGAGCCCGTTTGCAGAGAGCCCTGATTACCTTCATGCTCGACCTTCACACCCGTAGGCACGACTACCAGGAAATTTACCCGCCCTTTATGGTCAAGAAGGAGTGTATGGTTGCTTCCGGCAACCTACCCAAATTCGCCGATAACCTGTACCACGATGAGACAGACGACTTCTGGTTTGTACCCACGGCGGAGGTACCCCTGACCAGCCTCCACCGTAATGAAATCATATCCCCAGGAATTTTACCTATCTATTATGCCGCCTACACTGCCTGTTTCCGTCGAGAAAAAATGTCCGCCGGCAAGGATGTCCGTGGCATGAAGCGCGGACATCAATTTGACAAGGTAGAGCTTTATAAATTCACCACGCCCGAGACTTCCCTCGACGAACTGGAAAAACTCACCCATGATGCCGAAGAGGTCTGCCAAGAACTGGGGCTTCCCTATCGGCTGAAAACACTCTGCACCGCCGACCTAGGCTTTGCCTCGATGAAATCCTACGATATTGAAGTCTGGGCACCAGGGTACGAAGAATGGCTGGAAGCCAGTTCTTGCTCCGATTGCGGTGATTTTCAGGCCCGGCGAGCCAACATCCGCTACCGCCCCACCCCGGACGCCCACCCACAATTCGTCCACACCATAAACGGCTCCGGGCTGGCCCTTCCCCGCATAATGATTGCCATTTTAGAAAACTATCAGCAAGCCGATGGCAGTGTCCTCGTCCCTGAAGTACTCCAGCCTTTCGTCGGACAGAAGGTAATCAAATAGATATTCGCCCGCAGTATCATAGTACCTTTTGACACCTGCATTTGAGCCTATTGTAATGTTTGGTGATAACCCATCCCGATTAATTTAACGCCAAACTTCTAGCTACAGTTTGGATATTACTAAGTAAATCAGAGAGCTTCAGAAGCTGAGACAAAGCTATCTTAAATAATGATCCCCGCTCTATTAAGAAGCGGGGATCATTAAAATACAAAACAACTAAACGTCTCTAAGACAAGGCATCAGTCCCAGCCGTTCATTTGGTACATTTATGCCGCCGGGGCCCCGGGCAAATGAGCCAGCGCCTCCTTAACCTTTTCTTCAGGATACTCGTAATCAGTAAGTTTACTCGAAAGATAAGATTCGTAGGCAGCCATGTCGAAATGACCGTGTCCGCTATGGGCAAGCAAGATAGTTTTTGATTCCCCTGATTCTTTACATTTAAGGGCTTCATCGATAGCTGCCCGAATAGCGTGATTAGTCTCCGGGGCGCTGATAATACCTTCGGCACGAGCAAAGGTAACACCGGCTTCAAAAGTAGCCACTTGAGGGACCGCCCTAGCTTCAACCAGCCCCAACTTGTGCAAATGGCAAATAATGGGGGCCATACCGTGGTAACGCAGCCCGCCAGCGTGGACTGCTGGCGGTATAAATGCATGCCCCAAAGTGTGCATTTTGAGCAGTGGGGTCATCCCAGCTGCATCACCGAAGTCATAAGCATACAGCCCCTTGGTCAGAGTAGGGCAGCTGGTGGGTTCTACATTAATAATACGCAGGTCTGGTTTCCTGCCTTCAATTTTATCTTTGACAAAGGGTAAGAACATACCAGCAAAGTTAGAACCACCGCCGATACAGCCAACGATTATATCCGGGTAGACATTTGCCATCTCCATCTGCTTCATTGCCTCCTGACCAATGATGGTCTGGTGGAGCAGAACGTGATTAAGCACACTACCCAGGGAGTAGTGGGTATCTTCCCGGGTGGCGGCGTCCTCAACAGCTTCGCTGATAGCTAACCCAAGACTACCGGGGCAGTCGGGGTCTGTCGCTAGCATATCACGGCCGGCCTTAGTATCCGGACTAGGACTAGGAACACAATTAGCGCCCCAGGTCTCCATCATAATACGGCGGTAGGGCTTCTGGTTGTAGCTAACCTTGACCATGTAAACCTTTAATTCCAGCCCGAAGAGAGCGCAGGCAAAGGCGATAGAACTGCCCCATTGACCGGCCCCAGTCTCGCTGGCAATACGTTTTATTCCTTCTTTTTTGTTGTAGTATGCCTGGGCAACGGCGGTGTTAGGTTTATGGCTACCCGCCTGACTAGTCCCCTCGTATTTATAGAAAATTTTAGCCGGGGTATCGAGGGCTTTCTCCAACCGATGTGCCCTATGCAGAGTGGTAGGTCGCCAAGTACGGTATATCTCCTGTACCTCTTCCGGAATATCAATGTAATGCTCCGGACTGAACTCTTGCATAATCAAGCCCATGGGGAAGAGAGGCGCCAAGTCATCGGGTGTCACCGGACTACCAGTACCCGGATGAAGAACCGATGGTAGTGGCTCAGGTAAATCAGGTAGAATATTGTACCAGGAAGTTGGCATATCTTTTTCATCAAGACGAAACTTTGTCCTTTCCATTTACCCTCCTTTTATCGTTCCGAACAGAAATAGCTTGGTGAATATTGCCTGCGCATTATATCATCACACCTGTAGCACTTGCAATGGACACCTATTTGCATACAATCGAAGAGATATAAGAAAATGCTATGACATTACTGGACGAAGTATGACCCGCAGGGGTATCTCAGAAAGATAACGCTGGTTTATAAATTTAATTCAAGCGTGAGGCTGTGACGGAAAAGGGGAATATCTTGACAGTTCCCGTCAGTTAGCTTACGGTTATGTAAGCGGAGTAAGTAACACAGAGGTATGTAAAATGAAGCGATTATTAATTCCACTACTTAGCTTGGCTTTGTTATTGGTTTTAGCTCTCGCAGGTTGCTCCACCGAAACACAAACACTTTATGCAATCGATTCAGTCGCAGAAATAAAAAATCAAGGTTGGCCTTTCGATAATGTATCTATTGATGCAGCCAAAGTTTCACCATTTTTGGGCGGCGTTTACCACAACGAGGCCCAGAATCAATGGGAGTTTGCTATTTGGGACGGAACAGCAGACTATCAACCTATAATTATTATGGTAAAAGAACAAAATATTAACTTCCCCCCTAAGGCCGGTGATTTTATTACAGTGATTGGTAGACTCGAACCAAGCGCAAACGATGTTGACAATTATTACGACCCTGGAAAAGGCTGGAGATACACAGAGAAGTCAATGATAATCCGTGCCACGGATGTAAAACAAACAACCACTCCTTTAGGCTGGAGACAAGAGCCAGAGGCTGAGATGACTTAACCTCGTAGAATTAGTTGATCCACCCTCACCAGTTAAAAGTATTATGCGCACACTTACACTGGTTGAAGCCGAGGTACTTTCGGAGATAACCCAAGACAACAAATACTACCCCGTTACCTACACAGCCGTCAGTATCAGCCTAAGATAAGCTAAATTACTAGACTTCCGGAGGGGTGACCGAGAGGCCGATGGTGACGGTCTTGAAATTCTAGGCTAAAATGTCAACGAGTGGTTTTACGTTCA
>DCWM01000062.1 GCA_002335405.1 Dehalococcoidia bacterium UBA2162
TACGGCGATTCCCGGTTCAGCCAACCTTACCGCCGCAGCTGAAGGTAAAGTCCCCATAACAGTTACCGTCAATGTTCCCGCCTACGTGAGATAGGGTCCGGCCTTCAGTAAACCTACTTGGCTGCATACTACAACACCATACCTGTATCTTCATGCTCTCAAGGTTATGGTTATGGGTAATGAAACGTGAAGACGCCTCTATCATTAAAGGTTGCGATAAGTCTCACCCTCTCTGAGTCATGAATCAGGACGGTATCTTCCCAACCATACTAACCGGTGGCAGCTAACACCTCGATAAAATACCCTCGACTGAGTTCCAGGCTCTGCACCTTCCGTACCCCCCCCCTAATTATGCTAAAATAGTCTGTATAGATGATACCGCAAAAGCTCACTCTACGTAACTTTATGCCCTACCGCGATAATGTGCCGCCACTGGATTTTAACGGCATCCGTCTCGCCAGTATTTGCGGCGATAACGGCAGCGGCAAGTCAGCCCTGATTGACGCCATCACATGGGCGCTATGGGGGCAGACCAGAGCCGGCGCCCGAAACCATGACAGCCTCATTCATTCCCAACAAAATGAAATGCAGGTGGAATTCGATTTCAAGGTCGGAGAACAACTCTGTCGCGTCATCCGTAAGCACGCCAAACCGAAGCGACGACAAGCCTCAGGCCAGAGTAGTCTTGATCTGTTCGTCACTAGTCCCGACTTGAGTCGGGACAGCTTCAAACTAATCTCCGGCGACCGTATCACCGAGACACAGCTCAAAATCACCGATATTCTCCATATGGACTACGATACCTTCGTTAACAGCGCCTACCTCCGCCAAGGTCACGCTGACCAATTCACTATTGCCGACTCCGCCGACCGCAAAAAAGTGCTGGCTAATATCCTCGGGCTTTCCCGCTACGATGAACTCGAAGGGCAAGCTAAGGGATTAGCCCGACAGTGGGAGAATAAAAAGACATTGGCAGAAAGTGCCATCAAGGATATCGACACTCAACTCACCGAAAAACCGGCCCATGAAGATAGACTTAAAGAAGCCGAGAACCAGCGTTTCACCATGGAAAAAGCAAACAGGGACCAAGAAGCCCAACTGAACGACCTACGACAAAAAAGAGAGCAACTGGAAAGCAAGCAACAGCAACTAACCCAACTGGAGAAGCATATAGCAGAAACCACCCGGGCTCTGGAACACTGGCATGACCGAGTTAAACAACATCTCACCCGAATCAAAGACTATGAAACACTGATATCCCGACGGACGGACATAGAAGAGAGCTATGCTCAACTCATTACAACTAGAAAGTTAAGCGAAGAACTAAACCGTAAGTTAGCGCTGGTCAGCAGGTTAAATCAGCGAAAGTATGAGCTAAACAGGGCGATAGACCGAGTGCAGGCGACTATAGTCACCGATCATAAATTAGCCGAAGCCGAAATCGGTAAACTAGAGACTGCCAGCCAGAAACTCCCCCGGCTCAAAACAGAATTAGAACAGATGCAGACAATGTTAAACCAGTTGGCAGAAGAAGAAGAACTCCTCAAGAGCAAAAGACAGACCGAGCAGCAGCTAAGAACCTTCATCCATAGTATGGAATCAGACAAAACCCGGCTAGACCAGGAGATAGCCGAAATCAGTGAAAAACTCACTCTACTGGCCACCCAAACCGAGGCGGTGTGCCCTCTGTGCGAAAGGGAACTAGGTAAAGACCATCGCCGTCTAATTGAAATCAAGTATACCACCGATAAGCGTCGGAAAGCCGAAATTATCAAGACAAAACAAACCGAGTTAACCGAAAAACAAACTGAGCTAGAGGCGACGTCCTCAGAAACACTTGAATCGGACCAGAGGATAAATAAGACTAAACTATCATACCAAGCCACTGCTACCCGGCTCGAACAGGAGATTCTTTCGGCTTACCAGGCTGTTAACAAGATAGCAGAAGAGAAAAGCCGCCTCTCAGAAATTAAGGAGAGATTAGTGAGTAAGAATTTCGCCGCTAGCGAACAGGCAGCATTGATACAGCTTGAAGACGAACTTACCAAACTAGACTACGATTCACAACAGCACAAACAGGTACGCCACCAATTAGCCGGCCTGGAACAGTGGGAAAGCCCCTGGCGGAAACTAGCAGAAGCCGACCGCCTCATCAGCCAGGAAAAAGAGGCAGTGACCAAAGACGAACAGGAAACTCAGGAATTACACCGTAACCTGGAAAGTAACGGTCAAAAGCGACAGGAATTGACCGTGGAACTCAGCATCCTTCCCCAGGTAACCACCAACTTGGCCCAAGCCGAAGCTGCACACCAGAGATGGGGCTTAGATCTAAGACAGGTTCAAGAGACTATAGGTAGTATCAGGGGAAGACTGGAGCACCTCGGACAACTCGACTTCATAAGGAAAGAAAAAGAGAAAGCCATGAGCCAAGCGGCCACGGAAGAGCAAACATACCATGACCTAGCAAAAGCCTTCGGCAAAAACGGTATTCAGGCTTTACTCATTGAAATGGCTCTCCCCGAACTTCAAGATGAAACCAACCAGTTACTGGCGCACATGACCGATAACCGAATGCATGTCAAATTCGAAACCCAGCGGGAGACAAAGAAGGGTGATGTGGCGGAAACCCTAGAGATCCAAATCGCTGATGAGCTGGGGACACGCAGGTACGAGATGTTCAGCGGCGGTGAAGCCTTCCGCATCAACTTTGCCATCCGCATCGCCCTCTCCAAATTACTGGCAAGACGCGCCGGCGCGCCATTACCAACGTTAATTATCGATGAGGGTTTCGGCACTCAAGACAACACCGGGCTAGAAAAGCTGAAAGAGGCCATCACCTCGATTCAGGATGACTTTGAGAAAATACTGGTAATCACTCATGTGGAGGAACTACGGGATGCCTTCCCCACCCGTATCGAGATCGTCAGAACCGCCGAAGGCTCAACGCTAGAGATAAGCGTGTGAGGTTTTTACTACTAACACAAAAACACTAGGTTAAAAGCAAAACACCCCTTGAGACATCCAGAGCCAGACTCATCACCCAAATATCGTTGGTTCAAGTCCAACTTGCTCTACCAAGTTTTAAACCTATAATCCCAATTCTTCGGCAACGCCCTTCATCGCCTTCAGTCCCAACTCAATAAACTCGTCAAGCTCAATTTGCAGCATCTGAGTACACCCGGCAATTTGTTCTCGATTAGCCCCAGCGGCGAAGCTCTTCTCCTTAAATCTTTTCTTTACCGAACTTGCCTGAACACTAGCAAGCTTCCTATCGGGTCGAACCAGAGTCGCGGCCGTAATTAAGCCGGTTAGTGGGTCAGCACAAATCAACGCCTTATCCAGCCTAGTCTGCGGCGGGACACCATGCTCCTGATTATGGCTGAGAATAGCACGAACCATCGCCTCACTGCCACCCATCTCTTTGACTAGGTCAGCCCCAAGCTGGCTGTGACTGTTTATATCCCCCTCGGTAAGCTCGACATCGACATCATGCAGAAGACCGGTAAGCCCCCATTCCTCCTCATTCTCACCCAGCCGCTTTGCCAAAGCCTTCATCACCGCCTCGGTAGCTAACATATGTTTCACCAGATTCTCGTTCTCCACATTAGCCATGACAGAATCCAGTGCTTCCTCTCGATCCATTATCCCTCCTTACTGGCTGGTATCCCGGTATGTCGGGGTACCGCCAACGGTAGCATACTCTTTACCTTTAGCTTGCTGACTGAGCCTTCTGGCTGAAGTCAACACCCGACGCAAATACCTACCGGTAGCCGAAGACTGATTTTTCATCACTTTCTCCGGAGT
>DCWM01000042.1 GCA_002335405.1 Dehalococcoidia bacterium UBA2162
GAACGCAGAACTGGACGCACTGGGGCAAAGTATCTTCATGGGTGATTTCAGCACGGTAGCGCAAAGGGATGAACTCTACCGTGATATGACGCGACTGGGAATGGAGGAAGCGGTGCGTCTGTGGGTGGCGACAGTAATAAATAATTTTCCGGCGACAGCAGACCTTACCGGCGTAACTGAGGATATTACCTCTGGACCCAAAGGGTTAGTGACCCTGCGGGAAGCCTATATTCCTGGTAAACAGGAGCTCACCGTTGGCCATTTATGGGTGTGGACAGCAAGGAGTACCTGGAATCCTATCGGCGGTTTTACCGATGTTTATAGTAATGATATATGGCAGAATATCGCCGACCCTCCTCTTTGGAGGCATCCCTTTACGGGGGTTCCTGAGTCATTCCGAGCGAGTTACGAAGTAGAGAGCGCTGGTCCGGCCGGTAAGTTGGATGTGCCCGGCGATGCCTTCCTTTGGAAAGCCGATGCTGGCGAGTTTCTATCTGTAGGGCCGGGTATTAAAGCTACCAGTAAGGTCACCTTCGACTACTCCAAATATTTTCAATCCAACTGGCACGATGGCCAGCCGATAACTATGGCTGATGTCATCTATTCAATCTATCAATCTTTTGATCTCGCTTATAATGAGGATAAGACTAAAATTGAGTTCGCCTTAGGTACAACTAGTAAGCCGCTTTTGGACACATTCCGCGGATTTAGATTGATTGACGATAACACGCTGGAGGTCTATTTGGACTTCTGGCATTTTGTGCCTGATTACATCGCCTCGTATGCTAGCCCAGCCTCACTCTCTATGCCCTGGGAGGTTTTAGCGGCTATGGATGAGCTAGTTTTCGTCAAGCGACAGGCAGCCTTTTCCGATACTACCGCGTCACGGTTTCAGGTACCATGGCTTAGCTTGGTTATGGACCGAGATGCCAGGTTAGTAAGGAGGACGCTGACCGAATTTATTGACCGAGGCTACTTACCTGAGGCGCCTTTTACCATAGACTCTCGGTCGCTGGTGAGCAAAGAGGAGGCAGAAGCTAGATATAAAGCGGCCGTTTCTTGGTTTGACGAATACGGCTTAATGGTAATCGGTAATGGCCCCTTTAAGCTGGTAAGGTTTGATCCGGCGGCTCAGTTCGCTGAGCTGGAGGCTTTTAGAGACACTACTTACCCCTTACGACCGGGGGATTGGTTCCTGGGCGCGGCTCCTCTACTGGAGATTGAGAATGTTGATACTCAACCGATATCCCCGGGAGAAGAAGCAGTAATCGAAATAGAAGTTAAGGGACCGGGGAATCTCGGGACTAATTATCTACTCTTTGACCCGGTCGAAAGTAAGGTGCTTAAAATGGGGGAGGCTGAGGCAATCTCTCCTACCCGTTACTCGCTTAGTCTCTCCCCTGAAGAGACTTTAGCTATGCCACTGGGAATATATCACTTGTATCTGGTGGCCCATAGCGACGAGGTGTCATCAACAACTGAGCGTAAGATAGATCTTAACGTCGGGCTGGAACAGCTCTCGCCAGCCCAGCCGATGTTACCTGTAACGGAAGAATCTGGGGAGGGGGAAGGTATATCTTTAATCTTAATCGTCATTCCGGCATTCATAGTGACGGCTGCGATTATAGCCTTTTCCGTCATGCGGAAGATTAAGGCGGAGAAGGCATCCTGATTCCGAACGTTTAAGAAGGGTCGGTCTGAAGACAACGAATGCCACTTATCACAAGATTGGCGGCGAGAGGACTGACACTCCTCGGTGTCCTTTTTGTTGTCCTTGTGTTAGTGGTAGTAACACTGGGAGCTACTGGTTTTTCTGACCGTATGCTCCGGGCCACCGCTAGTGAAGAACTGCGCGGACTGAGACAATCGCTGGCCCAGACTATCCGTGACCCAGTTGAACTCGAGCAAGTCCTTACTCTTCGTCAGCAAGAACTTTTCCGCTATTACCAGCTGGATAGGCCATGGTACTATAGGCTTCCCGATATGGTACGGCGAGTGGTTACCTTTGACCTCGGTGAAGCGCGGACAGTGCGTAGTTTTGACGGTAGTAGCCGGGTTGCCGACATAGTGCTAGAGCGGTTATCAAATACCATTATGCTGGTTACCACCGCCTCAGTTATAACGACTATTCTGGGGCTGCTCATCGGACCAAGGTTAGCTAGTAAGGTGGGTAGCAGGTTGGATCGGGTATCTTGTTTGTTTCTCGCCTTCTCCTACGCTCTTCCCGCCTGGTGGATGGGGATATTCCTAATTTTAGGTTTTTCTTTTACTCTTGATCTGTTTCCCTCGGGTGGGATGTTTAGTCTCATCCCACCCGAGGGAGGGATAGCCCGATTTTTGGACCTGCTCTGGCATGCGGCTCTACCTGTTATTACCTTGGTTTTGGTCTCCTTCGGTTCTGCGGCCTATATAATTCGGACCATGGTGCTTAATACTGCCCAGGAGTCCTTTGTCTCCGTTGGCCGGGCTAAAGGGTTGCCGAACCGGCTAGTCGAGCGTCGCTATATCCTCCGAGTTGCGGCGGCTCCCATTGTCACTAGTGTGATGCTGGGGTTAGCTGGTTCTATTGGCGGCGCTATCTTAACCGAGACAGTGTTTAATTGGCCCGGAATGGGTCGGCTGTACTACGAGGCCATTATGGCCGCCGATGAATCGGTAATTGTCGCCCTCACTTTTTTCTTCACCTTAATTTATATCGTGGCTCGGTTTAGCCTAGAGATATTCTATCTACTTCTTGATCCTAGAATTAGGTACGTTTAGGTAATAATGAAACTGCCGGCAACGATGAAGATACTCTTGTCTAGTGGCACTGGTAAAACCGGTGCTGGTTTCCTTATGCTTTTAATAGCAGTCTCGTTATATGTTGTTAGCGTCTATCCTATGGACTTTGGCTTGCTTTTCTGGAACAACCCGGCGGTATGGGCGGATAATCCCAAAAATGCTCCCCCAGCCTGGACGAGTATCTTCACCGGCCAGAAAAAAGTGGAACACACTGTCTTTGCTGCTACCGAACCAACTCGAGTTATTCCCGGTGCCGGTATGGATACCTTGGGCTACACCTTTGACCTAAACTATAAGTTTGATGAACCGTCTACCTTTGTTTCATTCGCCTTACACGACATTACCTATACTTCCAGGCCACCCATCATTACGCTTTTGCTTCAAAGGCCTGACGGTAAAGAGATGCTACTTTATCGGCACGTAGTTCGTGGTCCAGGCCCGGGTGAGGACATACCGATATCAAGGTACATGGAATCTCCGCATCGAGTTTATTTGAGTGGTGATAGCACCGTACTTTCTAATGTTGCCGGTTTCTTAAGGCAAGAGTTTGGCCAAGATGTATCCCCGTCTGATCTTCGCGGAAAAATAGACAGAATTATCTTTGGCATTCCTGCTGAGGAAAAGGGACAAGACTTTGCGGTACTTGACGGTAATTACACCATAATTGTTATGGCTCAAGTTTATCACCCTGAGGATTCTATAGGCGAGGTTGTCTTTGTGCTTGGCGGTTCGGTGTATGGTGCGATGGGTACTGATGCCCTGGGACGGGATCTAGCTACCGGGTTGCTCTTTGGTTTTCCAGTGGCTCTTCTTATCGGTTTAGTCACTGCCGTCATAACAACCATCATCGGGACGTTTATGGGTATTCTCAGCGGCTACAAGGGTGGTAAAACCGACACTATTATCCAACGCTCCTGTGATATATTAGCTAATGTTCCGCTGCTACCTATTCTAATCTTTCTGATATTTATCCTGGGACAGAAGTTAGAATTGGTGATTTTAATCTTGATTATCTTTGGCTGGCCGGGGCTAACTATTTTGGTTCGCTCTATGGTCTTACAATATAATTCCAGCCAGTTGGTAGAATCTACTAGAGCTTTGGGGGCCTCACCGTGGCGTATTATGTTCCGGCACATATTTTTTCAGATAGCGCCCTTTATCTTGGCTCAAATGATTTTCTTTACTCCAGCGGCTATCCTGGCTGAGGCTGGTTTAAGTTTCCTGGGACTGGGTGATCCCTCTATTCCTACCTGGGGGCAAATTCTGGAGAGTGGTTTTAGTACCGGGGCCGTTTATGCCGGATACTGGTGGTGGGTGTTGCCACCGGGGCTGCTGGTTGTACTGGCGGCGATGACCTTTGTGCTCTTGACCTTAGGGATGGAGCCAGTGGTTAATCCTCGATTAAGACGGTAAGATAATGGGTTTACTTGAGGTCAAAAATTTACGTCTAAGCTATGGAACGGTACAGGGAATAGTACCGGCAGTGGATGGTGTCTCTTTTACTATTGAGGCCGGGGAAACGTTAGGTATTGTCGGAGAATCTGGCGCCGGCAAGAGTAGTCTCGCCTCAGCTTTGATGCGCACTATGCCTCGGAACGTAGTTAACTACACTGGAATTATTGAATTTGAAGGAAGTAATTGTCTAGAACTTAGTGACGAAGCGTTCAGAAAACAAATTAGGTGGCAAAGGATGTCCATGGTTTTCCAGGGTGCTATGGATTCCTTAAACCCTGTAATCAAAGTCGGCAAGCAGGTGGCTGAGCCATTACTGCTTAAACCTGGGATAAAGCCTAAGCAAGCCTACGCCACCGCCCAGCAACTCCTTAAGATGGTTATGTTATCGCCGGAGGTCTTTCATCGCTATCCCCACGAGTTGAGCGGTGGGATGAAGCAGAGAGTAATGATAGCTATGGCACTCATCTTTAACCCTAAACTAATACTTATTGATGAACCCACCTCAGCTCTGGATGTGATAATTCAGGCACAGATAATGAACTTGCTGAAGAGATTCAAGCGTGAGTTTAAGCTGTCAATTCTGTTTATTACTCATGATCTAGCTCTGGCCAGTGACCTGTGCGATAGCATTGCCATAATGTATGCCGGGGAGATTATAGAGATGGGTAGCGCCGAAGAGATGTTACTTGAGCCAAAACACCCTTATAGTCAGAAGCTTCTGGTTAGTATCCCTAGGCTGGCGGAAGATACCCGGCCCGAGTTTATCGTAGGAGCACCCCCTGACATGACCGCACTACCGCCGGGATGCTATTTCCAGCCTCGCTGTCACTGTGTTTTTGAACGTTGCCTTCACGAGCACCCGCCATCTTTTAAGTTGCCCAGTGGACGATTGGTCAAGTGCTGGCTCTATGGTGACCAGAGATGAAAGAACTTCTGGTAATGAACCATATAACGATGGACTTTCATGTCAAAAAACAGCTTTTCAGCTCGCTAATCATTAGGGCGGTAGATGATGTCAGTCTAAAGCTTGAGGGGGGCGAGAGTATTGGTATCGTCGGCGAATCAGGGAGCGGTAAGACTACGTTGGGGCGGCTAGCACTGCGGCTACTGAAACCGACTGGCGGTGATCTTCTATTTCGCGGCCAAGACATTACCCGGGCCTCTGAAGCCAACCTAAAGGTCTTCCGCCGGCAGGCACAAGGTATCTTCCAGGACCCATTCGCCAGTATCGACCCTTTTATGAACGTTCATCAGATACTAGAAGAACCACTCTTAATCCATCGCGTAGGTAGTCAGGACGTAAGGAGGGAACTGATATCTCAGGCGCTGAAAGAGGTGAAGCTGACGCCGGTCAATGATTTCCTGCCTAGATATACCCATACTCTGTCCGGGGGGCAGAGACAGCGTGTGGCTGTCGGACGGGCTTTAATTTTGCGCCCTGACTTCATCTTAGCTGATGAGCCGGTCTCGATGATAGATGCTTCTAGCCGCGCCGAAATCCTCTACCTGTTCAAAGAGCTTCAGGAAAAACATGGCATTAGTTTCCTATACGTTACCCATGATATCGCCACTGCTGGTTACTTTTGCCGGCAGATGGCTGTTATGTATCTGGGAAAGATTGTTGAGTTCGGCCGCACCTCGAGTTTAATTAGAAAACCCCACCACCCGTATACCCAGGCCTTGATAAGAGCTGTCCCTTCTCCCGATCCGTCTAACAGGACTCACGAGCGACTAGTTATATCTGGTGAATCCCCAAGTCCCATCAAGCCTCCACCCGGCTGCCGTTTCCACCCTCGCTGCCCGAATTTTATCGTGGGTAAGTGCGATGTCAAGCTGCCTCAAATGGTAGCCGTCGGAGAGGACCATTCTACCGCCTGTTACCTTTATCCTTAACCCTACTCGGTGATACTAAAATACTTGACATCCGTCTGGGGGACAGTAAAAGTAAGGCAGCTGCTTTGGCGGTGAAACATTATTCTTTCCACTTTATTCCAAAGGTAAGGGATGATCTGCTATGGGAGGTACATCAGTCTGAATCATCAGAAAAACAAAATCATCCTCCGCCCAAATATAATATATCTCAGTACCTATGTAGGCAAGATTCCCGACAAAGTCAAGAGTACCGTCCATATCAATATCTTCGAACCATGCCGGCAGTAAGTAACCACTCCTTAGTGCCTTTATCTGCAGGATAAAAGCTATTTCAGTGGTTGGTATTTCGTCATATCTTAGATTTGAATCGGTATCATCCTCCGCAAGCCATTCTTCTAGTTCCTCGAGTGACTTAAAGTTACGTGGGTCTTTCACAAAATTCAGTTCGTCGGATAGTTTTGAAATGATGGCTTGTCGTGCTGTAATACCTTCCTGGGCTTCCGCGAGGTCGGCTATGGCTTCCGTAATGTCGTCATTGGCTTTGGTAAGCTCAGTTTGTAAGGTTAGACCTCTTGCTTCCGCTCCATCTTTTTCCGTTTGCAGGGTGGAAATAGTCCCCTCTAAGGTCGAAATCTCTATTGTCGATTCTGTCAGTTTTGTTTCTAGGCTGAGAACATTCCCTTCTAAACTGAAAACTTCCCCTTCTAAAATGACTACTTGGGATTTGGTCTCTGTCAGCTCATTGGTCTGCTGTAGAAGAAATATTCCGGCGATAATAATCACAACGGCGAGAACGCTGGGAATCGAAATAGATATCCACTTATTAATTCCTCCCCCTTTGGTGGGGGCTACCAGCGCTGCTCCACAGTTAGTACAGAATTTAGTCCCACCGGTACTTTCAGTGTTACACTGAGAACACTTCATACTCCACCTCCATAATCCAAACTACTTGAAACTTTATTTAAGGCCACTAACCGAAATCTCAACTACAGCATCCATATTGGTCAGGTATTTTTAGATAAATTGACTATGGTAAGATGATACGACCTTACTCGATTCCTGTCAAATCACCGCTTCTAATGTCGTTCTAGTAGTGAATGTAGAGGGATTCCTCATCGGTAATCAGGCATGTTGATTTTCAATCACCTGTCCTCCTTAGTAGATCCTTTAGAGGCTGGTCCTTAATTAGACCAGACGTAATTGTGGTTGTATAGGAAATAATAGTTAAAGCGATAATCCTAGCCCACGCTCTATCGTGGTAAAATCAAAGTATTCCTGCATGATTTCGGTGAGCCTGGGTAATTTATTCTCCTGGCAGAATCTAGACTTGCCTAAGGCTTCTTCGATCTGCGTCACTACCAAAGGGACATCATCCCGTGCTAGAATTACCGGAACGTTCTTCTTTTTAGCTCGAGCGAGGACTACTTCCTTGATGGAGGTATTACCCGTGAGAACCAGGCATGTCGTCGGGCTCTCTAAAGCGGCCATCTGCATATCCGGACGTCCGCTCTTGAGTATCGTCGCTTTATTGGCTTTGCGCCTAAAGTAGAGAGGCCCGGCATTCATGGTGTTATCAAGAACGTTTGCCCCAAGCATAATATTTTCCACTAACTCGGCTGATTTCTCACTTCCTCTTAATAACTCCCCGTGAATCTGTTCTGCTAATTCACCGATAGTCAAAGCCAGAAGAGAGCGGTCTTCTGGTAGTATCCCCAGAATCTTTATTCCGGCTGGCTCAAGCAGATGTGAAACTTCATCGCGTACTCGTTCTAGGCGGCTTCTGGGTACCTTATTGACGACGATACCCAACAGTTGTTCGCCAAAACGCCGACTGGTATCGATAACCGGCAACAGTTCTTGTGCATAGTCGGCGATAACAATTACCTTGGCTTCGAGCGTTGCCACCAAATCGCTGGAAGAGTCGCTCTGTCCAAAAACGCCTTCAATGATGACTGCATCCTTACTAGTGGTAACTTTGGCATAGGCTTCTTTTAAGCTATTTTTTAGGCTGACCTCATCACGGAAAATCGGGGCGAGAATATGCTGGGTCTCCTCCAGCCCGAAAATGTGTTTGAGGAAGGTAGTATCGCTATCTTTCTCGTTATTGGCGGTAATAACCGGTTTAAAGAAGCCTACCCTGTGGCCGCTAGAAAATAGATGTTTGCCCAGTCCCGCGCAGAGGGTGGTTTTGCCACTACCTGACGCTGAAGAGGTTATATATAGAGCGACCAAATTTTTATCCCCACTTAAAAACTAACTATAGTACCATTATAATCAATTTGACCCGGCTGGTAAAGGTTTTCTGGCGAATTTTAGGTAAGTGATTGGCTTAGGCAGTTTGGTTAAGATTGGATAAATGCAGGTTAATCTGGTCCCTTAATGTCAAAGCGGCTCGGTGCGCCGCCAGAGCAAAATTTTCTCCCTGCGAAGCAAAGATAATCTGTCGTGATGAGTTAACTATCATCCTTTCTCCCCTGCTGTCGGCTCCATAGCTGACGGTCAAGGCAAGGTCGCCTTCCTGAGCACCGATTCCCGGTATCAATAAGGGTATCTTCGGGTGGTTTTGGCGAATTTGCTTTAATTCTTCAGGGTAGGTCGCACCGACTACTAGCCCGATATTGTCGTATTGGTTCCACTGGCTGGCTTTCTGAGCAACGATTTCAAATAGCGGATGAAGACGGTTTTCTGTTTCGCAATGCAGCGACTGGAAGTCGGCTGCACCGGGGTTTGAGGTCCGGCACAGAATAAACACACCCTTATTACGATACTGAATGAAAGGCTCGATAGAATCGAAACCGAGGTAAGGATTTACTGTAGTCGCATCGCAGTTAAGGTCCTCAAAGATAGCCTTAGCATAAGCTTTAGAAGTGTTGCCGATATCACCGCGCTTGGCATCGGCGATGATAACTATATTGTCGGGAATATAATGGATAGTTTGCCTTAGTGCCTCCATACCTTCCTGTCCTAGGGCTTCATAAAAGGCAAACTGTGGTTTATAGGCACAGACTAGGGCACAGGTGGCATCGATAATTGCCTTGTTGAATTCGAAAATACCGACTCCCCTTGGCATTAGCTTGGGGTTCGGGTCAAGCCCGACGCAGAGCCGGCTTTGATTCTTGCGGATAGTAGCGGCTAGTTTTTCAATAAAATTCATCTGCCTCCTCGATTAAAATGGGGACTATATACTTAGCTCAACTAAGGCGTTGCGTTTTAGCGTAGAGACGGCATACGTCACCCGATGAGACACGGAACTTTGTGCCGTGATTGCGGAGTAGATGCTCTTCGCTTATTGAGTGAAATATACCATAATGGCCTCGTTTTAGCAAGTTCCAGAATGACTCAATTATTACCAGGACGTTGAAATATCTCGCGGGCTAGGCACACGGGCTGTCGCCAAAGACCGTTCGAGAATGGTCCAGGTTTTTCGGGCTAGAACTCTTGGCCTGAAATCTACTCTAGATAATAAATTACTGAATCAAGCTATAAATCAGGTTACCGCCTTGAGATATTTCAGTAGAGGATATACCAGCTAGGTGATGGCCTGGTAGTAATAGCGTTGAATACTCTTATATGAGCCGTGTGTGACGGCGATTAGTTTATCAATTTCCACCAAAAGGGAACACTATTATTTTGCTTGACAGTGGCTTCCGTCGTGCATATCATTAAAGGAAAAGAATGTGCTGAAAATGAGTAAGATTTATCTTATTGATGTTACCAACCGAGATGGAGTACAGACGGCCAGACTTGGTCTTTCCAAACTGGCTAAGACGATGATCAATCTTTATTTGAATGAAATGGGCGTTTATCAGAGTGAGTTTGGCTTTCCTACTACCAGACACGAGTCTCGTTACCTCCGGGGTAATCTTAAGTTACAGGAGATAGGTGTTCTCCAGCCGATTCGTTTGGGCGGTTGGATACGAGCTACCGTTGAAGATGTGGAGAAGGCATTTGAGCTTGTGCCCGAAATTAAAGACCTTAATCTTTCTATTTCTACTTCGCGGCAAATGATCAATGGTAAGTTCCGTGGGACGAAAACTGAGGAACATATTTTAGCTATGGCTATGGAGGCACTCGATGCTGCCCGCGCTCACGGCGCTCAAAGCGTTGGTATTAATGCCGAAGACGCTTCAAGGACGGAAATGGACTTTCTGATCCGTTTCGCCACGACCGCTAAGGAACATGGCGCCGATCGGCTCCGCTATTGTGATACGTTGGGTTGCGATAATCCCTTGACCATTTATGACGTTTGCAAGCGCTTGGCACAAGAAACGAGCCTGGATATCGAGATGCACTGTCACGGGGATTTAGGTATGGCGGTAGCTAACTCAGTTGCCGGCGCGATGGGAGTAGTCGATGGCGGGCAGGATGCCTATATTAATACCACAATTAATGGAATTGGTGAAAGGGCTGGCAATGCTGACCTGGTGACGACAGTTCTGGCACTGAAACATTCCAAAGGCCTGGTGGAGAAATACCGTTTTGGCCAGCCGATTCATCTTTCAAAAGCATGGAAAATTTGTAAATACGCTAGCTATGCTTTCGGGGTGCCCATCTCCATTAATCAGCCTGGTGTTGGTTCAAATATCTTTGCCCATGCCTCGGGGATTCACGCTGATGGCGTGCTCAAGGACCCGCAAAACTACGAATTATTTAATTTCCGGGAATTGGGCCGTGGCAATCCGGAGGTTGTCGAGACGGGCCGGGAGATTGCGTCTGGGCAATATAGCGGTATCTCTGGTTTCCGACATGTTATGGGTAAGATAGAACTTGATTTTGAGACTCGGGAGGATGCCGAGGAAATTCTGGAATTGGTGAGATATGCGAATGTGTTGGCTCAAAAGCCACTCGTGACCGATGAACTGCGTTTTATTGCTAGATATCCGGATATTGCTCGTGAGCTAATGACTATGATACCGCTGAATGAACTACACCTATGACTTGTTCTAACGCTGCCTTACCCTAAAAATGCTGTGTTTATGTCATTCTGAGCGTAGCGAAGAATGACGTTTGAGGTAAAACCGCTCTAAGTCTGAAGAGTGGGGAGAGAAACGTCGAGAGGTTAGGTCTTCTCAAGCTTGGCGATGATAGCATTGGCCATCTCCGAGGTGCCTACCACTGTTGGGTCCTTTCGGTCGCGTTTTAGGTCATAGGTAGCTGATTTGCCTTCAGCTAGGACGTTGGCGACGGCGGCTTCTAGTCTATCGGCGGCAGATACCTCTTGTAGGTAGCGCAACATCATGGCTCCAGAAAGGACGGTGGCGACTGGGTTTACCTTATTTAAACCGGTGTATTTTGGGGCACTGCCATGTGTCGGTTCGAAAACCGCTATATCTTCGCCAATGTTGGCGCCTGGTGCTACCCCTAGACCACCAATGAGCCCGGCACATAGATCAGAGAGAATATCGCCGTAAAGATTGGGTGACACTAGGACATCGAAGTGGTGAGGTCGCTGCACCAATTGTGCACACAGGTTATCGATAATCCGGTCTTCAAACTCGATATCCGGGTAGGACTTAGCCATCCTACGGGCGACCTCAAGGAATAGCCCATCGGTAAATTTCATGATGTTGGCTTTATGGACGGCGGTCACTTTTTTCCGTCCGTTAGCCCGAGCGTATTCGAAGGCAAATTTGATGATTCTTTTACTACCTGTCTCTGAGATTAGCTTAATACCAACGCCCGAATCCAAAGGTGCTTTTTTCCCGGTGTTCTGCTCAACTAACGAGAGAAATTCTTTAGCCTCGGACGTATCCTTTGCAAATTCGATACCAATATAAAGGTCTTCGGTGTTTTCTCGTACGACGACAACATCCACTTCCTGGTAACGTGACGGGATACCGTGGTAACTGCGGCAGGGACGGAGACAGGCATAAAGATCGAGTAACTGACGTAAAGCCACATTGACACTGCGGAAACCGGTACCGACTGGTGTCGTCGTCGGTCCCTTGAGCGCCACCTTATTCTTTCTGATGGAGGCGATGAGGCTCTCTGGTAGCAGACTGCCTTCTTTCTCTAAAGCTTCGGCGCCGGCGTTGAGTACTTCCCACCGAAATTCAACGCGGGTGGCTTCAAGAACCCGTCTCGTTGCTTCTATAATCTCTGGCCCAGTGCCATCGCCGGGAATTAAAGTAACAGTATGTTTCATCCTGAATTACCTCCGGTTGTGCCGAAAAATTTAAGTCTTCGGGACAGTAAAATCTTTGTGTTTCTTGATGTAGGGGATGAGTCCGCCCTCATCCAGAATACGAAGCATGATGTCTGGTATTTGGGTAAAGCTAAGCTTAGTCGTATTGGTTAAGTTGCTAATTTTACCCAGCTTTAGATCTACCTCCAGCTCATCACCATCATCGATATTGTCTGTGTCGCAGATGAGTACTGGTAGGCCAACATTAATGGCGTTGCGAAAGAAGATACGGGCCACTGATTTAGCCAGGACGGCACTGATTCCAGCTACTTTGATGACAAGCGGGGCGTGCTCTCGGCTGGAACCAAGCCCGAAGTTCTTACTGGCGACGACAAAGTCGCCCTTCTTCACCCGTTGGGCGAAGGTCGGGTCGGCGTCTTCCAGTACATGTTTGGCCAACTCGGGTAGATTACTGCGTAGGTGAAGTAATCTACCGGGGACAATATGGTCTGTCGAGATGCCATCGCCGAATTTGAAGGCTCTGCCTTTTAACATTTATAAGAACTCTCTCGGGTCGGTAATTTCGCCTCTTATGGCGGTGGCGGCGGCGGTGGCTGGACTGGCTAAATAGATGAAGGCCTCCGGATTTCCCATACGACCCTTAAAATTACGGTTTGATGTTGACAGGCATGCTTCGCCGTTGCCCAGAACGCCCTGGTGTACCCCGAGACAAGCGGCACAGCCGGGCGGCACAATGGTTGCCCCGGACTCAACAAGGGAACTAATGTACCCTTTAGCCAACGCCGCTAGCAAAATCTTTTGAGAAGCCGGCGCTACGATAACCCTGGTTCTAGGATGTCGTTTTTTACCCGCTAGAATGCTAGTAGCCACAGCGATGTCTTCCAGTCGTCCGTTGGTGCAGGTACCGATAAAGACCTGCTCGATACCGACCCCTTTTAATTCCTGGACGAGAGTGGTATTGTCCACCGTATGGGGCTTAGCGACAGTTGGCTCAAGGCGAGACACGTCAACCTCAATTATATTCTCATAAGTGGCATTGTGGTCGGGGGCTAACGGGATATATCGTTCGCCTCTGCCCTGCTCGCGCAGATAGCTTTGTGTTGCTTTGTCGGAAGGGAAAAGTCCAACCTTGGCGCCGGCTTCGACGGCCATGTTGGCAATCGTCAGGCGTTCTGACATTGATAGAGCACTGATGCCTTCGCCACCGAACTCCAGCGATTTGTAGGTAGCGCCATCGGCGCGGATCTTGCCAATTAGATGGAGAATGAGGTCTTTGCCATAGACGCCCTTGGGCCAGTGGCCTCGTACCAGTACCTTGATAGTTTCAGGTACTCGTAACCACGTTTTGCCTAGAGCCATGGCAACGGCGATATCCGTCGAGCCCATACCGGTGGCGAAAGCTCCTAGGGCGCTGGTGGTAACTGTATGGGAGTCGGCGCCGAGAATAATATCTCCGGGGTTAGCCCATGATTCGGCGACGAGTTGATGACAGACACCATCGCCGATGTCGCTCAAAACGACGCCTGTTTCTTTGGCAAACTTTCTTAAGAAAATGTGGTCGTTGGAAAGCTCCTGATCCGGACTTGGGGCGGAATGGTCGAGAAACAAAAGTGTTTTCTTCGGGTTATGAACGGCCAGATTAGTGTTGTTGAATTGTCTTAAAGTCAGTGGCCCGGTGCTATCCTGGACAAAGATTAAATCTACCTGCGCCACCACGATATGCCCGGCGCGAGCTTCAGTATCCGATTTAGCGCTGAGGATTTTCTCGGCTAAAGTTTGACCCATGACCTTCCTTCGCACGACACAACTTCAAGATTTTACGGACAGCAACGGCCGAAAGTCAAGTTGAATAAAGATAGACTCTCCTCCTTTTTCGTTGACTTCACTATTAGGCCACTGTTAATATTGAACTGGAAGGAGGGCGGACTTGATCAAAATAGCCCCTAGGATTGCTTTGTTTCCGTTGACGGCTGAGGTTAATCGTCAGGGTCGCCTGGTGGTTGGCGGATGTGATACTGTCGAGTTAACCAAACAGTTTGGTACACCCCTCTATCTCTTTGATGAGATCGGCTTGCGGCGTAAGTGTGCGGAGTATAAGACTGAATTTAGCCGGCGCTACCCTGATAGTATGGTGCTCTATGCTGCCAAAGCTTTTATCAACAAGGCGATGGCGCTCCTCATCAAGGAGGTAGGGCTGGGATTAGATGTTGTTTCTGGCGGCGAGATGGGTATCGCCCACTCGGTAGATTTTCCGTTGGAGAAGGCTTATTTTCACGATAATAATAAGTCGGCTGAAGAGCTTAGCCTGGCTTTGGAGTGGGGAGTTGGTCGTATCGTCGTCGATAATTTTCATGAGTTGCGGATGCTCGATAAGATAGCCGAGCAGAAAGGTAGTAAACCCGATATCTTGTTGCGAATAACGCCTGGTGTGAACGCTTGTACCCACCAGTATACTATCACTGGTAATGTTGACAGTAAGTTCGGTTTCCCCTTAGTTATCGGCGAAGAGGCGGTCACCACCGCTATGTCTCTCGCTAACCTGAACCTCATTGGATTGCATTTCCATATCGGCTCGCTCATCTTTGAGGTTGAACCCTACCAGCAGGCAATTGAGTTTATCCTCAATTTTGCCGCAGAGATGAGACGGAAACATGGTTTTGAATTGAAGGAACTGGATGTCGGCGGTGGCTATGCTGTTCAGTATACCCTGGATGCTCCGGCGCCGGCGGTTTCCTTCTTTGCTGAAGCCATAACGGCGAATATTATTCGTCAATGTCAGCGACACGAGATGTCATTACCTAGACTTATTATCGAACCGGGAAGGTCCATCGTGGCTCGGGCGGGGGTGGCGCTCTACACAGTGGGAGCTATTAAGGAAGTGCCCGGCGTCCGGTATTATGTCTCAATCGATGGCGGCATGGCCGATAATATCCGTCCGGCTCTTTATGGGGCTAAGCAAGAAGCGGTACTGGCCAACAAAATGAGAGCTAAGGAGATCGGTAAATTTACTATTGCCGGTAAGTTTTGCGAATCGGGTGATATCTTAATTAGGGATATCGCTTTACCACAGCCGACGGCCGGCGATATTCTCGCCGTGCCCGGCTGCGGCGCTTACTGTTTACCACAGGCGAGTAACTATAATGCCTCGTTTAAGGTGGCGGTCGTTCTGGTCAATGAGGGTAAGGCGCGCTTGATTCGGCGTCGCGAAACTCTGGAAGACCTAATGAGATGTGATGTCGTTTAGTGGTTTTTGAAAATTAGGGCTTCTGTGGTTTGAGCTTGCTTTAGATCTCGGGTTTGGTGCTTCGGACTTAGGAAATCAGTATGTGGCGGGTAATTGGACAGGACAGGGCAGTCGCCCTACTTCGGCGTAGTCTGAAGAGTAATTCCTTGGCTCATGCCTATCTTTTTGTTGGCCCGCCCCATGTTGGTAAAATGACACTGGCGCTTAATCTGGCTCAGGCTTTAAACTGTGAAACCGTGGAGGTTCCCTGCGGCCAATGCCCCTCCTGTCAGCGTATCATCTCGGGCCGGCATGCCGATGTCCAGACTATGGTCTTGTCGGAGGGCGATACGGCTGAAAATGAACCACGAACCAGGATTAGTGTTGACCAGATTGAACTGCTTCAGCATTCAGCTAGTTTACCACCCTTTGAGGGTAAATATAAGATATTTATTATTGACGAGGCAGAACTCTTCTCTATCGGCGCCGCTAATCGTCTGCTGAAGACGTTGGAAGAGCCCACTGCTAAAGTGGTCTTTATATTACTTACCACCAATGAACGGCGGTTACCTGTAACCGTCATTTCCCGTTGTCAACGAGTGGAGTTGTTGCCACTGGCCATAACTGAGGTCGAGGTGGCTCTCTGTAAAAATTGGGGTGTTGATCCTGATAAAGCCACACTTTTAGCGAGGCTTTCTCGTGGTTGTCTCGGTTGGGCGGTATCAGCCGTCGGTAACGATAGTTTACTCCAGCAACGCACCGAGCGTCTAGACGAATTGCTGATGATCATCGGTGCTGATTACGAGACGCGTTTTGATTACGTTGCCCGGTGGGTGGCTTACCCCGTATTAAATACGGGGCGACGGTTGATTCAAGAAAGGCTGGAGTTGTGGTTGGATTGGTGGCGAGATTTATTGTTGGTTAAGGTTGGTTTGAGCGAAACCGTTACTAATATCGACCAATTGTCTTGGCTTATCGACCTTGCTCGAAATCATAGTCTGGCGCAGATCAGGGCGATGATTGATGGTATTCAGGTGGCGGGTAATCAGCTTCGGCAAAACGCTAATCCGCAATTGGTACTGGAGGTATTAATGCTTAGCCTACCTGAAACCGGAAGATATGGTAATGGGAAACGATGACTCAATTTATGGTAAACTAAACTATGGCTCAGATTGTTGGTGTTCGCCTTAAAAAAACGGGGGTAGTGCGCTATTTTGACCCGGACGGTGTTGGTCTAGAAACAAATGACTATGTCGTCGTCGAGACAATTCGCGGTCTGGAGTTAGCTCAGGTAGTCATTACGGCGAAACAGGTTGCTGCCAGCGCGGTAACTAAACCACTTAAGCCAATAGTGCGCAAAGCCGAACCAGAGGACATTGAACGTGCCCAGGAGTCAGAAGCAAAAGAAAGAGAGGCGATGGTTGAATGCGGCAAGCTGGCTGAGAAACTGAATTTACCCATGAAAGTACTTTTGGCGCAGTATGATTTTGATGGTAAGCGGGTGAGTATTTATTTTAGGGCTGCCGAGAGGGTGGATTTTCGTGCATTGGTTCGGGACCTAGCGGGACGATTAAAAGTACGGGTTGACTTCCGGCAGACCCGGCCGCGGGATGAAGCCAAGTTACTCGGTGGTTGTGGCCGGTGTGGTCGTGAACTCTGCTGTACTGGCTTTCTGACCGAATTCGCGCCGGTTTCGATTAAAATGGCCAAGGTGCAAAATCTACCCCTTAACCCGATGAAGATATCTGGTGTTTGTGACCGTCTGATGTGCTGTCTGGTCTATGAGAATGCTTTCTACCAAGCCTTGAGGGAAAGATTACCTAGGTATGGGCAGCGTGTTTCTACGGTAAGGGGCGTAGCTAAGGTAGTTGGTACAAACCCGCTGAAAGAAACGGTATTAGTTGAGCTAGCGGAGACTCAGGTAACGGTGGAATTACCCCTCAATGAGCTTACGATGGTTAATTCCGGATACTCACCGGAGCCGTCGACAAAGAGCTAATGCTAGTAACCTATCCCCCTAACCTTTTCTCTACAAGAGAAGGGGTGAGCCGATATAGGGTGGGGGGTTATGACCAATAGAAAGGTTTGGGGCGTTAGTTTTTACCGATGGCGAAGGGAAAGAAGGGGATAGGTAGGCCAACCAGAAATTTTCCGGTGCCGTCTTTTATCGAAGAAAGGCTCTTTGAGGCACAAGGCTATTTCTATATCGCCGGTATTGACGAAGTCGGCCGAGGCTCGCTGGCTGGTCCGGTAGTCGCTGCGGCTGTTATTTTGCCATCTGATTTAGACGCTTCCTGGCTTAATTTGGTGAGAGACAGTAAGCTTTTAAACTCGGCTCGTCGTGAATCCCTCTTCCACCATATTCATGAGGCGGCGGTCACCATCGGTATTGGGTCGGCCGACTGCGCCACTATCGACACTCAGGGTATTACCAAAGCCACACAATTGGCGATGACGTTAGCTATAAGGCGGCTTTCACCACCGGCTGAGGCTCTTCTTATCGATTTCATGCTGTTACCCGGAATTCAATTACCGCAAAAAGGTATAGTTGATGGTGATAGTCTCTGCCTTTCCATTGCCTGTGCCTCCATTATCGCTAAAGTGAGTCGGGACCACCTTATGTCCGCTCTGGATAAGGTCTATCCCGGCTATGGCTTGGCTAAACATAAAGGCTATGGCACCAGTCAGCATTTGGCTTGTCTGTCTCGACAGGGGCCTTCACCTATCCACCGTCGTTCTTTCGGACCAGTTAAGGACTTGATTAAATAAATGAGTTAGAGGAATACGGGTATCATGAACGGAAAACCGGTTCGATCTTTTTGGAAAGATGGGATTGTAAGCTTGGGGTTAGCTATTGCCCTCATTGGGAGGAGTGAAGATTTTACTTTACCCACCAATAAGGCTATGTTAGAATAAACTACTCTTAAAGTATGATTTTTCGGAAGCAATGTCAGACCAGACACTACGTATTATCGATGCCAATCTGAACCGCGCGGGCGAAGGGCTGCGACTTCTCGAGGAAATCGCCCGTCTACTACTCAACGACGCGGCGCTGACTCAGCAGCTTAAGACGATACGTCATGAGTTATTAAGGGAAGACATTCCGCTCTACCAGCAGTTCTTGCAGGCAAGAAACGCCGCAGACGATGTCGGCACTAATCTTCAAATTCCGGGCGAAGACAAGACGCGGGCTCTACCTCTGGTGGTGGTGGCTAACGCGAAGCGTGTGCAAGAATCACTGAGGATATTGGAAGAGCTAACCAAAGCCCCCGGCACTATGCCGGAATTAGATTCAGAGAAATTCAAACAAACCCGATTTACTCTATACACTCTCGAACAGAAGCTCGTCGCCAGACTACTTCATCAGGATAAAATCAGACGGCTCCCCGGACTTTATGTTATCATCGACACCGAA
>DCWM01000022.1:0-1451 GCA_002335405.1 Dehalococcoidia bacterium UBA2162
CGTTGAAGTTATTCAGACCCTTGGCACCAAAAGTCTGAAGGCTCAACTGAGACAGGCCAACGCTCTTGGTGTCCAACATGCCGTAATTATTGGCGACCAGGAGGTTAAGTCCGGGACGGCCATTGTCCGGAATATGACTACTGCTCAGCAAGAAACCGTGCTTTTTGCCCGGCTACCAGAGCTACTCAAGTAATCTCTTTGGATAGGGGGGTAAAAGCGGTTACGATGCGTTACGCCATTATTGCTGATATCCACGCCAATCTTGAGGCTCTTACTGCCGTGATGGAGGATATTAAAAAGCGGGGGGGGGTCGAAAGAATATGGTGTTTGGGTGATGTCGTCGACTACGGTCCAGACCCCCACGAGTGCATCGAGCTTCTTCGCCAAAGGAATCATATCGGTGTTGCCGGTAATCACGACTTAGCAGCTATTGGTAATATTGATACTACCGAATTTCATCCCGATGCGGCCGTCGCCAGTCACTGGACAAGCCAACAGCTGAAGATAACCGATATTGAATATCTCCGGGATTTACCGCTAGTTATTGAAAAAGACGATTTTACCTTGGTGCACGGTAGTCCGAGAAATCCGGCTTGGGAATACGTAATATCACCGACCATCGTCGAAGAAAATCTGCCCTACTTCAAGTCGCCGTTTTGCTTAGTCGGTCATACTCATATACCGTTCATTTCTCGGTATCAGGAAAATGGTGCTTGCTCCTTTGATCAATTCCCGGGTGATGCCGAGCTTGCCTTAGGCCCAAACCGTCTGATACTTAATCCTGGTGGTGTTGGACAGCCACGGGATGGTGATCCCCGAGCCAGCTACGCTATTTATGATAGTGAAAGTATAATGGTGCATCTCTACCGTGTGGCTTATGATATCGCGACTACCCAGGCTAAGATGCTGAAACACGGATTGCCGGTGAATTTGATTACCCGCCTGAGTTATGGCTGGTAGTAAAATATTTTAGTCAGACCTATCTTAGACACTTCCAGTAATCCTTGAGATGAGCCTTAACTTCGGTGATGACTTTCTGTGTCGCCATAAGGGGGGAATAAGTCTAAAATCTCGACGGAATCGGCTCTGGTTCCTTATGGCGGCCTCCCTGAAATGGATGCCCGGATCCGAAATTATATTCCTTTAACTCAGGATGGCGCAGGATAGCAAAAGTCACGCCGCCGCCTCTTCTAACCACCTAGAATAAATTCTTTTCGCAATCCTGACAGGCCACAATTGGCGGGAAAAACGTAGTGAGGACTACCATTTCTGTCAGCGATTTCGGCTGCTCACAGAACGTGCAGTTGAAGATAGTTTCCTTTGTTTCTGACGTTACTTTCTTCTTTCTCTTTTCTGTAGCCATTCAGTAATTCTCTACGACGCTGCCCCTTCACGACAGGAGAAATTCCCTGGAATTAATTATTTTTCTTCGGCATTGGTCTTTTTCCCTT
>DCWM01000022.1:1822-5302 GCA_002335405.1 Dehalococcoidia bacterium UBA2162
ATTGGTCTTTTTCCCTTCGGTACTAGTCTTCACCTCACCCGTGCCGTCGGCAGATGGAGAATGGTTAGTATTCCGATGGTCGGTAACATAAAACCCAGCCCCCTTAAAGATTATCGGGACCGATGAGAAAATACGTTGGGGGTGACAGCCACAACGGGGACAGGAGGCAGCATCCGTCTCATTAAAATTTCGTCTTAGCTCGAACCGATGAGCACAACTGGTGCATTCGTATTCGTAGATGGGCAAAGTTCTCGGCTCCTCCCTATTCTTCAGATTAGTCAAGTCCATCTCTATTTAGTTGACTAACCAGCACAATACTAAATATGTAAGTGTGCGTGGCATTATGGCTGAGAACAAAGAATAGAAACCCACCGACTGGGCTACTATTTGATTATTTTAATACAATGTAGCTCTTTAGTCAAATTTTATGAGCGAAAAGGGTAAATCAAACCAAATATTTTCCGATGTAAGATGTGCTATAATCAAACTATGAAACGAGAACTGATGGCGATTCTCGCCTGCCCAATATGTAAAGGGGTATTGGACCTAACTGTTGAAGAAGAAAACGGGCAGGAGGTAATTACCGGCTCCCTTTATTGTCGGAAGTGCAGCGAGCTCTACCCTATTGGGGATACCATCCCCAATCTCCTCCCACCCAGTATGCGTGCTTAGCTGAGTTGACAAGCCTATGCTCTAAATGTAGTATTCCTATGAAGATTGCGTATCAACTAGTCCCCGCCCTACGGTATGAACAATATAAGCTATAAGGGGGAAACCAATGAAAGGACGAAGCTGGATAGCCCGGGCCATATATCAGTGCCCTGAAAAAGTCGGCCTACTTTTGGCCAGTTCCTGGTTATACTGGCTACAACCTGTCGGGGATTACTGTAACTATTATCCTTGTTGTCCCTATGAAACAATCAGCAAGAACTAATAAGTAACTCTAGTCGGGAATATAAGCGGCGCGGTTCTGTGGCGTTTCCCATACTTCGGTGCGGGTAATAGTGGCCGAGGCGTCAGCCAGCTTGATTTGAAGCTCATTAAAAACTACTGAGGCAATATTTTCCGAAGACGGGTTTACCTTATCAAATGGAGGTACATCGTTTAGGCAGACATGATCAAAGCGACCTATGATTTCGCTCACTTGTCTCTTCAGTACGGTAAAATCGTAGGCCATGCCGATTTCATCAAGTGTCTTGGCTTGGAGTGTAACGATAACCAGAAAACGGTGGCCATGGGTGGCCTCACACTTGCCGTGGTAGCCCCGCAAGAAGTGGGCGGCGTCAAAGTGCTGTTCGACCGTTATCTGATACATTCTCCTATCACCTACCCTCTGAGTTTGACTACGCCGTGCTTGTCTTTCAATTCCACTAATAGGTCCCTAACCGTCTTATGATTCACCGGATGAGCCAGATCGGGCGCAATCTCTGCCAACGGAACGAGGACAAAGGCTCGTTCAATCAATCTTTGGTGAGGAATGACTAACTTCGGGGTTTTCACTATCTGATCGTCATATAGGAGAATATCAATATCGATGGGGCGGGAAGCTCCTCGCCTTGTTGGGGTTCTCCCTAACTTTAATTCAAATCTCTTAAGTAGTGTCAGCAGCGCCACTGGTGGTAAAGCGGTGTAAAACTGACAGACTTGGTTAAGATAATGGGGTTGGTTGGTACTACCCACTGGTTCAGTTTCGTAGACCGAAGAGGCCTTACCTCTACATAGTCTTTGTTCCAAAAGCTTCATGGCCTCTCGCAGATTATCCTCACGGTCTCCTAGGTTGGAGCCAAGACCAAGATAGACCATCGCTAGTTCAAGATTCATTCGACTCCCATCGTATTTCGTATAACGGCATCTGGTGCATGCTTCTCCTGTAATTTAGTCTTCTTGAAGAATTTCGTGGTGAGAGGACTCTCCTTTATTGTAGCACACGGCGAATGTTAATCAAATGTTTGAGTAAGCATCGTTAATTTTCCTGAATGAGAAATGAGGCAGACGGTAGGAGTTTAGATTGTAACGAATAGGGTAATCGCCGTGAAAAGCCGCCATTTGTAACTCATGTGGTTGTCTCAAGGATTGTCGCGTGCCTCTCTTTTAAAAAAGCTTTCTTTTTTCTTTTTCCCAGGCACCTTTACCAATAAGGGCGACAAAGCGGCAGCCCCCCAAATATGCGACGTGAGTTTTTCCTTTTCGCCTGGTAAATTTGCATAACTCTTGCTGGTGAAGCGAGCCCACCGGAATGACGATACTACCCCCGATGGCTAACTGAGCCAACAAGTCGGCTGGCACTGCGGGTGCCGCGGCCGTGGCAATAATTGCGTCGTAGGGAGCTCCTTCCGGCCAGCCCAGTATCTCTCCGGCCAAGTGCACGCTAACATTCTGGTAGCCCAGTTCGGCTAAAATCTTCTTCGCCGCTTTGGCTAGTGGCTCTAGGCGCTCGACAGTAACGACTGATTGGACGAGCTCAGCCAGAATGGCGGTTTGATAGCCACTGCCGGTGCCAATCTCTAGCACTTTTTCCTTACCGTGAAGTTCTAGCTCTTGAGTCATCAGAGCAACAATAAAAGGTTGGGAGATTGTCTGTTCGTAGGTAATCGGTAGTGGTCGGTCTTCGTACGCCAAGTGGCGTTGTTCTGGGGTGACAAAGAGTTCCCGTGGTACGCTCGCCATCGTGGCTAAAACCCGCTCGTCCTTGATTTCGGTTCGGAGATGTTCGATTAATTGGGCTCTTGCCCTCTTAAAGTCCATGATGATAAGTTCAACGTGAGATAAACGCGATTACGATGAGCACGACTAGCATAATGCCGGCCAGAATGGCGATGGTGCGTAGTTCTCGGGTGATATAGGGATAGGACGTCGTCGACAGCTTGGTGGTTGGTATTGACACATTGACTGGAGCGACGGGCGCTTCCTGACGGGTAATGGGTTCTTGAGTCTGAGTTGGTACTGGCGGGCGGGTTGCGGTGGTCGATTGGGTAAGATCGGTCTTTTTCTTATTCTGGGGTAAGCGTTTACTCCTTCTGTGCCGTGATCTATCTGGCATATCAGACTCCTTCACAACGTTCGGTTGTTCTGTCTCCGCTCCCGTCCTACCCGGTCAGTTTCGCTCTTGGGTGGGCTTTGTCGTAGGCGCGGCGAACATGTTCCATAGTTAGATGAGTGTAGACCTGCGTTGTTGAAATATTGGCATGACCAAGTAATTCCTGGACCGACCTTAGGTCAGCCCCTCCGCTTAGCATGTGGGTGGCAAAACTATGCCTTAAGGTATGGGGCGTTATCTCGTGACCCAGCTTGGCTGATTTCGCGTACCCCTTTAATATCTGCCAAAATCCCTGTCTTGTCAGTCTTTCTCCGCGGCGATTAAGGAATAAAGCTTTCTCTTCATCATTACGGACGAACTGCAGACGGGCTTCTCCTATGTATTCTTGAATTGCCAGCATCGCTGGGACGATGGGGATAAGCCGTTCTTTGTTACCCTTACCA
>DCWM01000008.1 GCA_002335405.1 Dehalococcoidia bacterium UBA2162
TCAGCTTGCGCCGGTGTTCAAGGCCGATGGGACATGCACGGCGGGTAATTCTTCCGGGATTGGCGACGGTGCAGCCGCGGTGGTACTGATGAACCGCAAAAAAGCCGAAGAGCTTGGGCTGGAGCCAATAGTGAGTATTGTGTCCTACGCTTCCGGAGGGGTAGACCCGGCTTATATGGGACTTGGGCCGATTCCCGCCGTCAGGAAAGCCTTGAAGAGGGTAGGGTTGACTATTAATGACATCGATGTTATCGAGCTTAATGAAGCCTTTGCCGCTCAGGTTATTGCCTGTGTGCGGGAACTTAATTTAAGTTGGGATAAGACTAATGTCCATGGTAGTGGTATTTCTTTGGGACATCCTATCGGTGGTACTGGCGCCAGATTGGTAGTAACAATCATGCACGAAATGGCGAGGAGCAATCGGTGCTACGGCCTAGTCGCGATGTGTATCGGTGGTGGGCAAGGGATGGCTATGATTGTAGAAAGAAAGACGAAAGTTTGATTTGAGAAATAAAGGAGTGATGATGCATCGAATACGACCTGTATTGATTACCGGTTTGCTTATGATGCTCTTCTTTGGTTTTGCCCTATGGCTTCGTGTTTCTCTCCCCTTCGATTCAATTTTCACCAGTAGAGGGATAAAGTTTTCTACGGTCGATGCTTACTACTATATGCACATTGTGGATAATCTGGCGCACAATTTTCCGAGTCTGACCGCTTTTTTACCTTACATGGCTTACCCGGGCGGTGGGGAGACAGGAGTCGTTCTCTTCTTTGCTTGGTTATTGGCAGCGATTATCTGGATTGTTAGTCTGGGTGAACCCACTGCGCGGATTATCGATGTCGTTAGCGTATACTATCCGGCTATTCTGGGAACTCTGACCATCATTCCGGTTTACTTTATCGGCCGAGCATTACTGGGGCGTTGGGCCGGCGTAATCGCCGCCGGTCTCATCGCTATTCTGCCAGGTGAATTTCTCGGTCGGTCAATCATCGGTTCTACCGACCATCATGTCGCCGAGAGCTTGCTCACCACTGTCGCTATGCTTTTCCTGTTGTTGGCACTTAAGATGGCAAGGCAGAGACGATTGACCTTTGGTCACTTTAAGCGTCTGGATTGGACGGTTATTGGTAAACCGGTAGCTTTTAGTCTGCTGGCTGGGTTTTTTTTCTCGCTTTACCTGCTGACATGGCTTGGAGGGTTGCTTTTTGTCTTTATTATCTTACTCTATTTCATCATTCAGTTTTTCGTCGACCATCTGAGACACGAATCCACCGATTATTTGAGCTTGATTAGTCTGGTGTTCTTCTCGGTTGTGGCCATAATATTTCTGCCCCTAGTGAATGATAGGCTTAGTCTGGTTGCTCTGGTTATTGCCTGGCTGGTCCCGCCGGTGTTGAATGGTATCTCGCGATTGATGGTGAAGAGACAATTTAAGCCAACTAACTTCCCATTGACCGTAGTTGGACTCGGCCTGGTGGGGTTAGGCGGTCTCTATCTTATCGATCCTTCTCTTTTTCGCTCTATGGTGGAAGCGTTTGGTATCTTTAGGCCCACAGGTGCCGCTCTGACCACCATGGAGATGCAGCCTCTTTTAGCTCCCAGTGGGGACCTCACGTTTCGTTTTGTTTGGGGTAATTTTACGGCCAGCTTTTTCTTTGGCTTAATCAGCTTACTTCTGTTGATTTACTTGGTGATCAAACGGGGCGAGCCGGATAAGCTCCTTCTCTTAGTCTGGAGTTTGGTAATATTGGCAGCGGCCCTTGGGCAGCGCCGTTTCGCTTACTATTTCGCCGTTAATGCGGCGGTGCTCACCGGCTACCTGTCTGTATGGGTGCTTGAGCAATGTGGTCTCACGAAATCGACCTCTAAAAATGAAAATAATCTTTTTGTGATGACTATGGGAAGTATCGCCATTCTATTTTTGTTACCGGTCCTATTTCTGGGGTTTCTAAATCCTTTTACCTGGTTAGGGATGCCCGCACTAATAGTTTTCTTTGGGGCACTTTTCTTTGGACAAGGAGACCAAATCACGGAAGTAGCTAGAAGTAGAAGCGTAGCTCGACGAAAACGTGGTTCCCGTGCTAACCGTATTAGTAGTAATCATGTTAATTTAGTTTTGGCCCTACTTTTGATCTTCATGACTGTCTTTTCTCCGAATATCCTGCCGTGGGGAGGTAGTCCAACACGCACTACGGCTTCGGGGGCGAGTTTTGTTCCCACAGCTTCCTGGGTAGAGTCTCTTGTCTGGCTGAAGGAGAACAGCCCTGAGCCATTCGGTAACCCTGATTATTATTACCAGACGGCGGCCATGACCCCAGACCCCGTGTCGGCTTACGGGGTCTTGTCTTGGTGGGACTATGGCTACTGGATTACCCGTATTGCTCACCGGATACCGAACGTTAACCCCAGCCAAAACCCTATTGTACAGAAGAAAGTGGCAACTATCTTTACCTCACAGGATGAAGCCTTGGCTAATGAAATTACTCGGGAGTTAGGCTCAGCTTATGTCGTCATCGATGACCAGACTGCTCTAGGTAAATTTTGGGCGGTGGCTACCTGGGCAGATAAGCCGGAGACCGAGTTCTTCGAGATTTATCATTACTATCTACCGGAGGAAAACCAAATGGTGCCGATATTGCTTTATTACCCGGAATACTACCGGTCACTGGTTATCCGCCTCTACAATTTTAACGGTGAGGCGGTAACACTTGAAACCTCTGTCACTTATGATCATGACGCTGAATTGCACGAACAGATACGCTCAGTAACGCCAAATGCAACCATTGTAATCTCCTATGAGGATAGAGTGAGCCTGGAAGGTAGACCGTACAAGTTCATTGACAGTGTCGAGTATTTTGGTAACTATCAGGAGGCCGAAGCCTATCGTATAGCCAAGGAGTCGGACAAATATAGAATAGTTGGCGTTGACCCGTTTGTGAGCCCGGTGCCTCTGGAAGCGGTGCAGGGTTATAAGTTGGTTTTCAGCTCTCTCATGTCTAGCCGGGCTCAAAATTCGGCTGTGTCGGTGCCGCAGGTAAAGATCTTTGAATTCGTTCAAAGGGAGGTAGACTGATATGGAATGGGGGATAGCTAATCGTCTGGCCCAGCTTATCAAACCCGACGGGCATACTTTATTTTTGCCGGTAGACCATGGTTATTTTCAGGGGCCGACGAGAAGGTTGGAGGAACCAGGGAAAACTATTAAGCCGTTGTTACCCTATACTGATGCGCTCTTCATTACCCGGGGCGTGTTACGTTCTTGTGTTGATCCCACTAAGACTAAGCCAGTTGTTCTCCGGGTGTCGGGTGGTACCAGTATGGTTGGGAGAGACCTGGCTAATGAAGGTATTAGCACCTCGATGGAAGAGGGCATCCGTTTGAATGCCAGTGCTGTCGGGGTTTCTATTTTTGTCGGTAGCGAGTATGAGAAAGAATCACTGCTTAATCTATCAAAACTGGTGGATGAGGGAGAGAGATATGGTATACCGGTCATGGCGGTTACCGCCGTGGGTAAAGGGCTAGAAAAGCGTGATGCCCGCTATCTTGGTTTAGCTTCACGTATCGCCGCGGAGTTAGGAGCTCGGGTGGTTAAAACCTACTGGTGCGAGAACTTCGATCGGGTGACCCGGGGTTGCCCTGTTCCGGTAATTATAGCGGGTGGGCCTCAGGTTGATACTGAGTTTGAGGTGTTTAACTTTGTCTATGATGGTATGCGGAAGGGCGCTATCGGTGTGAATCTAGGAAGGAATATCTGGCAGAATGATTATCCGGTGGCAATGATTAAGGCAATCCGCTCTATTATTCACGAGAAGGCGACCCCGGAAAAGGCTCAAATGTTATATCGGAATGAGAAGGAGAAAACGTTACTTAAGGCACAGGTGGCGGGCGGAGGTAAGTAATGCTCGTTGCCAAGTGGTATAACAACCGGGATGTTCGTCTGGAGGAAATGCCGATTCCGCAAATCGGTCCCGGTGAGTTACTGATCCGCGTGGAGGCGAGTGGTATCTGTGGCAGTGATATTATGGAGTGGTATCGTCTCGACCGGGCACCTCTAGTACTGGGTCACGAGATTGGTGGCCAGGTGGCGGCAGTCGGGGAGGGAGTGACGCGTTACAAAGTAGGCGACCGGGTGGCCGCCGCCCATCATGTCCCCTGTAATACCTGTTATTATTGTCTGGATGGTAACCATACCGTTTGCGAGACCCTACGTCAGACGAACTTTGACCCGGGCGGCTTTGCCGAGTATATTCGCTTACCAGCTATTAATGTTGACCGTGGGGTATTCCTCCTCCCTGATGAAATGTCCTATGAGGAAGCCACCTTTATTGAGCCGTTGGCTTGCGTTTTGCGCGGGCAGAGACGGGTATCCCGATTGGTATCGGGGCAGATGGGTAAGAGTGTGCTCGTTATCGGCAGCGGTGTTGCTGGTCTACTTCACATAATGCTAGCACGGACTTTGGGGATAAGACGCATCGTTGCCACCGATGTTAATGACTACCGACTCGAGGCGGCGCTCAGGTTCGGTGCTGATGTGGTAATCCGTACGGAAGAGGATATGCCTGCCCGTCTGCGTCAGGTTAACGAGGGTCGTCTATTTGACCTAGTCATCGTTAGTACCGGGGCGACATCAGCTATTGTCCAGGCATTGAAGGTAGTCGAGCGCGGCGGTACGATTCTCTTTTTTGCCCCAACCGGACCTGGCGTAACGGTTCCGATTTCGGTAAATGAGCTTTTCTGGCGCAACGACATTACCTTGACCACTTCCTACGCTGGTAGTCCGGCAGACTACCAAACGGCGCTGGAGTTAATTCGGTCGGGGACGTTCCGGGTACGCCCGATGATTACTCACCGTCTCAGTTTGGCGGAGATCGGCCTTGGTTTTCAGCTTGTCATCAAAGCGGAAAACTCTATCAAAGTCATCATTGAACCAGGAATGCAAATAGAAACTTGACAAATTGGCGCCCACTTCACTATAATTAGGGGAAGTAGGTTGTTTCAGGTATTCGTCTAGAGTACTTAGTAAGGATTCGTCCTTCATTTCCCATTAAGGCTGGTTTTTGGTTTCCCCGAATGTCAAAGTATATCTTTGTAACTGGTGGTGTTATTAGTTCCGTTGGGAAAGGTATCACCGTCGCTTCAATCGGCACCATTCTGAAGAGTCGTCAGGTTGTCGTGTCGGCACAAAAATTAGACCCCTATCTTAATGTCGATCCGGGAACGATGTCTCCCTACCAGCATGGTGAAGTTTTTGTTACTCAGGATGGGGCCGAGACGGACCTTGACTTGGGTAACTACGAGCGTTTTATCGATGTTAATCTGACGGCCGATTCAAATGTTACCTCTGGCCAGATATACAGCGCTGTGATTACTAAGGAAAGACGGGGTGATTTTCTGGGAGGTACCATCCAGGTGGTACCGCACGTAACCAATGAAATTAAGGAAAGGTTTAAGAAGTTGGCGGAGACTTCAAAGGCGGATGTGGTGCTTGTCGAAGTGGGTGGTACCGTGGGTGATATTGAGGGACAGCCCTTTCTTGAAGCTATCCGACAGATGAGAAACGATGCAGGACGGGATAATGTGTTTTATATCCATGTTACTCTTCTTCCCTATCTGGCCACTACCCAAGAGCTTAAGACCAAGCCAACCCAGCACAGCGTGAACGAACTACGACGTATCGGTATCCAACCCGATGTTATTATCTGCCGCGCAGACTACCCCATACCGGAGGTGTTACGGAATAAGATTTCCCTGTTCTGTGATGTTGAAAGACAGGCGGTTATTCCCCTGCCGACAATATCCACGGTCTATGAAGTACCTCTGGTGCTGGAGGAGGAAGGATTAGGGCAACTGATTGTGGATAAGCTTGGACTTGAAGCTGAGCCGTCCGATCTGCGCCAGTGGCGCCAATTAGTTACTTCTTTGAAGGCTCCACACGAGCCTGTTCATATTGCGTTGGTCGGCAAATATGTGGAATTACAGGATGCCTATTACTCTGTCCGTGAGGCGCTCTATCATGCTGCCCTCTATCATAATCGGGAGCTTCGTCTTACTTGGGTGTCATCCGAAGAACTGGGAGAAGATGGGGGCGAGGCTTTATTAAGTTCGGTTCAGGGTATTGTCGTTCCTGGTGGCTTTGGTATTAGGGGGATAAATGGTATGGTAAAAGCTGCGACTTATGCTCGAACCAATAAAATCCCCTTCTTTGGGCTGTGTTTGGGAATGCAGACCATGGTCATTGAGTTTGCCCGTCATGTCTTTAAGGCACCTCAGGCTAACTCCACTGAGTTCGACGAGCATACCCCTTATCCGGTTATTGCTCTTATGGCGAGCCAGCGGGGTGTCACTGAAAAAGGTAAGACGATGCGCCTGGGTAACTATCCGTGCGAATTACGAGACGGCAGTCATGCTGGTAATGCCTACGGGCAGGGCTTGGTTTACGAACGACACCGTCATCGCTATGAGTTTAACAATAAGTTTCGGGCTCAACTGGAGGTGGGGGGGCTGATTTGTAGTGGGCTATCGCCCGATGGCGAGCTGGTTGAAATATGTGAGCTGACCGACCATCCGTGGATGGTCAGTTGCCAGTTCCATCCGGAATTCGGGTCTCGTCCGGGTTGTCCCCATCCTCTGTTCCGTGATTTCATTGGTGTGGCTAAGGATATATTGTTCGAAGGGGCTCAGTCGGCGCTGCCCCTAGCGACATAATGGGTTTAAGAGGAGTAGGAGGGTTTGGATGCGTATTTTTCTAGATACTGCCAATGTTGAGCAAATCAGACATGGGGTGAGGATGGGCGTAGTCAGCGGAGTAACTACTAATCCCACCATTAATGCTAAGGAGGGCAATGCCGACTATGAAGCTCTGAGTAAAGAGATTTGCTCTAGTGTCTCTGGTCCGGTATCGGTAGAGGTGCTGGTTGAGGGAGTGGAGTCGATGCTCAGACAAGCTCGACAGATCCATTCATGGGCGAAAAACGTCGTTGTTAAGATACCTGCTACGGCCGAGGGTTTGGAAGTAACCTCTTTACTTTCCAAGGAAGGTATTAAGGTTAATATGACGCTGTGTTTTTCATTAAATCAGGCTATTCTCGGAGCGTTGGCCGGGGCGGCTTATGTTAGTCCCTTCGTTGGCCGACTGGACGATATCGGTACCGATGGCATACAAAGACTGAAGGAGATTGTTGAGGTCCTCAAGTGTTATCAGTTACGGACTGAAGTTATTGCCGCCAGTATTCGTCACCCCATGCACTGTGTCGCTGCTGCCATGGCTGGCGCTCATATTGCTACTGTACCTTACAATGTGTTGCTCCAGATGATCCAGCATCCGATGACGACAGCTGGCATCAGTCGTTTTCTCGCCGATTGGCAGAAGGTTACCAAAAAATAGTTTTCTGTTCTATGCTGAAGGAAGGAGTGAACTATTGCCTCGACAGGTCGGGGTAAACGAAAGTACAACCGGTTATCAATAACTTAGTGGGGGAAGCCAAAATGGAAATCAGCCAATTGGAAAACAAAACGATAGAGGAGCTGGCTGAGCTGGCCAAGGAGATGGGTATCACCAATCATACTACGTTCGCCAAGCAAGATATCATCATGCGCTTGCTCCAGGCGTCTGCTGAGCAGGAGGGTGACACCTTTTGTAATGGTATCCTGGAGACCATGACCGATGGCTATGGTTTCCTCAGAAACAATACACTTCTGCCCAGTTCAGGCGATGTCTATGTTTCGCAATCGCAAGTCCGGCGTTTCGGTCTGCGTAATGGTGATATGGTTGCTGGAAGAGGCCGATCTGCCCGGGCCGGCGAAAAATATTTTAGTCTGTTGCGAGTCGAGGCAGTTAACGACCTGAATCCTGAATTGGCCCGGAGTCGTCCCCGCTTCGGCCAGCTGACTCCCACCTTCCCGGACAAGCTGATTAACCTAGAAATACCGGCCAATGATCTCTCCGGGCGAGTGCTTAACCTAGTGGCGCCAATTGGACGAGGGCAGCGCGGTTTGATTGTATCGCCGCCGAAAGCTGGTAAAACTATGCTTATGCAATCTATTGCTAATTGCACGGCGACTAATTATAGCGATATTCATATTATGGTGTGTCTGATTGGTGAGCGTCCGGAGGAGGTCACCGATATGAGGCGTTCACTACTTAAGGGTGAGGTTGTGGCTGCCACCTTTGATGAGCCGGTAGAAAACCATACTCGTGTTGCCGAGTTGGCTTTAGAGCGCGCCAAACATATGGTTGAGAGTGGTAAGGATGTGCTTATTCTTCTTGACGGTATCACCCGTCTTACCCGTTCCTATAACCTAGCGATGCCATCCAGTGGACGGACCCTATCGGGTGGTATCGACCCCGCTGCTCTCTATCCTGCCAAGCACTTCTTCGGGGCCGCTCGCAATACGGCGGAGGGTGGTAGTCTGACGATAATCGCTACCTGTCTGATCGATACTGGTAGCCGTATGGATGACCTTATTTACGAGGAATTTAAAGGTACCGGCAATATGGAAATTCACCTTGACCGTCGATTGGCGGAGCGTCGTATTTTTCCAGCTATCAATATTGAACGTAGTGGTACCCGGCGCGAGGAGTTACTGCTTGGTACGGAAACCTTGAAACAAGCATGGTTACTCCGTCGTATGGTATCGATGATTTCTTCCGACTCGCCTAGCTATGCCGAAGCTGCCGAACGGGTTCTCGATCGCCTCCGGAAGACGAAGTCTAATGCTGACTTTTTGGCTAATCTGAATAATAATAAAGAGGCGTAAAACAATATAAAGTAGTAATTTAGGGGAGGGGTAATGAGCTCAGGGGTAAGAAGAAAAGACAGACCGAGACAGTCGCGTCGCTATGGTATTGGGGGCTTGTCCATGGTTCTGACTATAGCTGTGGTAGTCGTTGGGATTATTACTGTTGGTAGTTGCAGAGCGGAGTCTGATCCCACCTCTGGGCGTGACTCTTTTCTACCGGAAGTCACCCGCGTTGGTGCCGCCGAAGTGAAGGCACAACTGGACGAAGGGGCCAACATTATAATCGTGGACACTCGTTCAAAAGCCGAATATGCACGAAGCCATATCGTTGGAGCTATTCCTATCTCGCTTGAAGAGATTTCTCTGCATTACGAAGGCAATCCACTAATAATGGTTGATGAGCTTCGTCATTACGACGAAGTTATCACTTACTGTACCTGACCAGATGAAGAGACTAGCGCCCGTGCGGCGCAGATACTTGAAGAGGCTGGTCTTAAAAGTAGACCTCTAGAAGGCGGACTAATGGTTTGGATAGAGGCCGGATACCCGGTGGAGTGAATCGTCTTCGAATAGTCTATTGTCAAAACTATTATAGTAAAAGAAGCTTTGCGAAAAACTTGAAAATTCCTTCCAATCCCCCTTTGTGGTCCCCTGTTTTCTGTAGATAGAATCGAATATGGTATAATTGATTGTGATGAGTCCTCTCATCAGTGCCCAGTTAAAGCAACTACCTACCAGCCCTGGCGTATATATTTTCAAGGACGTGGGCGGTAATATTCTCTATGTAGGTAAGGCGGCAAATCTGTACCATCGGGTGAGGTCCTACTTTGCCGCTAGTGCAAAATTATCCGCCAAATCGCAGCGTCTGGTAGTCCGAGTCAATGACATCGAGTTCTTTGTCACTAATTCAGAGCAGGAAGCTCTTATTCTGGAGCTAAACCTCATCAAGCGCTATCGTCCCCACTATAATGTTCGACTGAAAGATGATAAGACCTTTCCTTATCTTAAGATTACTCTCAACGAAGATTGGCCTAGAATATACTTTACTCGTCGCTTGGTTAGTGATGGCGGTCGTTACTTCGGCCCCTTCACCAGCGCCAAATCGGTACGGGAGACACTCAAGGTGCTGAAGAGAATCTTTCCTTTCCGTACCTGTAAGAAACCGCTTTCCGGAACTGATGTTCGTGTTTGTCTTGAATATCATATAAATCAATGTGTCGGTCCCTGTATCGGCGCCGTTACCCGACAGGGTTATGAGAAAGTGATAAAACAGGCAATCTTATTTCTCGAGGGTAAGCAAGAAATGGTCTTGAAACAACTGGAAAGCAAAATGCAAGAAGCGGCCAGTTCTTTGGATTTTGAAAAAGCAGTTATTCTTAGAGATCAAATCCAGGCTATTGAGAAGATTATCGAAGGCCAGAAAATTGCGGCTGCGGTCACTGGTGAACAGGATGTTATCGCCTTTGCTAGCGACAAAGACCAGTCTTGTGTTCAAGTTTTCTTTATTCGTTCGGGTAAGCTCGTAGGTCGAGAGAGCTTTGTCTTGCAGGGTACCGGTTCGGAAGAGCCGGAACAAATCATGTCTAGTTTTATCGAGCAATTCTATAGCGTTGCTACCTACATACCGCCATTACTGTTACTGCAACACCCCGTAGGAAATAAGACGAAGATTGAAACATGGTTACAAGATAAGAAAGGCTCTAAGGTGCGTCTTCAGGTACCTTTTCGCGGCAACAAAAAACAATTGGTGGAGATTGTCGCTACAAACGCAGAGCATGGTTTACAACAACTGAAATTGAGGCAACACCCAGTACCCTCCGATATGACGGCAATCCTACTCGAAGTTCAGAAAGAGCTTCATCTGCCGCGTTTACCTGAGCGTATGGAGAGCTATGACATTTCTAATACGCAGGGTAAATTGGCCGTCGGCAGTATGGTGGTCTTTGATAGGGGCCAACCTAAGCCGTCTTATTATCGGCATTTCCGCATCAAAACGATAGCTGGAATTGATGACTATGGTATGCTTCAAGAAGTACTGTGGCGGCGATTCAAGCGGAGTTTCCAGAGTGGTGAGGCTACTGCTTCTGGCAGTTGGGCTGTCATGCCTGACCTTGTCCTTGTTGATGGTGGTAAGGGACAACTTAATGCCGTTAGGTCGGTGATGCGGGAGGTGGGGGCTGGAGTGGTACCGGTGGCTGGCTTAGCTAAGGAAAATGAGGAAATTTTTATACCGGGGCAGCCGGAGCCGATTACTTTATCAGCCAGTTCTCCGGCTCGGCATATGCTTCAACACTTGAGAGACGAAGCTCATCGTTTCGCCTTGGGCTATCATCGGAAAATCCGTCAAAAAGCATCATTTGTTTCGGTACTGGATATGGTTCCGGGTATTGGTCCAAAACGAAAGCGTGCTTTGCTGCGGAAGTTTGGCTCAGTCCAGGTACTGCGTGAAGCTACCGTGGCAGAATTAGCCGTTACTGGGGGGATGAACCCCAGTTTGGCGAAAAAGGTAAAAGAGTATTTATAATAGTCCCTTGAGGTCTATGGGTCGATATGCCAACTAATTTACCACCTCAATATTTTGGGGCGGAAAAAGCCTTCAGATTGGCCAGGGTCCCTGAAGAGAAAATCGCTGCTCTTGAGGAAATGCTGGCCATCATGCCTAAGCATAAAGGTACCGACCATCTACGGGCTGAGCTGAGGGCTAGAATTGCTAAACTGACCCAGGTTTCTGCTAAAAAAACGGTCACTCACCGGGCATCCACGGTTATTCCTAAGGAAGGAATAGCTCAGGTGGCGATTATCGGACTGCCTAACGCGGGAAAGTCGCAGCTGATAGCGAAAGTGACTAATGCCTCGCCAACTGTGGCTGACTATCCTTTTACCACGCATACGGCAATCCCGGGTATGATGGAATTCGAGAATATTAAAATCCAATTGATTGATACCCCACCGCTAGTGCCATCGTCGATCGAGTTCTGGTTGACTAATCTGCTGAGGCGAGCGGAGGCGCTAATGATTATGGTGGATTTGGACAGCGACTCATTGGTTCAAATGGAGGCCATCACTGCTGCTCTGGGTAAGATGCGAATAGAGCTTGTTAGTGGTAAGGCTGAAGAGGAACAGACTGGTATTGTCTATCATAAAAAGGTTCTTATTGCTGCTAACAAGATAGACCTGTCTCAAACTAAAGAGAGCCTTGTCGCTCTGGAGGAGAATTTTCGGGATAAGCTGCCGATTGTGGTCATCTCGGCAAAAAATGGTATTGGGTTGGAAGAGTTGAAACTCAAACTTTATGAGATGCTGGATGTTATTCGAGTCTATACCAAAGCTCCCGGCGACAAACCGGACTTTAGCGAGCCGATAGTTCTGTCGAGGGGCGCTACTCTCGAAGATACTGCGGTCGAGGTGCATAAGGATTTTCTGGCTAGGCTGAAATATGCTCGGGTCTGGGGATCGGGGAAACACGCTGGTATCATGGTTAGGCGAGACCATATCATGAAGGATGGTGACATCATTGAGTTACATATCTGAGGAGATAATTGAGAGTGTCTGTTACTTAGTGGCATAGAAAATTCTGATGACGAAGTCGTTCGCAGTGAGCTTGTCGAACCACAACGGTGCTCTCCGGCGGGTTCATAGGGGATGGAAAAGATGATGGTGCTCTGGTTAGACTGACGAATATTGGAGCAGGTTCACCAGAGATACTGTCTGGAAGTTGAGAAAAATCTGCCCCCGTTGCGGGAGCGCCGAGACTTATTATAGAATAGTCGTATCTTTTCCCCTGATTTCAAGGCGAGAAGGGGATACAGGGGGTAGGGTAAACTCTGAAGATACTGGTTGTTGGGGGTGGGGCGAGGGAGCATGCTCTCGTCTGGAAGTTAGCCCAGAGTCCTAAAGTTAGGGAAATTTATGTCGCGCCGGGTAATGCTGGTACGGCTCAAATTGCCCAAAACCTGGATATTATCTCTACTGATACCGAGTCGCTGGTGAGGGTAGCCCAGGAGAAGGGAGTTGAGCTTACTGTAGTTGGTCCCGAGGCACCACTGGTTAGTGGTATTGCCGGCGAGTTTAATATCCGGGGTATGCAAATCTTTGCTCCGAGTAAACTAGCTGCTGAGATAGAGTCAAGTAAGGTATTCGCCAAGGAGTTGATGCAGAAGTATAATATACCATGTGCCTACAGCTCCAGTTTTTCCGATTATACTCTGGCAAGAGAGTATGTCCAGAAGCATAAGCTGCCCATCGTGATTAAAGCAGATGGGCTGGCGGCGGGCAAAGGAGTAATTATTGCCCGTTCTATTCCCCAAGCACTGGAGGCTCTTACTTGCTTTATGGAGTCAAAAAGATTGGGTTCGGCGGGTGATCGTGTGGTTATTGAGGAATATCTATCGGGCAAAGAGGTGAGTTCCTTTGCTTTCACTGACGTTCATACCGTGGTTCCGATGGTATCTGCCTGTGATTATAAACGGGTGTTTGACGGTGACCGTGGACCTAATACCGGTGGTATGGGTAGTTATAGCCCGTCGCATGTTCTTAGTCAAGAAGTAGATAGGGCGATAGCTGAGACCATTATGACGCGTACCGTCAGAGCGATGCAAAAGGAAAAAAGACACTACGAGGGTGTTCTATACGGTGGGTTAATGATTACCAATGATGGACCAAAAGTCCTAGAATTTAATGCCCGGTTCGGTGACCCTGAAGCTCAGGTTATCCTGCCTCGGCTCAAAACCGACTTGGTAGATATCATACTGGCGATACTTAATAAGGAACTTGATCGGGTAAATATAGAGTGGAGCGAGGATGCCTGCGTCGGTGTCGTCGTGGCGTCTGCCGGCTATCCGGATAGCTATAAAACGGGCTTCCCTATTAGTCTGGATAATCTGGACAGTGATATCTTGGTATTTCATGCCGGGACAAAACCAGGTTCAAAACCAGGAGAGATATTAACTGATGGCGGGCGAGTATTAACGGTGGTGGCGATGGGGAAAACTATCGCCGAAGCCAGAGAAAAGGTTTATAATAATGTCTCGCGAATACATTTCGATGGTTGTTACTACCGTAAGGATATTGCTGGTATAACAGAGATGTAATACCGAGAATATAGGGGGGCGAAGCCCTTTTTAGATGCAATACTAAATACAAAGCTCTAAAGATTGGAATTTTGAATTTGGTTAGGGCTTAGGAATTCGAGTTTAGGATATTTATGAGGGAAGGGGGTAAGGTGTAAAGATGCCATTAGTCAGCGTAGTTATGGGGTCAAAATCGGACACTGAAGCTGTCCAGCCAATGCTGGATGTCTTGCAGAAATTTGGTATTGAATATGAGGTTAATGTTATCTCTGCCCATCGTACCCCGGAGAAAGCGCGACAGTATGGGCTGACGGCACGAGAACGGGGAATCGAAGTTATTATCGCCGCCGCTGGCGCCGCCGCCCATCTGCCCGGCGTTCTAGCGAGCTGGACGACTCTGCCGGTTATCGGTGTGCCCTTAGCCAGTAGCGAACTAAAGGGTATTGATGCCCTCTATTCAATTGTCCAGATGCCGGCAGGGATACCGGTAGCTTGTATGGCAGTTGGCATGTCTGGAGCTAAGAACGCTGCCTACCTCACGGCGGAGATTCTGGGGCTAAAGTACGAAGAAATCAGAAAAACCTACGAAAAATATCGGAGCGACCTGCAAATCTAAGACTTTTTGAGGAGAAAGCCGATGATTAAGCGTTATTCCCGGCCTCAGATGAGACGGGTGTGGTCGGATGAGAACAAGTTTAGGAAGTGGCTTGAGGTAGAGATTGCTGTCTGTGAAGCTTGGGCTGAATTAGGCGTTATCCCGAAAAAGGCACTACCTAAGCTTAAGCTGGCCCGACTTAATCTGAAACGTATGGAGGAAATTCTTAAAGAGACGCACCACGATGTAACTGCCTTCCTTAATTCTATCTCAGAAAGTCTTGGTGAGGAATCACGTTTTATCCATCTGGGTCTGACTTCCTCTGATGTTATGGATACGGCCCTCAGTTTACAGCTCGTTGAGGCGGCTGAATTACTTAACCAGGATATGAAGGAGCTTATTTCGGTATTGGCTGAAAAGGCGCTCAAATATAAATATACGGTGATGATGGGACGCACTCATGGTGTCCATGCGGAACCGATCACCTTCGGTTTGAAGTTGGCTTTGTGGATTGATGAGATGAATCGTAATCGACGACGGCTGAACGAAGCGACCAAAGCTATCGCCGTGGGTAAGATTTCCGGAGCCGTCGGTACTTATGCTACACTTTCGCTTGAGGTTGAGGAGAAGGCTTGTGCCCGGTTGAAGTTGGCTTCAGCTCCGGTATCTAGCCAGATTCTATCGCGTGACTGCCATGCTCAGTTTGTCACCACGCTCGCCGTAGTCTCTGCTTCACTGGAGAAATTTGCCACCGAGATTAGGGGATTGCAGAGAACTGAAACCCGTGAGGTCGAAGAGCCCTTTGCAGTGGGACAGACCGGCTCTTCGGCGATGCCCCATAAGCGTAATCCGGAACTTTGCGAGCGTGTCTGTGGCTTAGCTCGGTTGGTCAGAGGTTTTGCTCTTACTTCCTTGGAAAATATTGCTTTGTGGCACGAGCGTGACATAAGCCATTCTTCTACGGAGCGTATTATCTTTCCGGACACTTGTCTTGTCGTGGATTACTCGCTTGATGTTTTTACCTCAGTAATGAGGGGGTTGCAGGTTTATCCCCAGCGGATGAAGCATAATCTGAAGCTGACCAAAGGGCTGATTTTTTCGCAGCGGGTGATGTTAGCTCTCATCGATAAAGGTTCGAGCCGGCAGAAAGCCTACGAACAAGTGCAGCGCAACGCGATGAAATCGTGGCGAACAGGGCGGAATTTTCTTAGTCTGTTAAAGGCTGATCCGGAAGTTACCGCTAGTTTACCGTCAGAAGAGCTGGACAAGCTTTTTGACTATCAATACTACCTGCGTTACATCGATGATATTTTCCATCGGCTAGGTCTGACGGAAAGCCAGTGGCAGGAGAAAATAAATCGTAGTAGCGAGCTGGCACCAAAGAAATCACGGAGGTGGATGTCTCCTTAGTAATGAGATTAGAGGATTGACAATAGCTACTAAAACTAGCTATTATCGAATATGATGCGTGTGATTACTGGAGAGGCTAAAGGTCACCACCTTAAGGTAGCCAAAGGCCCTACTCGTCCCGCTACCGACTTGGTCCGAGGAGCGATTTTTTCTATTTCGGAAAATCTGATCGATGACTGGGCGCGGGTGTTGGATCTGTTCTCTGGAAGTGGGGCTTTAGGTATTGAGGCATTGAGTCGTGGTGCAGGCTGGGCTGATTTTGTTGAGCGCGAGCCGAAGTGCTGTGCCATAATCAAGGAAAATCTTGAGAAAACCAAACTGGTCGAGAGGGCTCATGTTTACTGTTGTAATGTGTCCAGAGCTCTTTCCTTTATGGATAAAGAGTATAGTATTATATTAATTGACCCGCCCTACAACAATCCGCTCATCGGTGATTTACTGGAGAAATTGGCGAGTTCTCAACTGGTTGGAGTAAAGACAATTGTGGTCGTAACCCATCCGCCCTATCGTCCTTTAAATTCGACTCATGGTACATTGATACGGCTTCAAGAGCATCGTCATGGTGACAGTTGTATCGCGGTGTATCGAAAAGAGGGCTCGGTGTGACCACCGCTGTTTATCCCGGGACATTCGACCCGGTAACTAATGGCCATCTGGATATTGCTACGAGAGCGGCCAGGCTTTTTGATAAGGTTATTATTGCTGTCTATGATACGCCGGACAAAAATTTACTCTTCACCATACGGGAGAGAATGCAGTTGGCTAGGCAGTCGGTAGTTGACTTACTTAATGTAGAGGTGCAATCTTATACTGGGTTGACCGTTGACTTTGCTCAGCGGGTGAGGGCGGAGACTTTAGTGCGCGGGCTAAGAATTGGGGCCGATTTCGAGGGAGAGTTCGAGATGGCTTTAATGAATAAAAATCTGGCGCCGGACTGTGAACTGGTTTGTTTGATGGCTAGTCTGAAGTATCAGTTCCTCAGCTCAAGTTTGCTCAAGGAAGTGGCTCGGTTGGGGGGTAATATTGGTGACCTAGTGCCCAAGCCGGTAGCGGACGCTCTTAGGGAAAAACTAATCATCAGTCGTAAGACTGCTTCGGGAAGATTACAAAATAGTTGAAAGGAGGGTTATTACATGGCGTATCATATTACGGATGAGTGCATTAGCTGCGGTGCGTGCGAGCCTTCGTGTCCCAATCAGGCTATCACAGAAGAGGGAGACATCTATGTGATTGCCTCCGATAAGTGCACTGAATGTACTGGTTCTTATGATTCACCCCGGTGTGTTACAGTCTGTCCCGTCGATTGTTGCATACCAGACCCTGACTGTGAGGAAAGTCATGAGGCACTACTGTCTAAATGGCAAACTCTTCATCCTGGTGAGACTCCATATATTACTCCAGATTAATCTGTCAAGTGCTAAGGGGTACCTTGGAGGACGTTCGAGAATGGTTTTATGTCTTTCCGAAGGAACGTAGTGACTGAAGAATCCATATGTTTTCGCGGGGAATGGATTCTTCGTTTCGTTTGGAATGACTTGTGGTACACCTCAGGGGTTTTCTTACTTAAAGAACGAACGAATCACGTCAAATTCAGACGGAAGTAGCGCCAGTACGGCAGGAAGCTGGTTTAGTAATAGACTCGCTAAGCCAGAATCACCGACGATTCGGCTCATTCCGAAGAACTTAACCCAGATAGCGAGTAAGATGCTGACGGACAGGGCGCTCATCGCCAAGCCAAAGACGACACCGCCCAAACGATTGACCCAGCCCGACATCACCATCGAGATTAGCCGAGTAAGTAGACCGACGATTAGTATGATGCAGAGTAAAATGATGGTAAAACCGATAATTTGCGATACTTTCTCCTGAGGGATAAAGGTTAGTTGCTCGGCAAGGGCAAGGTAGTAACGTCCCGCCAAATTGATGCCCACGATTAAGCCGGCGAGAGAGAGAGAAGCTTTTATCAGCCCTGTTCTCAAACCGGTAAAGGCGCCGGGAACCAAAACCGCGATAATTACGATATCCAGCCAGTTCATCGTCTCTTAGTTTATAATCCGTAGCGCCAGTCGTCAATGCGCAGGGTAGTTTACTCGCTGTAGAGAGAAATAACCAAATGTAGATGGATTACTGTTGTCAAAAAATACAGATTAAAATACAATATAGTAGTTTGGAGGGATCGCATAGTGGCCTAGTGCGGGCGCCTGCTAAGCGCTTACCTTGGGAAACTGGGGTCGTGGGTTCGAATCCCGCTCCCTCCGCCAGGAATCAGTTCTGGTTTTCGGCCAGTCTGAGTGAGTGTGCCAACTGGTTTTTGTGGTTTTATTCTGTGGGCTTTATCAAACAATCGTCATAGGTTGAAGGGATATGCCTAGATATCATATCTGGACAATTGGCTGTCAGATGAATAAGGCAGAATCGGAACGGCTTGCCAGCTTTTTAGAGCAGCGAGGTTACCGGGCGGCGGTTAGAGCTGAGAGTGCCGATATTATTGTGCTCAATAGCTGTGTCGTGCGCGAGCATGCCGAAAACCGTGTCATTAACAAGCTCCATACTATTAAGCCGCTGAAGAAATTACATCCAAACTTAACCTTAGCGGTAACCGGTTGTCTGGTGAATTCTAATGCGGAGGAGATGAAAAAGGATTTTCCCCATGTCGACTACTTTTTTAAGCCGGGTGACTTTCCGTCATGGCTTAACGAGACGGAGTGTTCCGTATTTAATATGGGGCAGACATTACCGCAGCACCCTTCCACCAGTGTCTATGTTCCCATTATTCAGGGTTGTGACCAATTTTGCTCCTATTGTATCGTTCCCTACCGTCGTGGTCGGGAAAAGAGCCATCCGCTCGCGGAAATAGTCTGTGAGGTTAGAGAGCTGGTGCGCCGTGGCGTCAAAGAAATTATCCTACTGGGGCAAAATGTTGATGCCTACGGGCATGATCTGTCGGAGAATTCCGATCTGGCTGGCTTGCTGGGGGAGCTCAATACGGTCGATGGTCTGGTGCGCTTGCGTTTTCTGACCAATCACCCGAAAGATATGAATGCTGGACTGATCGATGCCGTTGTCCGCCTCGATAAAGTTTGCGAGCAGATAAATCTGCCCGTTCAGTCGGGTAGTAATACTCTTCTTAAGGTAATGGGGCGGGGCTATACGGTGGAGCGCTATCGGGAACTAATCGCGGAGCTCCGTCAGAAAATGCCGGAAGTCGCTCTGAGTACCGATGTCATCGTCGGTTTTCCTTCAGAAAGTGAGGAGCAATTCCGACAAACGGAGGATTTACTTGCTGACTTGAAGTTCGATACGGTTCATGTTGCCGCTTATTCGATAAGGCCGGGAACGATTGCCGCGCGGGAACTTAAGGACGATGTTCCGCCTGAGGAGAAAAAACGGCGGCTAAAGGTTATTGAGCAACTTCAGGTAGGGATTGCGGC
>DCWM01000040.1 GCA_002335405.1 Dehalococcoidia bacterium UBA2162
AAGAAAATTAGTTTGTCAACATGAATTGCACTTATCACTGTGGGTTGCTATAATTGATTTCGATAATGGCAGTTAGCAGAGAGCAAAAAACGCAGGCTGAGGCGGAGATTGACATAATGCGTCATTCTACGGCTCACGTTATGGCGGAGGCGGTTCAGTCGGTATTCCCCGAAGTTAAGTTCGGTATCGGTCCGGCCATTGAAAATGGCTTTTATTATGATTTTGATTTGCCTCGGGCGTTGACCCCGGCTGATTTATCGGTTCTTGAGACTAGAATGGCGGAAATAATGGCTGCTGATCTGCCTTTTGTCCGTCAAGAGATGACTAAAGAGGAGGCTCGAGGATTATTTGCGGCTCAACCCTATAAGCTGGAGTTGATCGATGGAATCCCAGAGGCAAGGGTTAGCATTTATCGCCAGGGTGCTTTGGTCGACTTATGCCAAGGGCCTCATGTGAGTTCGACTGGTAAAATTAAAGCTTTCAAGTTACTTAGTATTGCTGGGGCTTACTGGCGGGGTGATGAGCACCATCCTATGCTCCAGCGCATCTATGGTATTGCCTTTGGCAGCAAGGAGGCTTTGTCTCAGCACCTGAAGATGCTCGAAGAGATCAGTTGGCGTGACCATAGGAAATTGGGGGTAGAGCTTGGTCTTTTCAGTATTCATGAGGAAGCCGGTCCTGGGTTAGTGCACTGGCACCCCAAGGGAGCAATAATCCGCCAAGTAATTGAGGATTTCTGGAAGGATGAGCATTTTAAGCGGGGTTATGATATTGTCTACACTCCGCACGTCGCTAAGGCTGGCTTGTGGCAGACGAGCGGGCATCTCGATTTCTACCAGGAGAATATGTATAGTCCTATGGATGTGGATGGGCAGGAATATATTATTAAACCTATGAATTGCCTAGGGCATATTTTGATTTACAAAACGAAGCTCCGCAGTTATCGCGAGCTGCCGCTACGCTACGCTGAGATGGGCACAGTCTATCGTTATGAGCGTTCCGGCGTGCTCCACGGCCTTTCCCGGGTCAGAGGCTTTACTCAGGATGATGCCCACATCTTTTGTCGTTTTGACCAGCTAGAGGAAGAGGTCGTCGGGGTATTAAATTTAGCCCGCTTTATGATGGAAACCTTTGACTTTACTAGTTATCGAATTTTCCTCTCAACTCGGCCCGAGAAATTTGCTGGTTCGGACGAGATGTGGGAAGAGGCTACCGAGATGTTGAGAAGAGCTTTGGTCCGACAAAAGATTCTATATGATGTAGACCCGGGGGGTGGTGTATTCTACGGTCCGAAAATCGATATTAAACTAGAAGACGCACTAGGGAGGATGTGGCAAGGCCCGACTATCCAGGTTGATTTTAATCTGCCCCACCGTTTTGATGCGAGCTATGTTGGGGAAGACAGTCGTGAGCATCAAGTAGTTATGGTGCACCGTACGGTGCTGGGTAGTATGGAGCGTTTTCTGGCTTGTCTTATCGAGCACTATGCCGGTGCTTTTCCGGTCTGGCTAGCTCCAGTTCAGGTGGTTGTGATTCCTGTAGCCGATCGTCACCTTGACTATGCCCGTAAACTTGAGGTTGAGCTGAGAAGCGAACGTATCCGTGTAAAGGTTAATGCCCGTTCGGAAAGTGTGAATTCTAAAATTAGACAGGCACAACTGGAAAAGGTACCATATATGGCGTTGGTTGGTGATAAAGAAGTGGCGGCGTCGACCGTTTCTGTCCGTTTGCGCCGGGGTGAGCAGTTGGCGGCACAGCCGTTTGGAAGTCTTAAGGAGATGGTAAAAACCGCTATCGCCAATAAGGCGGAGGGTGCTTACTAACCAGGCAAAGCTTTATGTGGTCATTGGGAGACTATTCCGATGGAGACGGAAGGCGAAGTAATATGGGAGGGGCGTAGTACTTTCTCTCTCATTGGGATTGGTATATCGCCACGATTATATCGAGACTTCTCGTAATATATGCCTTAGGAAACATTCTCTCGAATTATGATTTGATTAGTTGTAAGGTATGTGCTATATTTTCTTTGTAACATTTTGGTGTCTCGGAGGTAAACTAGGACATAGTTAGAAGGCAACGTGTTAACGAGGAGATTCGGGCTCGGGAGGTTCGGCTGGTGGGAGAGAAGGGGGAGCAGCTTGGGGTCATGCCCTTGTATCAGGCACGAGAGGTAGCTGGGGCCCATGGGCTCGATTTGGTTGAGGTGGCGGCAACAGCCGTACCGCCGGTGTGTCGTTTGCTTGACTATGGTAGGTTTAAGTATGAGCAGGCCAAGAAAGATCGTGAAGCCAGAAAGAGCCAGAAGACGCCAGTTTTACGAGAAGTCCGGTTGCGCCCGAGCATTGGTGCCCACGACTTAGTGTCTAAGGTCAGGGTAATAGGGAAACTGCTGAATGCCGGGGATAAGGTCAGGGTGGTAGTTGTGTTTCGGGGACGTGAGATAACGCATCCGGAATTAGGTTGGAGATTGCTGCAGGGGGTGGTGGAATCGCTTAAAGAGGTGGCGGCGGTTGAGGGGCGATCGGTGATGGAGGGAAAAAGAATGGTTATTGTATTAGCGCCGGGAGCCCTACCGAAAACGAGAAAGGCTAAGGGACAGGAATGGTTATCGTATTAGTACCGGGAGTCTTAGCGAAAGCGAAAAACTAGGGAACAGAGAGAAATAGAAAGGGAAGTTTAAATGCCTAAAATCAAAACTCATAAAGGGGCACAGAAGCGCTTCAGTATTACTGGTAGCGGTAAAGTTATGCGGACTAAGGTGGGTAAGAGCCATCTACGAATCAATAAATCGAAACGAGCCAGGGGCCAATTCGATGAGATGCTCTTGCTCAATCCTAGGGACAAAAAACGAATTAAAAGGCTGGTCCCTTATGGAGTATAATAGAGAGGAGAGAAACCTTGCCAAGAGTAAAAACGGGTGTCTCTAGTCATCGCCGACACAAGAAAGTGCTTGCCTTAACGAAAGGGCATCGGGCCAGCCGCCATAAACTTTATCGTCGGGCCCACGAATCGATGCTTCATGCCTTGAGCTATGCCTATTTCCATCGTCGCGAACGTAAGGGAGATATGCGGCGTTTATGGATTGTAAGAATTAATGCGCTGAGCCGGGTCCACGGGTTAACTTATGCCCAGGTGATGGATGGCTTGAAAAAATCGGAAATCGAGATTAATCGGAAGATGCTCGCTGATATGGTCGTCAAGGAGCCGGAAGCCTTCGCCAATCTGGTGGGTATGATAAAAAATAAAATTCAATAGTAAATATTAGCCTTTCCCCCGTTTTTTAATCCCTCTCCTTTGTGGAAAAATGGGGGTTTTTTTGGTAGCTTTCATGGGGGATTAACACTACGTCGTAATGTGCGAGTGAAAGTCTGTCGGTACTTCTACTATGGACAGGACCCGGTCATGCCACCCAAAGAAACAGTCAAGTGTTGGAAGGATTGCTTCAATCAGGGGTAAGAGTTGCGCATGATGGATAATGTATAAAATTGAGGAACTTTCTAAAATATACGTGATGGGTCGCGTTAGGGTAAAAGCACTAGATGCGGTTTCGTTCCTCATTCCAGATGGAGAGATGTTAGGTCTTGCAGGTCGAAGCGGCTCCGGTAAATCTACCTTACTTAAACAAATAGGACTACTTGACCGGCCTACTTCCGGCCGTGTGTTTTTCGGAGATAGGGAAGTCACTAGATTAACCGAGGGTAAACGGGCACAACTACGTTTACAGTATTTGGGGTATGTCTTTCAGGAATATGCGCTATTGGGCGAGCTGACCGCGCACCAAAATGTGTATTTACCTGGTATGATGCTGGGCCGTAAAAATATCGACTATAAGCAACGCGCTAAAGAATTACTGGGGATGGTTGGCCTAGCCGATCGAATCCGTCATTACCCTAAAGAGCTTTCCGGTGGCGAACAACAAAGGGTTGCCATCGCTCGCGCCTTGATTAATAGTCCACGGCTCCTACTGGCTGACGAGCCTTGTGCCAATCTCGACACGGTGTCGGGTAAATTCGTGATGGAGACACTCTTTAAGTTGAACCGGGAATTGAAAGTGACCGTTATCTTTGTTTCACATGACCCAGTCGATCGTCAGTACGGCCGTCGTACAATTATCCTCAGCGATGGTAATATCAGCGAGGATATATATTTGACGTGAACTCATTCAGAGTCGCTAGTCTACTCGGGTTTACCTCTATTAGGAAGGGAAATCCGAATGTGGTTGTGCTTACCATATTGATTCTTACCCTAGTGGGGTTAAACCTATTATTCGTGCCCAGCCTACTGGGCAGCTTGGTCTCTGGCGCTAATGACAAACTGATTACTACTTACAGTGGTGACATCGTCATCACATCCGGTAGCGACAAAGCGCCGTTGCTTGGCAACGCACAAGGCCTACTGACCAGCATCATGAATATTCATGGGGTAGTAGCGGCCACTACAAGAATTACTCTGGGGGCTCAAATGAGCTTCAATGGTAATCGGACCAGTGCCGTCGTCTTCGGAGTGCAGCCTGACTTGGAACAACAAGTGTTTAAGATTAACCAATCCATGATCGAAGGTGATTATCTTACTTCTGAAGATCGTGACCAGATTCTTCTCGGTATGCAGGTAGCGGGGGCGGATAAGCCAGATATCGAACTATATTCAAGGTCCCTGCAGGGAGTGCATGCCGGAGACAAGATAAAGATCACATTCGGTAACGGTGTCGAGAAACAGTACACGGTCAAAGGTATCTTCTACACAGAGTTTATCCAGACTGATGTGCAAACCTTTATCACACAGGCCGAATTCGAATCGCTAATGCCCAATACCAAAGACCATACGGCATATATTCATATAAAGACGACCGATCATACCAATACGCAGTCAATCATCACCCAAATCAGTGATATCAGGAGTGGCCTCAAGATTCTTACTTGGCAGGACTATGCTGGTATTGTGCGCAGTATGACGGATAGCTTCAACGTCATCAGAGCGATAATGAATATAGTCAATATTCTCGTGGCCGGTATCACAGTTTTCATCGTAACTTACATCGATGTCACCAATCGTCGCAGACAGATTGGTATCCAGCTCGCCATCGGAATAACGTCAAGCTCTATTATGCTGGCATACTTGATGCGGGTGATGTTTCTTGCCGTGCTGGGTATTGCGCTGGCGGGTTTACTCTTTTTTACGGTGGTAATACCACTGGAAGCACAGTATCCGTTCCGTTTCCCGTTCGGCTCGGTCTATCTGCTGGTCGGTCTGCTCGACCTAACGTACATGGCTGTTACACTACTAGGCGTATCAATGGTGGCCGTCTTCTTGCCGGTGTATGGGGTGACGAGAATGAAAGTTGTGGACGCTATCTGGGGGCAATAAATGCAATCCGTCTCAAAGTTTTGACACCACTCCGAGATGTGCTAAAATATGGTTTATGCAAATTGATATCCTGACGCTCTTTCCTCAAATGTTTGAGGGTCCGCTAACCACCGGTATCTTTAAACGGGCGGTCAACCGCGAGTTGGTTCAGCTTAACACCCATAATATTCGAGACTGGACTCATGATAAGCATCATACCGTCGATGACTATCCCTACGGTGGCGGTGCTGGCATGGTACTCAAACCGGAGCCGATCTTTCAAGCTGTCGAGGCACTAAAGCCTGGGGGATTACAACAACAAGGGGCAGATATTATGCCGATTATCCTGCTCACTCCGCAAGGGCGTCTTTTTTCCCAGCAGATCGCTTTCGAGTTATCACAATATAGCCGTCTAGTTCTGATTTGCGGCCACTATGAAGGGGTTGATGAACGGGTCATTGAGTACTTGGCTACCGATGAAATCAGTATTGGTGATTATGTATTAAGTGGCGGCGAATTGCCAGCGATGGTTGTGGCTGATGCTGTGGTCAGGCTAATACCCGGAGTTCTTGGTTCGGAAGCATCTGCGGTAGATGACTCCTATGCCACCGATCTGCTAGAATATCCACAATACACGCGCCCCCCGGAGTATCGCGGATGGGCTGTGCCGGAGGTTCTACTTTCCGGAAACCATGGTGAGGTTGCCAGGTGGCGTCGTGAGCAGGCGGTTCTCCGTACTTTGCGGCGCCGTCCGGAGCTTCTCAATAAAGCCAGTTTAAGTTCAGAGGAAAAATATTTACTCAGTAAGTTGAAGACTCTAACTGAGTAGTAAGAAAACAGAGATAAACAGATAGGGAGTAATATTATATGGATATCGCTTCACTAGTTGACATCAAACCAAATCCCAATATTCCGGAATTGGCCCCAGGCGATAGCGTCCGGGTCAGTATCAAAGTCGTCGAAGGGGACAAGGAACGCATCCAGGTGTTTCAAGGGGTAGTTATCCGCTTAAGACGCGGCGCCGCCGGGTCTACCGTTACCGTAAGGCGAGTCAGCTATGGGGTAGGCGTCGAGCGTACCTTTCTCTTGTATTCGCCGCGCGTGGAGAAAATCGAAATCGTTCGGAGGGGTAAGGTTCGTCGCGCTCGACTTTACTATCTGCGTGGATTGAGCGCACGGGCATCTCGTATCAAGGAGAGGCGCGTCGTAGAGAAGGAATCACCTCCAGAGCCGTCATCGGAGCCGGGTTAATCCCGGCTTTAGTCGAGGCAGGAGTCGGCTATGAATTATGCCGAGGTTTGTGTTAATTCCCCTGTGGCGCAGCGTCGGACTTTCAGTTACGCCATACCTCCTAGTCTTACCATTAAGGTGGGACAGGCTGTTTGGGTTCCTTTTGGTGCTAAGCTCTTGCAAGGTATCGTCCTAAAGCTCAGTGATCAACCAGCGGTAGAAGAAACCAAAGAAATCGTCGGTATTATTGAGACCCGTCCGGTATTGTCATCCACCCAAGTAGAGTTGGCTTACTGGCTCAGTGACTACTATCTGGCATCAATATTCGATGGCGTTGCTCTCATGCTACCACCTGGATTTGAGCGTAAGGCTCAAACTTTTATCTCGCCGACAATTCCCGGTGGCTTTGATTTATCTCGGCTTAGTGCAGCTCAAAAACGAATCCTTGAGTTATTCCCAAAACAGTCTCGACAAGTGAGGATGCGAGAGCTGGAAAAGAGTTTAGGTAAGGAGAATGCTCAACGTCTCGTCGCCCAACTGGTCAGACGAAGACTCTTGGTTAGAAGCTACGAACCGGAACCAATTAAAGTCAAGCCGAAGATAGATCTCTACCTTAGCCTAACTATTACCGCGGACAAAGCTCAGTTAGAAGCAGCGAGACTACGCCGAAGAGCCAGTAAGCAGGCGGCTCTACTCGACCTCCTCGTTCAGCAGTTCAGACAAGCATGTCTCACGAAAGTGAGACAGAAGGGTAATTGTGCTAAGATTGTGGCTGATGCTCTGGTCAAGAAGGGTTTAGTCACTATGCAGCCCATCGTATCGAGGCGCGATCCCCTGGCTTACCTGAAGATGACCTCATCGCCGTCATTACCACTGACCGCGGCCCAGTTATCAGCCTTCAAGGCCGTCCAGTCGAGCTTGTCGGAAACCACTAAGGGGAACGTTCCGCCGATAGTTTTTCTACTTCACGGCGCCATCGGTAATGGTAAGACGGAAATCTATCTCCAATCGTTAGCGGAAACCGTGAAATTAGGGAAAAGAGGTATCGTTCTGGTTCCGGAAATTGCGTTGACACCCCAGACGATTAAACGTTTCGTCACGCGCTTTCCTGGCAGGGTGGCTGTTCTCCACAGTCAGCTCTCCCTAGGGGAGCGATTTGATGAGTGGCAGAGAATTAGAGATGGGAAGTTTGATGTGGTTATCGGTCCGCCGGGCGCTCTTTTTGCTCCTCAGCCGGAACTGGGCCTGATTGTGATTGACGAAGAGCATGAATGGAATTACAAGCAGTCCGACCAGTTCCCCCATTGTTATCACGCTCGTAATGCTGCTATCAAACTGGCCGAACTAAGTGGTGCTGTGGTTATTCTGGGCAGCGACACTCCTGATGTCGAGACCTTTTATCATACCCAAAGAGGTGATTATCGACTTCTCCCTCTTACGGAACGACTGGCCTCCGTAGAGAGTTTCCTGTTGCCCCGGGTTGAAGTCGTCGATTTAAGGGAGGAGCTTAAGGCCGGAAACCGAAGTCTTCTCAGTCGTACCTTGTTTCAAGCCATAACTAAAGCCTTGGCTGACGATGAGCAGGTGATTCTCTTCCTTAATCGGCGCGGAGGGGCCACTTTTATCCAATGCCGCCAGTGCGGCTTTGTCCTACGCTGTCGCCGCTGTGATGTGCCGTTGATATACCATTCGGTCAGAAATACTTTGGTATGTCATCAGTGTAACTACCGAATACCACCTCCTCAAGTTTGCCCATACTGTCAGAGTCATCGCATTAAGTTTCTTGGTATGGGTATCGAGAAGTTAGAGCAAGAAACGGCTCAAGCTTTCCGGCAAGCCCGGTTATTAAGGTGGGACAGTGATACTACTCGACAGAAGTATTCCCACCAAGTGATCATGGATAAATTCCGCGACCACCAGGCGGATATTCTGATTGGTACCCAGATGGTGAGTAAGGGATTGGACTTACCTCAGGTTGCTCTGGTTGGTATCATCAATGCCGATACGGGTTTGAATCTACCTGACTTCCGCGCTGGGGAGAGGACATTCCAGCTTCTCACTCAAGTTGCTGGTCGTGCCGAGCGTGGTTCCCTAAGCGGGCAGGTAATCATTCAAACCTACGCCCCCGAACACTATGCTATTCGGGCGGCTGCCAAACATGACTACGTTCTCTTTTATGAAAAGGAGATTGACTACCGACGGCAGCTTCGGCAGCCTCCTTTTAGCTCATTAGCGAGCCTGATTTATAGTCATACTAACGATGATCTTTGCCGACGGGAGGCGGAAAGAATGAAGCGAGCTCTCGTCGCAGAAAGGGGGGCACAAGGGATTACCGACCTCAATATCATCGGGCCGGCACCAGCCTTTATTCACCGACGTCGCGGCTATTTTCGCTGGCAGTTCATACTACGTGGCTCGAATCTATCAGCTTTTCTTTCGGAAATACCTTTTCCGCGGGGGTGGGGGATTGATATCGACCCGATAGGACCGGTTTAACTTGAAGAACCAATACTTCTACTAAGAGAGTATATAAAAATATATTTTACTCACCATCTCAAATTCGTTATAATTTAATTAATCCCGATATATCGTGGCTAGTGATTAAGAAATATGTCTATTCTTCCAATTCGCCTGGCACCTGACCTGATGTTACGGCAGAAAGCCAAACGGGTCAAGTATTTTGACGGCTCGATACAGAAGCTCATCGGAGATATGCAGGAAACAATGCACGCTGCCGAGGGAATCGGTCTGGCCGCCCCGCAGGTCGGCATTCCCTTACGGGTGATTGTCATTGGTCTGCCGGAAGAAGAAGATATTGTCTTGCTTAATCCTCAAGTCGTGCGTAAGACGGGTGAACGCGTGGTTGATGAGAGCTGTCTCAGTATTCCTGGTTATGTCGGCGAGGTGAAACGGGCAATCTCGATTATCGTCAAAGCTCGCGACCCAAGCGGTAAGGAAATACGAATTAGGGGCGAAAAAGTTCTATCTCATGCTCTGGAGCATGAGATAGACCACATCAATGGTATTCTTTACATCGACCATCTGGAAACTCCAGACAAACTGCGTAAGATAAAACCGACTAAGACTGAGACTGAGACTTAATCTTAATTATTGGCCCTACGAGCACGAGAGAGCATGAAGAGAAGTGCAGCGCCAATTGGAATCGCCCCCAGTAAGAAGCCAATCAGCAGACTACCCCAATTAATGGCGTCTTCGGGTTTAACCTCGTATTTTACTCTAGTATTGACATCAGCATCTTGGAGCGAAGCAGTGTCTTTATTTGGTGATATCATTAACCCCGGAACTCCGAGATTCTTCAACAAGGTAGTGGTCATATTGTCCGCTTCATTATCGGTGAATATCTCGCGAACCAAACTCTGTAAATGGACCTGATCTTTCTTTAAGTTAGTCGGGTCGATGTTAAGGCGATTGCGGGCCACGTCTTGAATATCTAGTGACATTGACCAGCGGAGAAAACCCTCTAGGATATACCTTTCATTATCGCTAAGGGTTCCTATATTGGCTCTCATTTTCTCCCCGTTAGTAGTCGTAACAATTAACCATTGACCCTGCTCAATGACGTTATCTATCTTTTGATTACCCAGATATGCTGATAGGGGTATGGTGATAACTTTACTAATGGGGACTTCCTGTGGCTGCTGCGGTGTCGCTAATACCAATACGTTGCCAATCAGGGCGACCACTGCCAGTAACGAGGCGATATAAACTATATAGCCTTTACCATTACGTTCCCAAGTCGATTGTACCTTTGACTTCAAAGACGATATTCCTAGCATAACTATTATTATAGCATTTTTCAGCGCGGGGGTTACATCATTGCCGCTTATCCCCCTACGCGGCCGGTTGGGTTTAACGATGCCGACTTATGGAATACAGACAGGCACTGAACCCCGGAGTCCTCGGCTCAATCCACCGGGACGGTCATAGATCGGAATACTTCGGGGTTTTCTTTTTCCCAAGATTATGGCCACGTTTTCGCAAACTCATCTCTGTGTACCAGTCTACCTGTGAATGTCGATGCATCCTGTTGAGCTAGCCAAGTAGCCGCAGGTATAACAATCTCTGGGGAATCCGGCATTCTGCCTAAGCGGTCCTTACCGGGGTTCCAGTTTTTAGTCATTTCTGAGGAAATTAGGCCAGGACTGAGGGCATTTATTGCGATGTTGTACTGTGCCATATCCAGTGCTAGGTTTAGGGTGAACCTGTTCAAAGCTGCCTTAGACGGGCCGTAGGCCAGAGATTCAGGTTCATCCCAGATACTGCTTCTGGAAGATATATTAATAATATTTCCAATGCGTCTCTTAATCATGCTGGGCAGAACATGCTTACATGTGAGGAAGGGGCCAAGGAGGTTTACTGCTAGTACGGCTTCGAATTCCGTCGAGTTGAATTGGGTGATCGGCCCGGAACTTAGAATGCCAGCGTTGTTGACGAGTACGTCAATCTGGCCCATTTCGGCAAGCGTCTTCTCTACCAAAAACCTTACTTGAATTTCGTTGGATACATCACATGGAATTGCGAGCGCGGTCCCTCCTGTTTCAGTAATCTGTAATACGGTGTCTTCCAATGAGCCGCCTTTCAGGCTTGAGCTTGATTCCATAGTCCTTGCGGAGACTACTACCTGGGCCCCCTCTTGTGCGAAACCTATTGCCATGGCCTGACCAATACCCCTACTTGCCCCAGTGATTAGTGCTACCTTTCCCTGTAATCGCATGTATTCTCCTTTACGTTGCCAATCAGGGCGACCATTGCCAGTAACGAGGCGATATAAACTATATAGCCTTTGCCATTACGTTCCCAAGTCGATTGTACCTTTGACTTCAAAGACGATATTCCTAGCAAACTACTATTGTAGCATCTATCAGCGGGGATTACCTCATTACCGCTTATCCCCCTACGCGGCCGGCTGGGTTCAACGATGTCGACCAAAGAAAGTCGAGAGCCCAACGGATGGCATCACTGCCCTTGAGATCAAGCTCATAGTCTGGAGTTATTCCTCTGCCTTCGATCATCCGTCCATTAGGCGTGAACCAGCGAGCTATAGTGATATATAGCCCGGAACCATCTTCTAGTCGATACAGTTTATTCACACTACCCTTGCCATAGGTTTGCGTACCGGCAATTATCGCTCGATCATAATCTTGCAGAGCCCCGGCTAGTACCTCACTACCACTGGCACTGTGATTATCGGTCAAGACAACTATTGGCAGGTCAGTTTTAGCACCGCCGGAATTAACTGGTGACGATTCTTTCCTTCCCTGATTATCTACCGTTGAGACAATTACTCCTTCCTTGATGAAGTGGCTGGCGACATCAACTACCGTGCCGAGTAACCCGCCAGGATTACTGCGTAGATCAAGAATGATCCCAGTTGCCCCACTCTGGGCGACATTGGCTAACACCGGCAGTAGTTCTTCATCAGTATACTCAGTAAAGTAACTAATTTTGATATAGGCAATGTCCCCTTCCATTCCAAAAGAGACACTGGGTAGTTTAATTTCCGCTCGAATTATCTCAATCTCGATGAGCTCAACTTCATCCAGATGCTGGGTGAGTAGTCTGACGGCAGTTCCTTTTGGTCCTCGAATACGTGATACTGCTTCCTCCACACTCATCCCAACAGTAGATTGGCCATTAATTTCTAGAATAGTATCACCGGGTTTGATACCAGCCTTAGCCGCCGGCGAATCCAGAATAGGCGCAATAATTGTTAGTTTATTATCTTTAAGCCCTACCGTAGCGCCGATACCGTGAAATTTCCCCTGAAAATCGCTCGTGCTTAACTTGTACGTTTCAGGGTTCATATAGGTGGTATAAGGGTCATCTAAAGCCTTGACCATACCCTTAATCGCCTCCGTACTTAGGTTGGTAGGGTCAAGCTTTGTGTGGTCCACATAGTTCTCGAAAATGATGTCCCAGGCCTCATTCACTACTTTGATACTTTGAGTCGGACCAGGTGTGGCCTGACTTGCCACTCTACAACCAGCACTAAAAGATAAAACTAGGCTTACCAGCACGAGCATGGTTACTACGGTGAATCTCATTTTTTCCGACATTTGCCTTGCTCCCTTAAAGTTTTCGAACAGATTTTAAAGGCTATACCTGCCGATAAACCGCCCATTGAAGGAACGGTAAGACTTGCCGGGGGGAAAGTACCAGACATAGAGCAAACTGGAAAGTTGGCCAAGTAAACCTGTAAGCCGAATTCTGTATCCCGACTAAATCGGGACGGTGACCATCTATCTCGCCCCGACATTACTATCGGGGTCAAGCGACTAACCCAGGGACTAGGCTGGGCACCCTTTCGTCCCTCTATTTGGTCTTGCTCCGGATGGGGTTTTCCGAGCCGGCTGGTTACCCAGCCGCTGGTGCGCTCTTGCCTCACCATTTCACCCTTACCTCGATAAAATCGGGGCGGTGTATTTTCTGTGGCACTTTCCGTAGGGTCGCCCCTCCTGGGTGTTACCCAGCATCCTGCCCAGTGGAGTTCGGACTTTCCTCCCCGATAGTATCAGGGCGGTCACCCGGTTTACTTGATCCATCCATACTTTAGTATAGAAGACACAACAAGTCAAACCAATAATAGGTGAAGCTGCCCGAAAGGTTGGTGCCTAAAGCTAAAGTAGAGAATCGAAATTCATAAAACCTCAAGCATTCTGTCCACGGCTCTTTTTGCTCTGAGGCGAGTTTCCTCTGGTACCTTTACCTGATGCTCCATGCTTTCTAGAGACCAGAGAATTGTTTCCAGAGTGATGAGTTTCATCCTGGGACAAACAGCTTGTTCGGAGACAGGAATAAAGCTCTTCCCGGGATTTTCCTTACGTAATCGGTGTAAAATTCCGATTTCTGTCCCGATAATGATTTCTTTAGCCTCGGATTCGCGAGCGAAACGAATCATACCGCCAGTGCTCAAGACAGCATCCGCTAAAGCCGTAACCTCTGTCCGGCATTCGGGATGAGCAACGACCTTAGCGTGTGGATGCTCAGTTCTTAGTCTCAAAATATCCTGTGGCTGGATTCTAACGTGAGTCGGACAGTATCCCGGCCACAGAATCATTTCCCGTCCCGTTTCGGCAGCGGCGAAACTTCCTAGGTATTGGTCAGGGACAAACAGTATTTCTTTACCTAATGGTACCTTCTGCACGAGTCGGACAGTGTTAGCCGAGGTACAACAAATGTCAGACTCAGCCTTGACCGCGGCTGAGGAATTAATGTAACACATCACTATCGCCTGTGGATATTCCGTCTTTTTCTCCAGCAAGCGCTGAGGTGTAATCATATTGGCCAGTGGACAGCCGGCATGCATGTCGGGGAGTAAGACTGTCTTGTGCGGGCAGAGGATCGAGACGGTTTCAGCCATAAAGTGGACACCGCAGAAGACAATGACATCGGCATCGGTTTTCGCTGCTTTTTGACTTAGCTCTAAAGAATCGCCGACGAAATCGGCGATATCCTGGACTTCGCCCAATTGATAGTTATGAGACAGGATAATGGCTTTTGTTTCTTTCTTCAGGCGTCTAATCTGCTCGATAAGTTCGTCATTATTATTAGTCATCGGTTACTATTCTCCAATCATGGGTATAAACATTCATCCGTTTACCGCGGACAAACCCAAGCAGGGTTATGCCCAAGTCATTGGCCAACTTCACGCCCAAATCAGTTGGCGCCGATTTAGAGACGATGAGCGGGATATTCCTTTTGGCTATTTTGAGTAATATTTCCGATGAGATTCGCCCACTGGTAAGTACGACCCGATCTTTGGTGGTAATGTCTTTCAGTAGACACTCTCCGAAAATTTTGTCTATGGCATTGTGCCGACCGATATCTTCATTAAAGACCAGAATGCTCCTATTATCACACAAAGCAGCGCTGTGAACTCCTCCAGTAGCTCGGTATACTTCGGAACGGTGCTGGAAAGCATGAATCAGGGATAAGATATTAGGAACGGATATTTTAATGCGAGATTCGACTTGGGCTAACTCGATATCTGCGGCGCTGTAGAAAGAAGCTCCTCGCCCACAGCCAGAAGTGATAATACGCTTAAAGGCTAATTCACTGGCTTGCTCTGTATCTTTGTTAGTTGCCACTCGTACCACACCCTTTTGCTTATCAACCATGAATTTTTTTATGTCCTCTTTACTTTTGACTAATCCCTCAGAAAAAAGAAAACCAACAGCGAGGTAGTTTAAATCTTTTGGGGAAGAAAGAAGTGTTACCATCTCCTGGTTATTGAAGACGATAGTTACCGGAGTTTCTCGGGCAACAGTATCATCAAGGTGACTTCCACTCTTTTCAGTAAGCCGTAAGACCGGAATTTCCTCGGTCTCGTTAGCTGTTTTCCTCAACCTTAATCTCGTCACCGACTTTAACCCGCCCACCACGAATTACTTTGGTAAATACCCCTTCTTTTGGCATGATGCACTTACCCACTTGTTGCATTACCGCACATCCGGTGTGGCATTCTTTCCCAATCTGGGTGACCTCAAGAATTATGTCTTGCCCGACACAAAGCTCCGCGCCAATAGGTAAGGAAACTAGGTCGATGCCTTCAGTGGTAAGATTCTCCGCAAAGCTTCCTCGGACGACGTTATAGCCCTTCTTTTGCATTCGGTTGATACTTTCGATCGCAATCAAGCTTACCTGACGATTGGTACTACAATCGGCGTGGGCGTCACCAGCGAGTCCGAAATTTTCCTGTACCAGACCATCATTTATTGGCTCCTTAACGGTTCCTTTTTTTTCACTCCAGCAAACAGCGACTATTTGAGCCATGTCTCTCCTCCTTTTTTCTCGATTGTTCCTGCCCCAATGACAACGTCCCCCCCATAAAAAACCACCGTTTGGCCGGGGGTAATGGCCATCTGCGGTTCCCTAAATTTAACATGAACCTTATCCTCATTTAAAGGAGATACCTCGGCATCGGCCTCCTGGTGCCGATGTCGGAGTCTGGCCTCAACCTCAAGCGGCTCCAGAAGCGTGTCGATAGCGACCCAGTTTAGTCCCGAGACGCTGAGTTCATCTCGATACAATTCTTCTTTCCGACCGACGATAATGGCATTTCGCTCTGGAGCAATATCAATAACAAATAGTGGGTCTTGACTTGAGATACCTAATCCGCGACGTTGGCCGATGGTATAATCCGAAATTCTTTGGTGTTCTCCCAAGACATTCCCCGCCATGTCCAGAATTGGCCCAGGCGCCGTTTCGGGTAGTAGGGATGAGTAACCACCGGCGATAAAATCTTGACTTTCAGCTTTCTTCGCCACGACTAATCCAAAATCAGTTGCCAGTCCTCGGACCTCGGCTTTAGTATAGTCACCGATGGGGAAAATGGCTCGACCAAGTTGTTCCTGAGATAATAGGGCAATAAAGTAACTTTGATCTTTAGTCAAGTCGCGAGCTTTTTTCAGCAGATAGCGTCGATTAATTTTATCGTATTCTTTTCGGGCATAATGGCCCGTAGCTAGATAATCAAATTCGATACCACTCTGCTCAATCCGGCTTACCAGAGCTCCAAATTTCAGGCTGCGATTGCATCTTACGCAGGGATTAGGGGTTCTCCCCGAGAGATATTCAAGACGAAAATAGTCCAGAACCTCAGTCTTGTATTCTTCCTTCAGGTTAAAAACATGGAAAGGGATGCCGAGAATCCGCGCGACTTTTCTAGCATCTTCGATATCTTCAGCTTCACCCGGACCATAACAACCATGGCGGACACCTTTTCTAGGTAAATCCGGTCCATCCCAGAGTTTCATTGTTACGCCGGTGATCTGGTAACCTTGTTCTTTAAGTAGAGCGGCCGCTACTGATGAATCTACCCCACCACTCATTGCGACCACTATTTTCTTTGATTTTTTGGTTAGCATCTTTTCTCTTAGAGTAATTCCTTAAGTTTTGTCTGCAAAAACAACCGCCTTTAATAGTCGTACTAAATTTAGCCACACGATTATTTACCTACTGGTCATTCCATTTTACATTAAAATGAAGTCCTAATACTAGGAGAAAAAATATTTGAATCGGGAAATTTAACGAAATAGAAAAGGAGTTCTACCGTTTCCCGCCATTACCAGATAGCTTGTGATACTCCTTACGTGCCCACAGACTTAAGATTCGCTGGATTAATCTTAGTTGAATATCTATTTGGCGACAATACCAGACGCCGTCGGAGAAGAGCGGGCGGTAGTCAGGTATCCTGGTTAGTCGGAAATGGTCCAAAAACGTTACCTCCGACTTTTTAAGAGGGGCGACATAGCGCGTAACTTAGCCACAATCCGTGGTAATACCTCGAGAACCCGGTCGATATCTTCATTTGTTGTCCATTTACCTAGAGTGAACCGTAATGAGCC
>DCWM01000020.1:0-5152 GCA_002335405.1 Dehalococcoidia bacterium UBA2162
GCCGTTTTCTTAGCCACCCTTTGAAAATATTGTTCGCTGGTTTGCTCCGGATTAAAAGCATTAAGGGCCTGATTTATTTCCCCACTGGAAATTATTTTAAGGGTTTCGGCAAAAAGCTTGATAGTACGTAGATTCTCCGTCGAGGCGGTCAGCGCTCCAGCTGCAGCAAAAAGGTAGTCGCCAAGAAGTATGGCTTGTTCTTCGCCCCACAGCTTATTGACCGTTGGCCGCCCGCGACGCACTGCGGATTTATCAATAGAATCATCATGAATCAAGGTCGCCGTATGCAGAATCTCAACCGCCGTCGCCATGGGTAGAAGATAATCGAGATTGTAATCATAGGATTTACCGACGAGTAACGTAAGCATGGGACGGATTCTCTTACCACCACTACTCTTCAAGCTATAGTTCAGCAGCTCGGACAGATGGGAAAAATCAACCCGACGTACTGACTTCAGGACATCTTCGACCCTATCTAAGTCTTCCTGAACGGGCGCATAAATTTCGCTTAGCTCCAAAGTTTCCCTCTTCAGCAACCGTAATCGACCGGTCATTGGCTAACCCAATCGACTTGTCTCTATTTCAGCTAATGTTTCCTCTAATTTAGTAAAAAGCGGCTGGGGAAGAACCAATTTCTGCCCCGGTACGGGCAAATGGGACTCCCAGCCGAAATCTTCAACCGGACCGGTGAATCCCAGATACTCATGTAACTTCTGGGAGCTAAAGGGTAAAAAGGGATAGAGCATGGTTTTCAACTGAGAAACAACGCCAATTACCACATAGAGTGCGGTCGCCGCCTTCGGCCGGTCCGTTTTAATTACCTTCCAAGGTGACTGGGCGTCCAGATAGCGGTTAGTCTCCTGAGCCAGCGACAGGGCCGACCGTATTGCCTCACGGAAATGACAACCGTAAAGAAGTTCGTCCACAGTCTTAAAAATAGCTTCAGCCTGACCAAGCAAGGCTCGACTCTGAGTATCCAATGCCCCGGCTGGCGGGACACAGCCATCAAAATTACGGTAGGCGAAGGTAAGAGCACGATGTACCAGATTACCATAGGTGGCAACTAGCTCATCGTTATTACGACGGATAAGTTCCCGCCAGGAAAAATCAGTGTCGCTAGTTTCAGACATATTTATCGAGAGCAGGTAACGCAGAGCATCCGGGTCATATCGCTCCAGATAATCTAGTACCCAGACAGCCCAGTTACGGCTAGTGGAAAGCTTCTTACCCTCGATAGTGAGGAACTCATTAGCCGGCACATCATAGGGCAGCTTGAGGTCACCATAGCCCATTAACATTGCCGGCCAGATGATGGTATGAAAGGGAATATTATCCTTACCTATAAAGTAATAACTCTTTACCCCATCGCCCTGCCAGAAAGGACGCCACTTTGTCTCGTCTCCGCTTGATTTAGCCCACTCTCTACTTGCCGAAAGATAGCCAATGACAGCCTCAAACCAAACATAGAGACGCTTGCCCTCATATCCCGGCAGAGGCACGGAGATACCCCACTCAATATCACGGGTGATTGCCCGATCCTTAAGCCCCTCTTTCAAAAAACTCAGCGTAAAATTAAGGACGTTTGGCCGCCAGTGGGTCTGTTGCTTTACCCAGGACAAAAGCCGGTCGGTAAAAGCGGTCAGTTTAAGGAAAAAATGCTCCGAATCCTTAAACTGAGGCGGTGTACCACATGTGCGGCAGTGAGGTTTAATCAATTCTACGGTGTTAAGTGGCTTACCACACATATCGCACTGGTCACCTCTCGCTGACGGAGATTGGCAGTAGGGACAGGTACCTTCAAGATAGCGGTCAGGCAAGAAACGCCGGCACTTCGGGCAAAAAGGCTGGGACATCGTCGCTTTGTAAATATAGCCTTTATTGAGCAAGGTAAGAAATATGTCCTGGGAGACGGCACGATGATTGACAGTTTCCGTATTAGTGAATAGGTCAAAGATAATACCCAGCTTCTGCCAAGACTCGAGAAACTGCTGATGATAACGGTTAGCAACCTCGCTCGGCTTCTTCCCCTCTTCTTCCGCCCTAAGCGTTATCGGCGTACCGTGCATATCGGAGCCAGAGACCATCAATACCTCGTTACCTTTGATACGGTGGTAACGGACAAAGATGTCTGCCGGCAGATACGCCCCGGCAATATGCCCCAAATGGAGCGGCCCGTTAGCGTAGGGCCAAGCTACACCAATGAAGATTCGCTCACCCATATCATCCCATCATAATTATGTCATTAAGTAAGAAAGTTATGGGAAGAAAGTTAACGTCCGCCCATCCTTCTCTTCTTTGTAACGAGCATATCCCTTATCGATGGCGCACGGAACACAGTGGTGTATTATCTGTCCCTTATCGACCTCAACGCCATTCTCTTCATCAACAGCTAAATAGCGCTCGGAATGAGGGATAATACCCTGGCACTCAGCACAACAAATCTCCCCCAAAGAGATACAACCTTGTCGCATTCGTTTCGTTCCTCCCGACACTAAAATATGGCTAAAACATTACGCCGGCCTAAGCCAAGCCCGATAAAGCTCCTTTTTAGATAAGCCGGTTTGGCGAGACACTGTGATAATCGCCTCTTTGGCCGCGACCCCCGAGAGGCGCATCTGGCATAGCCACCGCTCAATATCCGGGGTCAATTGTGGCTTTCTCGCTTCCCTTTGGCCTTCAATAACTAGAGTAAACTCTCCCCTCGGCTCGACGAAGTACTCGCTAGCCTGGGAGATAGTACCACGGAACACTTCCTCATGAAGCTTGGTCAACTCACGGCAGACGGCGATACGCTGGTCGCCAACAACCAGCAATAAATCGTTTAGCGCCGCTCGTAGCCGATGCGGGGCCTCTAAAGCTATTACGGTCGCTGGTTCATTAATCATCGTCCCCAGAAGACGCCGCCGCTCATTCACCCGACGGGGCAGAAAGCCGAGATAAATAAATCGGTCGGTCGGCAGTCCTGAGACCGCCAGTGCCGCAATCACCACCGATGGACCCGGAATAGGTACAATCGGAATACCGCTCTGGCTCGCTGCCACAACCAGTTCGTACCCCGGGTCAGAAATACCCGGTGTTCCTGCCTCAGAAACCAGCGCCACATCGCCCTGTTCCAAAAAGTTCAAAAGGTAATCCAATTTAGCCCGCTTGTTATGTTCATGATAACTGGTCATTGGCGTCTTAATCTTATACGTGGTCAGTAATCTCCTCGTCTTTCGAGTATCTTCCGCAGCGATTAACTCCACCGTGCGTAAAGTCTCGAGGGCGCGCCACGTAATATCTGACAGATTACCAATAGGCGTGGCCACGATATAGAGAGTCGGCATGGTCTCTTGTCTGCCTCGAGCATCATACTTGCCCTAGAAAACTGGGGTTATTATAACCCGCTATTCCGTTACCTGTCTAGCCACGTGCAAGCGTCCATAACATAACAGGTTACCATCACCTACTAGTAGGGAAAAACAACATTTACGACTTCTGCCGCCTTGATTGAAAGCCCGCCACTCCACTAGCCCTGTCGGTGTTTCTTCACTCCCAACACTATTTCGTAGCCTTCCAGTTTGTAGCGCTCGGTGGAGATACCCTGTTCCGGGATACTTTCAACGAGTTCTCGAGATAATGTTTCCCGCTTAATATAGTCAGCAAACTGCGTCAAGACCGACTTGATATGGGCATCACCTTGATAGTATGTGATGATATGGTCGGCAATATCGAATCCAGCGGTGCGCCGTATCGTTTGCAGACGATGTACAATCTCCCGAGCCATCCCCTCCGCCTGAAGCTCAGTGGAAATCTCGGTGGAAACAGCCACGGCGTAATCCCCCTCTGAACTAAAGACACAATCTGACTTATCCAGTTCAGCCGGACTATCAACCGCAGTCAGTCCCTTAACATTAAGTTCATCTAGTATCAACGGGAGCACGCGCTTGAGACTTTCTTTTTCTCGGCTCACACTAACCTTAACCAGGGCTTCGGCTAAAGGTTGACGCACCTTGATGCCCGCCTGACTACGCGCCGCTCGCCCCAGACGGCATACCTTCATCGCCAGCCGCATGTCTTCTGATAGCCGCTGGTCAATTTTCCTCTTATCCTCCACCGGAAAATCGGTCAGATGGATGCTTTCTGGCGCTTCGGGAAATACGGAACAAACCAAGTTCTGGTACAGTTCCTCCGCCAAAAAAGGAGCAAAGGGGGCCAGTAGCTTAGCCAAGGTCACCAGACACTGGTAGAGAGTAGTGTAAGCCGAAAGTTTATCGGCGTCGTTCTCGCTCTTCCAGAAACGCCGCCGGCTACGACGGACATACCAGTTAGATAGCTCATCAACGAAGCTCTCGATTTTTCTACCGGCTTCAGCCGGGTGGTAGCCAGCCAGAGCCGCATCAACATTAAGAATAAGCTGGTTAAGCTCAGAAGTAAGCCAGTCGTCAAGCTCTGCGGGTTTAATCGCCCCTTCAGCGGTAGGATCGGCCCCAATAAAATCGGTGAAGCGGTCAATATTAGCGTAGGTGACAAAGAAAGAGTAGACATTCCATAGCGTCAAGAAAAACTGGCGGGTGATTTCGGCGACCACCTTCTCATCAAAGCGGCGCACGTTACCCGGGGGTGCCCCTGTTAAACAATACCAGCGCAGGGGGTCAGCCCCATATTTGTTAATCACCGCCCATGGTTCCACCACATTCCCCTTGGCCTTACTCATCTTATCACCTCTGACATCAAGGATATGCCCTAGGCAGATAACATTCTTGAAGGAAGGGCGACCGAAGAGTAAGGTGGAGATGGCGTGGAGACTATAGAACCAGCCGCGCGTCTGGTCAACAGCTTCGCAGATATAATCAGCGGGAAATTTCCCTTGTTGAATCAAAGCATCAAGTGATCCCTCGTCCCCAAAAGGATAGTGGTTCTGCGCGATGGGCATATTCCCGGAATCAAACCAACAGTCAATCACTTCAGACACACGCCTCATGCTACCGCCACACTCAGGTTTGGCGCAGATGAAGGTCATCTCATCAACAAAGGGACGGTGCAAGTCCAAGGTCTCTCCTAACCCGGAAAAACCCGGTTTCTCAGCCAGCTCATTCACACTGCCGATGCACTCATACCTGTCGCAGGACCCACATTGCCACACTGGCAGTGGTGTCCCCCAATAACGCTC
>DCWM01000020.1:5528-7432 GCA_002335405.1 Dehalococcoidia bacterium UBA2162
CCATACTTGATGTGCGCCGGATACCAGTTTATCTCCTCGTTACCAGCGATAAGTTTATCCTTCACAGCGGTAGTGCGGATATACCATGTTTTTTTGGCATAGTAGAGCAGAGGCGTACCGCAACGCCAGCAGAAAGGATAGGTATGGCGAATTACCCCGCTGTGGTAGAGTAGATTCCGCCTTTTAAGGTCTTCAATAACCAGAGGGTCAGCCTCTTTCACAAACTTACCTACCCCTGGTGTTATCGGCGACTGGCTTGGTCCAAATATTGGTATAGCAGACCCCGCAAGAATTTCCTCTCTACGTTTAGGGGTAAAACCAGTTGGGAATTTTTTCACTATGCCTCTCAAATCAACGGTATGAACGAGAGGTAAACCTTCTTTTTGGCCCACTTCAAAATCTATCTCACCATACGCGGGGGCGATATGCACTATACCAGTACCATCATCCATAGACACAAAATCACCTTCGATAACTCGATAACCTTGTTTCTTATCCTCCTTACTATAATCAATAGGAATCTTATATAGACATTCATAGTACAGTCCCTCTAAATCTCGCCCCTTAACCAGTCCGACTACCTTCTGATCACTAAGCCCGGTATTTTCTCGACGAGCATCAGCCAAAATAAGATGCTCGTCGCCAACTTCGATAACCGTGTAATCCGCCTCAGGCGCCACCGCCAGTGCCGTATTACCAGGCAACGTCCAAGGCGTAGTAGTCCATGCTAACAAATAAGCTGGTTTGCCTGACGATTTGAAAAGTTTCCCAAGATGAGCAAAAACGTCAGAACTGTTTAATGATGCCGGGGCAACCTTAAACTTTACGTAGACCGAAGGGTCTGGGATGTCATCCTGATAGCCCAGAGCGACCTCGTGGGAACTGAGAGAGGTGCCGCAACGGGGACAGTGGGGGGTAACCTTATAGCCCTGATAGACCAGTCCCTCATCCCACATTCGCTTGATTGCCCACCAGCCGGTCTCGATATAGTCATTGTCCATGGTGACATAGGCGTGTTCCAAATCAACCCAGAAAGCAATGCGCTCGGTCAGGACTTTCCATTCCTTAAGGTAGCGGAAAACGCTCTCCCGGCAGCGAGCATTAAATCGGTCAACGCCATAGTCTTCAATCTGGGCTTTACCGGAAAAACCAAGCTCCTTTTCCACCTCTAATTCTACCGGCAAACCGTGGGTATCCCAACCGGCGATACGAGGCGCATAGTAACCCTTCATTGCCTTATAGCGCGGAATAACATCCTTGAAAACACGAGCCAGCGCATGGTGAATACCAGGGTTGCCGTTGGCTGTCGGTGGCCCCTCGTACAGAGTGAAGCGCGGCATCCCCCGACGTTGGTCAACACTCCGCTGAAAGATACTCTTCTCCTGCCAGAAACGAAGCAGTTTTTCTTCGAGCTGTGGGAAACTCACTTTACTGTTTACGGGTTGAAACATAACTAATCCCCCAATAACAGATTGCTTCGTCGCTACACTCCTCGCAATGACACGAGGGAAATAAACAAAAACCCCGCCCCAGCACGTCGGGACGGGATTTTATAAACCCGCGGTACCACCCTACTTCCCCGACTCATATCGGGGCACTTATCGGGCACATTACCACACCCCCATCAAGAATAACGGTTGATGACTCCGACCAAGTCTACTAGTCTCGATTCCATCGGGACGTTCAGTTGGTAGCTCAGGAGTGATTTTCCGAGAGCCGGACACATCTGCTCACACCGCACCAGATTCGCTGAGCGCCAAAGACTCTCCTACTCTTCTCCATCATCGCTGCTAGTGGGAGTCTAGCACATTATGGGAGAAAAATCAACTTAGCAGGTGAACTATACCGCGGACTTCCGATAGAGCGATATATACCCCTCACACCTTTTTGGGCAGAACAATGAC
>DCWM01000020.1:7812-19164 GCA_002335405.1 Dehalococcoidia bacterium UBA2162
CCAGAGTAATATGGATGATACGCCGTTCAAAAGAGGACATCGGCTCAAAAGTAAAAGATCTGTCTTGTGCTTTTACTTGCTCTGCTATCTGCCGGGCAAAATCCTCCAGAATTCGATAACGACGCTGTTTATAGTCTTCAATATCAACGATGATGGGCGCTCGACTCTTTGTCTGGAGATTAACCATCAGCCGGACGAGATACTGCAGACTAGAGAGAGTCTGCCCGCGCCGTCCAATCAAAATACCGAGATCGTCACCATGAATATTGACGGTGACCGAGGGAGTACCCTCGGTCACCGTTTCTACGTGAGATGTGATCGACCCTTCCACTCCCATCAGCACCAATAATTTCTCCAGCACAGCCTTCGCTCTCTCGGTAACGTCGTCCTGAGGCACCGATGTCAACGGCGTTACTCTGACCATCGCTGGCTCCGACCCCAATCCTAGAATACCGGACTTACCTTCTTCTACGACGGTGACGTCCACCTCCTCCCGGCTTACGCCTAATTGCTCCAAGGCGCGCTGGATAGCTTCCTCCACGGTCTTGGCGCTGAACTCCATTTCCATCACCAACTCCCTCTTCAGGCGGAGAAACTAGCTCAGCAACTTTGGCTTTAGCCACCGGCGACGCCATTTGCCGAACCGCCTGCCCTTTAATTTTCTTACCGCTGGTTGTTTTCCCCGTTGTTATCCCGGGTATAACCAAGCCACCCCACCCGGTGACAAAATATTGCATGACGATACCGATAATATTTGAGGCTACCCAATAAAGAGCCAGACCACTAGGAAAGGACAAGGTAAGGAAAGCAAACATTAAGGGCATCATCCAGAGCATCATCCGATTTTGTGACTGTTGTTTCGGGTCAGCGCTGGGTATGGTTGTCATCTTCTGCTGTACCCACATCGAGCCACCTACCACTATCGGCAGCAGTAACGATCGGTCTGGCTCGGCCAAATTCAGCCAGAGGAACTGACTCTGCAGAGGCACCTGAGAAAAAACCAGTAGCCAAGAAGGGTAAAGGTGCTGGGATAGATGCAGGAAAGCCTCCGGCTCTGTCGCCAAGACACGCATAATTGACTGGTAAAGGGCTATCCAAATCGGCATCTGCACTAACATCGGTAAGACGCAACCAAGCGGATTCATTCCCGACTGTTTATAGAGCTTCATCTGCTCTTGAGCCAGTTTTTGTTTGTCCTTAGCATACTTCTGGCGCAGCTCAGCTACCTGAACTTGGATGGTTTGCATGGTTTTACTCACCTGAAGTTGCTTCAGGGTAAGGGGATACATCAAAGCCCGAATGATAAACGTCAGTACGATAATCGTTAGCCCAAAACTCCCGAAGAGGTAATAGGACGAAACAATAACGACATTTATCAGCGGGGCTAGAATTATCAGGTCCCAGATTTCCCCAATACTCAACCGAATCTACCTCACTTAGCTTCCACGACGCTTGAATAGCCTTTGGAAAACCAGCACAAGAACGATACCACTGGCAAAAAGGGCAATGATAGACCCCCAGTTCATTCCCTGACCGGAGGATTGCTGGGATGGTGGCGGCGGTACCGCCGCTTGTTTTAACGAAATTGGGCTCCAATTCAGCTCAGAACCATCAACCGCATCAAAAGCATAGAGTTTTCCATCGCTAGTATGCATATAAACTACCACCCCATCAGTGGTTAAAGGTGCATACACTTTAATATCTTTTGTTTGTAAAGGACCACGCAGCTTATTCGACTCTTTATTCTCAACATCTATTGCATAAACTGCTCCGTTTTCTGTGGCGACTATAACTCTATTACCCACCAGAACCGGCGAGGCGCTCACTGGACTACCTAGGTCAAATTCCACCAGCTTGTCGCCGCTCCGGGCATCCAGAGCATACCCCTTACCATCAAGATTACTAGCATAGATGGTATTGTCTTTAGCCAAGGGCTTTGCCCAGAACCAATTTTTTGCCTCTAAAAACCGCCACTTCTCTTGGCCAGTGGTCACATCAACGGCGTAGAGTTTTCGGTCAAAAGAGCCGATATAGACCGTATTATCGTGGACTAGAGGAGTAGCGACAATCGCGCCCTGAGTCTCGAAAGTCCACCTTTCATTACCTGTTGCCGTGTCTAAGGCGTAGAGCTTCTTATCGAACGAGCCAACGAATAGCGTATCACCGAAAATTGCCGGTGTTGACCAGATTTTACCGCCTGTTGGAAATTCCCAGACATAATCGCCGGTCATTGCATCAAGAGCGTACACAACACCATTATCCACACCGAAAAAGACTTTTCCCTGAGCGATAATCGCTCCGCCAATAATCTGTGCAATCTTCCCTGTAGAATCGACAAAGGCGCGGTCGCGCGGGTAGACCCATCTGATTTTGTCTTGGGCGAAGGCATACATTTTACCGCTGTGATAGCCGCCTAGATAAACCAAATCTCCGGCGACGGTGGGAGAACCGTATATTGCTACCACTGAGTCCTCTAGAGGCACTTCCCATAATCTTTTGCCGTCCGTCGTATTCAGCGCGACAATCTTACCGTCCATAGCACCGATAAACAGTGTTCCGTCGGCTACTACCCCTCCCGACCAGCCCCGAGGCACAGTAATGCCCGCCGGAGCACAACCGGCAACAACGAAGCAAGCCAGAAGAAAAGCGGACAGGAGTAGCTTGCGGGAGTATAATATTCTCTTAAGCTTAGTTATCACTTATTCTCTCTTTCAGGCAAAAGCCACCGACCAAATAAACTGAGACGGCCGAAGCTTCGGCGGAGTAATCCCGGTTATCATTGTACAGGATCGTAGCCGCCGGAGTGGAAGGGGTGACATCGCAAGAGACGTCTTACCCCTCGCCACACTCCACTGACGAAACCATATCGGCTGATTGCCTCATAGGTATATTGGGAGCAAGTAGGCAAAAAACGACAGGATGATGGCATGACCTGCGACCAGGTTAGCTGATAAAATCGAATCAAATTTAAAGCAAGTCCCCTCATCTTAACACGCCTTGGTTAATTTTCCGACTTCTCGTCGGCCCCTATTCGTTCGGTGGCCGAAACTTTAAGTTCTTCATTCATCCCCAGAAAACAAGCCCGGGACAACAAGTCCTCAACTGTTTTCTTGAGGTTCCAGTAATCGGTCGCCGCCGCGGCCGGACGAACAATAAATATTATATCGTGCCCTGCTTTTAGTGGCACCGCCCGTAGAATTTCACGCAACCAGCGCTTTACCCTGTTTCTCACCACAGCATTACCTACTTTTCGGCTAACCGAGAAACCATAGCGCGATAACGACTGGCCATTAGGTATAGTTTTCATCACCACCCAGCGAGATACCAATGAGTGACCTTTACTATAAACCAAGGCATATTGCGCCGGCTTAGTCAGGTGTTGTTCTCCCCGCATCACTCCCCCTTCCCGAATTATCCCACCGGAACACAATCGTTGTATCAGACCACAGTCAACCGCTGACGGCCCTTAAGCCGCCGTAATTTCAGGACAGCCCGCCCGCCTCGACTGCTCATTCTCTTGAGAAAGCCATGTTCGCGCTTACGCGGGATCTTTTTTGGTTGGTAAGTTCTCTTTGGCACTTTAACCTCTCATTAGATTACGATAACTGTCACTAGGAAGATTGAACCAGTCCCACCCCAAAGAATCCCGATCAAAGTCGGGATTCCTGAAACTAACTAGCCGTAGCGCCGAAAACCCCAGTCTTGCGGACGTGGGCAGGTACACAAGGGAGTAAGGCTAAATGGCGCGCCCTTTTTATGGCGATTGCTAAAAGTCGCTGATGCTTCGAGCAAGCGCCACTTCGGCGTCTAGGGTCTATCTTCCCTCGATCCGATATGAAACTGCGTAATTTTTCGGTATCTTTATAATCTATTACCATCGACTTATTGGCACAAAATTGACAAACCCTGCGGGCTGGTGCGTATCTTGGCCGACCGCCCCTAGTCTCCCTGGTGCCGCTTGATTCTTGTCTCCCCATTGGGCATCCACTCCTATTTCTAAACTTTACCTACATTCGGGCCTTCACCTAAAAGGGAAGATCATCCGGTTCTATTTCATCGCCGCCAGTACTTTCTACAGCTTTCTCGCCGCCAGTACTTTCTACAGCCTTCTCGTCGGGTGACAACGCCATCGCCTGCCGATCAAGAAAACTAACGCGGTTGGCGATAATGTCATTTCGGGAGTGTTTCTGTCCGTCCTGGCTCTCCCAGCTGTGCGTGTGTAATCTGCCTTCTACATAAACCAAGCGTCCTTTATTTAAGAACTGGTTACACTGTTCAGCGAGCCTACCCCAAGTAACCACAGTAAACCACTCGGTCTCTTCTCGACGCTCACCGTCAGCCGTAGTGTACCGCCAGTTAGTCGCCACATTGAAGGAGGTTACCGGACGGCCATTCGGGGTAAAGCGCATTTCGGGTTCACCCCCAAGATTACCGATAATGATAATCTTATTAACACTGACCATTTCTCCACTCCTCTCGCTCTATTTACTCACCTACTAGAAGCAGGTACCCTCCCTAACTATCCAACCTGATTAACAAATGCCGTAGAACCTCCTCGGAAATTCGCAGGTCCGCTTCTAACTCTTTCCCTGAGGCTGGTCGTAATGTAAACCTGGCTAAAGCATAAATCCCCTCTAGAGATTGCTTAATGGGATAGGCTAACCTTTTTTTACCCCACCGTTGTACCTCAGAGACAGTACCGCCTCTCTCACTAACAAACTGGCTGATACTGTTGATTCTTGCCTCTAGTTTGTCTTCAGTGATTTCGGGATTAATAATGACGGTGAGCTCATAGTCACGTAACCCCCCGCCCAACTCTGTAGCTACTTCTTCTGATACCATCCATCTCTCCAAAAAAAATTACGACGGGTTATACTATACACCAAGGTCCGCAAACAACACAAGCCCGGGTACGAGATTATTTATGAGTCAGCCTCCCTCTCGTCGCGCTGGAGACGCATCTGGGTCAAAGCAGCTACGGCAGCTACGGCAGCCGCTCGCCTCGTATGGGTGAATATCTGGGATAATCTTTCTTCGAGAGACTTTTCCCGCTTTGTAATACGCCTCATATCATCGACTAAAGTGGTTTCCGTACTGATGAAGTGGGTACCTAGCTCCCCGTTCACAAAGCGCGGGTTTTCCATCACCGCCTTGTGGAACATAATATTAGTCTTGACCCCAACGATAATGTACTCATAAAGCGCCCGCCGCATTCTACAGATGGCTTCATTACGGTCTCTTCCCCAAGCAATGAGCTTTGATATCATCGGATCGTAGTTAGGAGGAATGGTGTACCTGGTATGGACACCACTGTCCACCCGAATTCCAACGCCACCGGGCGAACGGTAGTGCTGGAGCTTACCAGGCGAGGGGGTAAAGTTGTTCAACGGGTCCTCCGCATTAATACGACATTCTATCGCCCAGCCATTCATACATACATCTTCCTGTTTGATACTCAGAGGACAGCCACGAGCTATTTGTATCTGTTCCTTAACAATATCAATCCCGGTTACCACCTCCGTAATCGCATGCTCCACCTGAATGCGCGTGTTTGCCTCAAGGAAGTAGAATTTCCCCTCAGAGAAGAGGAACTCGATAGTACCAGCGCTTTCGTAGTTTACCCATCTGGCTGCCTTGACGGCAATTTCACCCATCTCGTGGCGAAGCCGAGAGGTAAGTGCTGGCGATGGTGTCTCCTCGATAAGCTTCTGGTAACGGCGCTGGATAGAACACTCCCGCTCTCCTAGGTGAACCACATTGCCATACGAATCTGCCAGTATCTGAAATTCAATATGCCGCGGATCTGGTAGGTACTTTTCAACATAAACGTCGGCCAGCCCAAACGTGTTGGCGGCAATCAACTTGGCCGATGCCAGCGCTTCTTGTAATTCCTCTTCATTGTTAACAACTGTCATCCCGATCCCCCCACCACCACCTGACGGTTTAATTATCACCGGAAAGCCGAGCTCAGAAATGATCTCTTGAGCATTACTAACATCCACATGTCCGTCACTACCCATCACTGTAGGCACGCCGGCTTTTTTCATTTCGCGGCGGGCGGCCATCTTATTACCCATCAGCTCCAGCACCTTACTAGATGGCCCGATGAACCTGATACTCTCTTGTTCACAGACGTAAGCGAAGTTTGGATTCTGAGCGAGGAAACCGTAACCGGGATGAATGGCATCGGCACCACAGTCCTTGGCTATTTGAATAATTTTTCTGATATTAAGATAACTCTCCGCCGCCGGAGCCGGCCCGATAAGATAAGCTTCGTCAGCATATCTAGTGAATAGCGCCCCCTCATCGGCATTAGAATATACCGCTACTGAAGTAATCCCCAGCTCCCTACAGGCACGCATTACGCGAATAGCTATTTCCCCACGATTAGCCACAAGAATTTTATCCATTCTCTAACTCCAGTACTATCAGAATATCTCCGGAGTTCACGACCTCACCCTCATACACAAGAATCTCCTTTACTACTCCGTGATGAGAAGAATGCACCTCGTTATGCATTTTCATAGCCTCAATAGTTGCTAGAAGGTCTCCCATCTTAACCTTGTCTCCAACCTTTACCTTTACCGCCAGTAGCATTCCCGACATTGGAGAAAGCACAGCGCCCGGCGGCACTCCCTTTGGTTGCTCTGACTTTTCTACTTCTACGGTCTTACCCAGCACTGGGGTTACTTTGACATTACACATTTCTCCGTCCACGTCCACGTTGAACTCCATAGGTAAATCTGGCGCTAACGAGCGTGGTATCGACTCCGTCTGAGAAGGCACGACCTCTTCTTTAATTTCGCCACGGAGGAATTTTGTAGCAACCTGAGGATAGAGAGCATAACTAACCAGGTCCTCTTCCTTGCGCAGAATACCTAGTTTCTGCCCCTCTCTCCTCAGTGTATCCAGTTTGGGCTCTATCATGTCTGCGGGGCGCACCGTAATGGGTTTCTCGTCGCCGATTATTAATTTCCGCACATCTTCATTCACCCTAGCCGGTGGCCAACCATACTGACCAAGAAAGTAATTTTTTACCTCCTGTGTCACCTGTTTGTATCTTACGCCCGAAAGCACATTAAGTACTGCCTGAGTACCGACCAGTTGGCTCGTCGGAGTTACCAGTGGCGGATAGCCGAAGTCTTGCCGTACCTTGGGGACTTCCCGTAGCACCTCCTCCATTTTATCTAGTGCCTTCTGTTCCCTAAGCTGACCCACCAGGTTAGATAGCATTCCACCCGGTATCTGATGAAGCAGGACATTAACGCTGGGCCGAATTACCTCAGCAGCGAACGCCGTCCTGTATTTTCCACTCAAAGTAGCGAAATACTCGCCTATCTCATAAAGCTGTTCCAAATCCAGACCAGCATCATAAGGGGTATCCTTAAAGGCCGCCACCATGCTCTCCGTAGGTGGATGGGAAGTCCCCCAGGCAAATGCCGAGAAAGCAGTATCAATTATATCGACGCCAGCCAATACGGCGGCATGATGGCTCAAAGGAGCCATACCGCTTGAGCAGTGCGAGTGAAGGTCCAAAGGTATCTTTACCTTCCCTTTTATTGCCTTAACCAGCTCGGTCGCGGCCGTTGGTGATAGCAGTCCGGCCATATCTTTGATGCAGATTGAATCGCATCCTAGACCTTCAAACGCAGAAGCCATTTCGGCAAAGTTTTCTATAGTGTGTACCGGACTAGTCGTATAACACAGCGTACCCTGAACATGAGCCTCATAATCCTTAGCGACTTTTATCGCCAGCTCCATATTACGCATGTCGTTCAGCGCATCAAACACACGAAAAATATCGATGCCGTTCTTAACCGTGAGTCGTATAAATTCTTTGAGCACATCATCGGCATAGTGTCTATAACCAACGAGATTTTGTCCTCTCAACAGCATTTGCAGCCGCGTGTTTTTTATCTTCGCACGCAACACCTGCAGTCTCTCCCATGGGTCTTCGTTTAGGAACCTGATACACGCATCGAAGGTAGCCCCTCCCCACACCTCCAGTGAGAAGAACCCCACCTTGTCGAGCTTTTCGGCGATTGGGACCATATCCCCGGTACGCATTCGTGTAGCGATAAGCGATTGATGCGCATCACGCAATGTGGTATCAGTTATTAGAATACCCATGTAGCTTCACTCCAATCTAACTTAACCCCGATGCGTAATCGGGATTGACGTTGCCACAAACATGCCCTAAAATACGAATACGCGACTTGGGGGTAATTGTATACTAAATCGTTCGTTAACTTCAATAATCACCTTGGGTTCAGGCGGTAACCCAAGATCGTAGGTCAGTAAGATTACCCAGCTTATCAAGGAAAGTAGTGGGCATGAAAGAGACGAAGCGAAGACCCCGACATTGGCTGCGTCGGAAGTTAGGAGCTCAATTCCTTGCCGGCGTTCTCATTATTGTGCCAATTGGCATAGCCCTATTGATTTTCGTCTGGATTTTTTCGGCTATTGATGGTTTTCTCCAGCCGGTAATTAAGGCGGTTTGGGGGCGCACGGTGCCGGGTGTGGGTCTCGGGATAACCATAATATTGATTTACCTAGCCGGCGCAATTGCCGAAAACGTTATCGGGCGGAAAGTAATTCGTCAGAGTGAGGCTCTACTGGCCAAAGTACCAATTTTCCGCTACCTTTATACCGGTATCAAACAGCTTCTGATGAGTTTTTCGGCATCGGGTAGAACTGGCTTCACCCAAGTAGTGTTGGTTGAATACCCCAGGAAAGGTATAAAGGCAATCGGTTTCATCACCGGTGAGATGTCAGCAGAAAATGGTGAAAAATTGTTCAGCGTTTTCATCCCGACCACACCAAACCCGACGTCCGGGTTTCTTGAGATTATGAGGGAAGAGGATATTTCCCGCACCGATATATCCGTTGAAGATGCAATGAAGTTACTTGTCTCGGCTGGTGCCGCTTCATCCCCGAAAGTTCAAGCCACTCTAGCGGGGACAAACTGGACTTAACTGCAGACTATTCAGTTATCTTGCTAGCGGCAAATCAATAATAAACGGAGCCTGTAAATGAGCAAGTTTATCGACAAATTAAAACACCTTTCCCAAGGGATTCCCGAGTCCATCGGGTTTCGGCCTAGCCAACTAACCCTACCCAAACCTAGGATACAGCTTCTAGCCGTTCTGTCTCCAGAGCAACCCGGCCGTATAGCTGAGATTGTGGCTGGGGCGGATGCTGTGGTGTTTCCTACCGCTCAAATAAACCCAAAGTCCTCCAACCTGACGAAGATAGCTCGTGCTCTGGTAAGCATCCCATGGGGTATCGGATATGAAAGTGGGCAACCCGACGTAGCGGAACTAATAAAGACGGGCGGTGATTTTATCGTTTTCTCGGCGGCAGAGACACCTCTAACGACGGTAGTGGGAGACAATATAGGGCAAATATTAGAGGTGGAAACCTCACTCAATGAGGGTTTGTTACGCGCCGTTAATGAACTACCGATAGATGCTGTGCTCATTGCCGGTGAGTTAAAGACGGTTGATGCCATCACTTGGCAACATCTGATGCTCTTCCAGCGCTTTGCTGATTTACTGACAAAACCACTACTAGTTTCGATACCGCCAAGTGTGGACGCTAGTGTACTTCAGGCTTTATGGGAGACGGGAGTTAATGGTCTAGTAATCTCGGCGGTTGGGTCGCCAAAAGGCAAAATAAAGGAGCTGCGCAAGATAATCGATAGTTTGACCTTCCCTGTTCCCCACCGTCGGGGGAAGATTGAGCCGATATTACCCCGTATTAGTGCTGAGCCAAGCCAGATAACCGCTGAAGAAGAAGAGGAGTAATCCCCGATTTCAGTACGCGCCACCAGTTAGTGCTGGGCGAGTTGCCACGATTTCCCTTCTGAAGTAATAGCGGGAGCAATGACCATCTCCGCTTGGTGCATTTCTTTAATGGTGGAAGCCCCACAAACACCCATGACTGTACGAAGAGCACCAAGCAGATTCTGACTACCATCAGTCACCGAAGTGGGGCCGAAGAGAATCTGCTCCAGTGTGCCGGTGGTACCAACTTGAATCCTTGTACCTCTGGGTAATGCCGCGTGTGGCTGGGACATCCCCCACTCGTAGCCTAGCCCCGGAGCTTCTTTAGTTTGAGCAAAGACGGAACCTAGCATAACAGCATCGGCACCGGCGACAAAGGCTTTACACATGTCACCACCCTTACGGATACCACCGTCGGTAATAATGGCTACGTACCTCCCGTACTCTTTAAAATACTGGTCTCGGGCGGCGGCGCAGTCAATGGTAGCCGTTATCTGAGGGACACCGATCCCAAGGACCTCCCGGCTGGTGCAGGCGGCGCCGGGACCGACGCCAACGAGAATCCCAGAGATACCGGTATGCATCAACTCCAAACAGGCGCTGCAACTAACGCAATTACCTACAACAACCGGCATCGATACCGACTTAACTAGCTCAGAGAAGACGAGCCCGTGATAGCTTTTCGATGTATGATGGGCGGTGGTGACGGTGGATTGAACGACCAGAATATCGGCCTTAGCTTCGGCCACTACTGACGCCAATCGCTTAGTATTAGCCGGTGCCACTGCCACGGCACATATTGCCCCAGCTTTCTTAATCGCCTGAATACGTTCGCCAACGAGATCTTCTTTAATTGGTTGAGAGTAGATTTTTTGCAGGAGCCGGGTGACTTCCATCTGAGGCGCTTGAGCAATCTGGGCCAGTATCTCCTGAGGATTATCATAGCGGGTTTGTACCCCTTCGAGGTTAAGCACGGCCAGTCCACCCATCTTACTCATCAGGATTGTGAAGTTGACATCCGTGATGGCATCCATGGCAGCAGCCAAAACAGGAATAGCTATGTTCAAGTCCCCTATTTGCAGTCCCATATCAGTCTGGTCGGGGTTGATGGTCACATCTCCAGGCACAATGGCTACTTCATCAAAACCGTAGGACCGGCGGAGTTGCTTAGACTTAGGAGCATCCATATTGTTCTCCTTTTTAACGGGTAACTATAGCAAAATCCGAGAGTTAGAGTCAAGTAATTTAGGGCTGTAGTAAAGAGATAATATTTCACACCAAGACTAAATTGTGGTATAATATGGTGAATGTACATCTCTTTTGGGCCTATCCCCGGTAACCTTTCCCTATCTGTTTTAGGTATCAACCAAGTCGCATATCCGATCGTTTCGTTCCAATCTATTTCCTTTCACCATTAAGTCGGAAGGTAGGTATTAAGCGTGACTCAAGAAACTCCTTCGCCAATACCCAATACGGTAGATAGCAACGGCTATACGGCCGACACCATCCAAGTCCTCGGCGGGCTAGAAGCGGTTCGCCGGAGACCCGGCATGTACATCGGCAGCAC
>DCWM01000054.1:0-35192 GCA_002335405.1 Dehalococcoidia bacterium UBA2162
ACACCCACTTAACAATTAGAGCAGCTGTTGGGGGCAAGCCAAAAAGTCCCCCGAAGATAAACAAAACTATCATGAGTTTTTTACTAACTATTTGATTAAAGTCCGACGAAAATGCTAGACTTTGCTTTAGCCGTATGCGATACGCCGTTACTGAAGAAAGTTTTGCTAGCCTTACCACCCTATGGACTAGCCAAAATCACCTGAGATGGAGCTCCATCTTTGTTCTGCCCACTTGGTTACAGGTCTGGTGGCAGGAATTTGGCAATGGAGATAAGCCCCTTTTACTTGCCGTGAGACAAGGTGAGCAAACCACCGGTATTGCGCCTCTTCTCCTAAGAGAAGGGAAAGCTTCCTTCCTCGGAAGTACCGATGTCTGCGATTATCTTGACTTTATCATTGCCCCTAACCGAGAAAAAGTTTTTTTCAATACTTTGCTCGATGACCTGGAAAAGAAGGGTATTGAACAGCTTGACCTAGGGGCAGTACGCCCGGACTCTACTGTAATCACTACTCTGGTTACCGTCGCCCGGGAGAGAGGGTACGAGGTTCAATATCAGCCAGAAGCTGTCTCTGTTGAGTTAGATTTACCGGCTACCTGGGAAAAATATCTGGCGATATTGGATACAAAGCAACGCCACGAGTTAAAACGTAAACTAAGACGAGCATCGGCCGAAGGTAAACTTGATTACCGCCTAGTTAGCGACCGTCTCTTACTCAATCAGACCATCGACGCTTTTCTCAAGATGTTCACGGAGAGCCGTCGCGATAAGGCCACTTTCCTGACGCCTCGTATGGAAGCATTCTTCCGCTCGCTAGTTAGTGCCATGGCACAGATTGGACTCGCCCGATTCGGTATTCTAGAGCTGGACAGCGTGCCCACAGCAATAATTCTCTATTTTGATTATAATGATTACATTTACCTCTATAATAGTAGTTATGACCCACGATACGAGTCTTTAAGTGTAGGGTTATTATGTAAAGTCCTAGGCATCGAGTCCAGTATCTTGACTAGCAAAAAAAAATTTGACTTCTTGAAAGGAAATGAACCCTACAAATACTACCTTGGTGGAAAGGAAATTCCTTTGTACCGTTGCCAGATAACTATCCGATGAAAGTGAGGGCAAGGCTTCGATGCGAATCCGCCATTTGAAGATAGCCATACTCAGCATACATAGCTGCCCCGTAGGCAAACTCGGTGGCAAAAATACTGGTGGCATGAGTGTCTATGTACGCGAGGTAGCGAATCGACTGGGTAAACTGGGGCACACCGTTGATATTTTTACCCGCGTTAAGAACCAAAAGGACAGGGTAATTATCAGCCTGGGGCCTAATTCCCGTCTTATCCACCTCCCTACGGGAGGCGACGGGGAGATAGATAAATTAACCTTATATTCCTACCTACCTGAGTTCGCCAACAATGTGGAAAATTTCCGCAGGAATAATGACCTGCATTACGACCTAATCTTCAGTCATTACTGGCTCTCCGGCCGGGCCGGGCAGATACTACAACAATGGTGGGATGTACCGCATATTGTCATGTTCCATACCCTCGGTGCCGTAAAGAATACTTTTGCTATCGGCGAAGAGGAGCCGGGGCTTCGCATGGAGACCGAAAGAGAACTAGCACAAGATTGCAGCTATGTCATCGCCGCCACGCCACAAGAAAAAGCAGCTCTCATCCGGTACTACGGTGCAAAACCAGAGGGCATCCGCGTCATTCCGTGCGGTGTGAATTCGGAGTTTTTTCAACCCGTAGACAAACTCGTGGCAAAACAACGTCTCGGCTTAAATGGAGACAAACTCATTCTATTCGTCGGCCGGATTGAACCGTTAAAAGGCATCGAGCAGTTACTCAGGGCAATACCTCTTCTACCCAATACTCAAGAGTTCAGGCTATTCATCATCGGTGGCGATGAATACAGCCGCTATGAAATGGAACGCCTCAAAGAGTTCGTCCGTATTCTCCGGATAGAGAAGACGGTCACTTTCCTGGGTTTGCTGAAACAAGAGCAATTACCCTATTTTTACAGTGCAGCTGATGTTTGTGTCAGCCCTTCTTATTACGAAAGCTTCGGGCTGGTACCCTTGGAGTCGCTGGCTTGCGGCACACCAGTAGTGGCTACCAATGTCGGCGCGGCAAGAAGTATTATCCGTCACGAAACGACGGGCTACGTTGTTGAGGATAATTCTCCACGCCACCTATCCGACAAAATAGCCTTGATTCTTGCCCGCCCTCAGTTTGATACCAACTCTGTTCAATCAATTCGGGCATCGGTTAGCCGATTTAGCTGGGACAAAACCACGAATATGATAATTAAGGTCTGCCAACAAACACTTATCGATTATCCCACCCCGATATCTCAGGAGATTCGGTAATGACAACCAAAGCGGCTCAAATACTAGTGGTAATCCCACATCCCGACGATGCTGAATTCGGTGCTGCTGGCACCGTGGCCCGATGGATACGTAAAGGCAAGGAAGTCGTCTATGTGGTCTGCACCAACGGTGATAAGGGCACGAGTGACCCCGAGATGACGTCGGCAAGACTAGCCAAAATCCGGGAGAAGGAACAAAGGGCCGCAGCCAAAGTTCTGGGAGTGAGAGAAGTGGTTTTCCTGCGCTACCCCGACCAAAGACTGGAAGACACACCCAAATTCCGGAAAGACATCGTACGTGCCATTCGGCAATTCAAACCGGATACAGTCGTCACCTGTGACCCCTACAAGCGCTACACTACCCACCGGGACCACCGTATTACCGGACAAGTTACCCTCGATGCCGTCTATCCCACGGCGCGCGACCTTCTGGCCTTTCCCGATTTGATTGAGCAAGGTTTTCTGCCCCACGCGGTGAAGGAAGTATTTCTCTGGGGCGCGGACGAACCTAATTATCCCTCCGACATTACCGATACTTTCGAACTCAAAATCGCCGCTCTACTCTACCACAAAAGTCAATTCGGTAACCGCCCGACGCTAGAAATCGTCGAACGCGTGAAACAATGGTCTAAGATGTCGGTTGAGGGTAAAGACTACGAACTAGCTGAGGCTTTCTACCGATTTGAGTCATTCCGTTAGTTAACCAAGTAAGCTCCACCTACTTCTCGACTTTAAGAAGCTCGCTACAGTTTCCTAATACCTACCTGAGAGACAAAATGGACAGAGAACCAAGGCGTGATGCCGACCTAAACAAACGCCTCACCCCCTACTTTACCGGCGTCCAGGTCGCCTTTCCAGATAAGTTTGATTTAGGCACGGCGACGCTATTTCAACGTCGGGTATGGGAGACAACCCAGCTCATACCTTACGGTGAGACAAGGAGCTACCGCTGGGTGGCCGAACGTATGGGACAGCCAGCAGCGGCGCGCGCCGTCGGGCAGGCTCTAGCAAAAAACCCACTACCGATCATCATCCCCTGCCATCGAGTAGTCACCAACAACGGCAAGCTCGGCGGCTTCAGTGGCGGGCTAGAGATGAAACGCTACCTACTCCGCTTGGAACAACCAAACCCTACGACTTCCGATGTGCAGTGTCAACCTTCTCCACCCTCAACCCTTCCTCCCCCACCAGTTCTGCCAGCCGCTGATGAAGCACAAGGCAGTAATCCGTCGTAATATTAGTCAACTTCAAATTAACCACTTCACCCTCGCTATTAACACAAAGACCCACCTCATCTCCACCAGGAAAGTCTTTCAGAACACCAATTACCTGCCGGAATCGGGCAACATCGCCACCCTCATTTCCAGTCTCAGCCAGACTAATAACCAGCCGGCGCTTTTCAACCGTCATCTCAACTGTGGTCGGGGCAGTCTCAGCCACAACCACCGTCTCAACAGAAGCTTTTTCCGCCTGATACACCTGCACGCGGTTACAATTCAACTGCACTCGCTCATCACGGAGTTTGACCTTCCCTTCAAGTTGCAAGGTATTCCCTTCCTGCCACAAGTCCCGCGTTTTCTCATAGACATTAGGCCAAACGATAACTTCCACTTGACCGCTGATGTCTTCAAACGCCACTTTGACAAAAGGCCTATGATCCCGAGTCAATAAGGGAATAGCGCCAGCAACCTCACCAACGACGACCACAGCTTGACCGTCCATCCCTAAATCAATTTCCCCACATAGCATCGTTCCTAACTTCTTGGAACTAAATAGCGGTTTCGATAATGATACGCCCAGGAGTTCCTTTTCCCATGCTGATTTTTCTCGAGCAGTAACCTCAGCGACACTCAGTTCTACACTAGGCAGCGGGGTCGGCACCGTTTGTCCCCACAGGTCAAACATAGTCGCCTGCCCGGTTTCCCGCCGTCTTTGCTCCCGCTGTGCTAGCGAGAGAAGGCTTTCAACATTATGGCGCAGAGTACCCCGCTCACCCAGCGAATCCAGCGCACCTGCCTCAATCAAGCTTTCCAGCACCCGACGGTTGACCCCGCGCAAATCACAGCGGCGGCAGAAATCCCCGATAGATTTGAAGTCGCCATTCTTCTGTCGTTCGCCGACAATAGGCTCAACGGCTCCGACCCCCACGTTCTTTATCGTCGCTAGCCCGAAACGAATAGCCGAGGTTCCAAAATCGAGCTTTTCCACGGAAAAGTTAACCTGGCTCCGGTTAACATCCGGAAGAAGTACGGTAATACCGAGCCGACGACACTCGGCCACCGCCGTAGCTACCTTCTCCGCCTGACCAGCATAACCCATAAGGAAGGCAGCAAGGTATTCGGCCGGGTAGTTAGCCTTAAGATAGGCAGTTTGATAGGCAATCAGGGCATAGCTGAACGCATGAGCCTTATTGAAGGCATAGCCGGCAAAGGGCTCAATGAGAGCAAAGATCTTGGCCGTTACCTCAGACGCAAAACCATTTTCCCTAGCCCCGTCTATGAAGTTTTGTTTTTCCTTCTGCATTACCTCAGGAATCTTTTTCCCCATCGCCTTACGGAAGATATCTGCCTGCCCCAGACTGTAGCCCGCCAGCGCCTGGACAATAAATAACACCTGCTCCTGGTAAACAATGACCCCGTAGGTTTCCTTCAGGATGCTCTCCAGCGCCGGATGGGGATAGCGGATGGGCTCTTTACCCTGCTTGGCCCGAATAAAGGTCGGGATATGCTCCATAGGACCAGGACGGTACAGGGCAACCATGGCGGCAATATCTCGGAAGATGGTGGGCTTAAGCTCCTTAATATAGCGACGCATACCGGCTCCTTCCAGTTGAAACACCCCAGCCGTTTCCCCCGAAGATAAAAGAGCAAAGGTTTTCGCGTCATTCATCGGAAGCCGATGCAGGTCGATGTCAATACCACGGTTCTCGCTAATAAGCTCCCCAGTTTTACCCAAAATGGTCAGATTAGCCAGACCAAGAAAATCCATCTTCAAAAGACCAATCTGGGCGATATCCTCCATACTGAACTGAGTCATGACAGCATCAGCACTATTAGCCTTACTGGCCCGCTGTAAAGGTACATATTTGGTCAGAGGCTCTTTCGAGATGACCACGCCGGCGGCGTGAGTGCTTGCATGACGAGAAATACCCTCTACCCTCTGAGCGGAATCAACCAGTTCACGGATGGTGGCATCAGCTTCGTAGATACTTCCCAGTTCACTATTCTCCTTCAGGGCACGCTCCAGAGTCATACCAGGAGCGAAGGGGACAAGCCGAGCAACACGGTCAACATCGCCATAAGTCATACCCAAGGCTCGCCCCACATCACGGAGGGCAGCCCGAGCGCCGAGAGTCCCGAAGGTAATTATCTGAGCAACATGGTCTGACCCGTATTTCTGAGATACATAGCTGATGACCTCGTCGCGACGGGCGTCTTCAAAATCCAGGTCAATATCCGGCATCTCGCGGCGCTCTAAGTTAAGAAAGCGCTCAAAAACAAGCCTATTAGCCACCGGGTCAACCTCGGTAATACCTAGGCAATATAAAACAATACTGGCGGCAGCGCTACCCCTCACCCCAAACAATATACCGCCTTTCTTGGCAAAGGAGATAATGTCCCAGACAACTAGGAAATAGTTAGCGAACTGAGTCTTCCTGATTACCTCAAGCTCGTATTCCAGACGCCGCCTTATTTCTTCGGAGAGAATCGGGTAGTACCGCGGCAAACCCTCATAGCAGAGGGATGCCAGAAAATCATCCGCCGTTTTGCCCTCCGGCAATTCGAGTTCGGGCAAGAACAGGCGACCAAAATCGAGTTTAAGATTACACATCTCGGCGATACGTCGGGTATTTTCCACCGCCTCTGGAATATCCTGATAAAGCTCCATCATCTCTTGGGGACTCTTAATATAGAAAAAGGGACCGGCCATTTTCATCCTTTTCCCATCACCAACGGTTGAGTTAGTCCCAATACGCAACAGGATATCATGGGTTAAGGCATCTTCCTGATTAATATAATGGGCATCGTTAGTGGCGACCAGCGGGATACCCAGCTCAGAGTTCAACAGGATGAGGCCCTGATTTATCTGCTCTAATTCCGGTATTGGATGCCTCTGTATTTCAAGATAAAAATCATCAAAGGTCTCTTTATACCACAGAGCCTCGCGCCTAGCTTCATCCAATCGCCCCTGCAGAATAAGCTGCGGCACCTCACCAGCAATACATGCCGTGAGCGCCACCAAACCTTGATGATGTTGCTGGAGCAACTCCTTATCGATCCGTGGCCGATAATAATGACCCTCCAAGTGAGCCTTAGTGGTAAGCTCAAGCAAATTACGGTACCCCGTCTGGTTTTTAGCCAACAAAATAAGATGGGAATAGTTTTTCTCGCCGACATTATGAGTCAAACGGCTGTCGGGAGCGACATACACCTCACAGCCGACAATAGGTTTGATACCAGCAGCTCTGGCAGCTTTATAGAACTGAATGGCACCATACATGACGCCGTGGTCGGTGATGGCCATACTATCCATACCCAACTCTTTAGCTCGTGCCACCAGTTGGGGTATACGGCACATACCGTCAAGTAGACTATACTCGGTATGGACATGAAGATGGGTAAACATCGTCCTCTCTGACCAAGAATTTAGCTAAGTGATTATAACATAGAGGACTCTTTTCTGAGGCGCGATTTGTGAATTAATTTCCGGCAAGATTACAACCTTTTGAAACGGATGAAACAACCATATACTTTTCTACCAGAGCAAGGTAAAATCTGAATAGCCAGGAGGTAAGGTTTGAAGATTATTACCAATGGAGACGAAGTCAGTATCGCTCAAGGACTATTTATCGTATGCCTGCCCTTCCTTTTTCTTACCGCCAGCCTTACCTGGGCAATAAACACCCTCTGGATATATCAACACGGCTTCGAGAAGTATAATATCAGCACTACCACCGGCTTAGCTCAAGAAGAACTGGAGAAAGCCGCCCGGGGACTGATTAACTATTTTAACTCCAGCGATGAATATATCAACCTCACCGTAATTAAGGATGGCCAGCTTCTTCAGCTCTTCAATCAGCGCGAAATAAGCCATCTCAAAGATGTCAAAGGTCTATTCCGGCTGAACTATCGGGTCTTACTGGGGACAGTGACTTACGCTCTAGCCTATACATTCTCTTGTCTCTTCTGGCGACGGAGAAGGTACCGGCAACGATTAGCTTGGAATGTCGTTAGCGGAAGCATCCTGACCCTGATTCTTATGCTGGTTATGGGAATGGGCGCCCTCTTGGGAGACGAACAATTTGCTCGGTTCTTCTTGCAATTTCACCTTATCAGCTTCACCAACGATCTGTGGCTGCTCGACCCAACGAAAGACTACCTCCTCATGCTTTTCCCACAAGGTTTCTGGTTTGATACCACCCGCTTCGTTGCTCTAGCAACCACTGGTATGGCGATAGTCTTCGGTGGGTTGGCCGGCGGTTTCCTATTCCTCAAGTATCAAAGCCAGCAGCAGTCAAACAACAATAAATCTGAACGGGAAACTAAACGTTAAAATGTACCGGCACGCTATTTGACTATAATCACAGCCTTCATATTCGAGCATGAAACCCAACTACACAGCGCAGGTGCCGCAGCTTGTCGAGGCACAACCACCACAAGAGTTACCCCCGAGCGGGGCAGCCACCCCACCCTCAGTCACCGAGAATGAGGCGAAGGTAGATAATACCCGTGGCGAGCATTCACGGCAATGAGGACAGTCAGCATCCTCACCCGACCGACTTAACGGTCGGAGAAGTTCAAACTTAAATTCACATTCCAGGCATTGATATTCATAAATCGGCATCTCCTTGCCCCCTGCAACCAATCTAGCCCTTCCGTCGTTAGCCAACCAAGCTGAGTAAATTTAAGAACCAGCCCCCCGCGGCTTGTATTCTCGGATCATTTTATTCTACCGTGACAGTATAACACGATCTTGGAACCTTTGTCCTCGGGTAATTTAGCCCGATTCGGTTCAATCTCAGAGCAAGGAACCAAGAGATCGGTTTCGGGAATTTCGCCAGCAAAAGGAATATGTATATCTCCCAATGGGAACTCTTTATTCTTGAATATCCCCCACAAGCTCTCACCACCCATCGGAACCTCTGACGGCACCTATTCCCTTGCATTTACGAACCGTCCGTGCTATCATCACACCGGGTGTTTATGACCACAGAGAAAGGAAAAGTACTAGAGCTAGCCATCGGCCAAATTGAAAAACGATTTGGTAAAGGCGCAATTATGAAGCTGGGAGAGTCGACCGCCATGTTCCCAGTGGAAATTATTCCCAGTGGCTCACTCGCACTAGACCTAGCTTTAGGCGTGGGGGGTATCCCCAGAGGGCGAATTACCGAAATATTTGGTCCAGAAGCCTCAGGCAAAACGACTCTCGGCCAGCACATCATTGCCGAAGCTCAAAGGCGCGGTGGGGTTGCGGCCTACATCGATGTTGAGCACGCCCTAGACCCAGATTATGCCGGTCGTTGTGGGGTCAATATTGATGACATGCTCATCTCCCAACCGGATACTGGCGAGCAAGCCCTGGAGATTACGGAAGCGCTGGTCAGAAGTGGAGCAGTTGATATTATCGTTATTGACAGCGTCGCCGCTCTAGTCCCCCAAGCGGAAATTGAAGGAGAGATGGGGGACGCCCATGTCGGTTTGCAAGCCCGCCTTATGTCCCAGGCCTTAAGAAAGCTGGCATCTGCCATCGCTAAATCGGGAACTGCGGTGGTCTTCATCAATCAATTGAGGGAAAAAGTAGGCATCTTTTTTGGTAACCCCGAGGTAACACCAGGCGGCCGGGCTCTAAAGTTCTACAGCTCGGTCAGAGTAGATTTAAGACGTGCCGATACCATCAAACAAGGAGACGTGGCAATAGGTAATCGCGTCAAAGCAAGAGTGGTTAAGAATAAGGTTGCCGCTCCTTTCCGAAGTGCCGAGTTTGACATCATGTTTGACCGCGGCATCAGTCGAGAAGGTAATCTTCTTGACCTGGGTGTCGGACTAGGGCTCGTAAGTAAGTCTGGTGCCTTTTTCTCCTGCGGTGATACTCGTCTAGGGCAAGGTAGAGAGAGTACTAAGCAATACCTACAGGAACACCCAGAACTTGCTCAGGAACTTGAACAGCAGATTAGAACCTCAGCGATGAAACCCGCAATTGCCTAGCGGCTAATGATTGACCACCAATTTAATCGTGGTTAGTTAATAGAATATACAAAAAGATAGCCGGTTCGCTAAAGTTGAGGCTCCAATCTCAACTTTATTTGTTAAAAGGAGCAGAATCGGTAGTGAGTAAGATGAGCACCAAAGTTAGCCGTGTACGCTCGTCGGAACAGGCTCAGGCACCAGTCCATTCGGACCGTTTTCAGCGATGCCTAAACGCAGCCGTACGTTATCTGAGCTACCGTCCCCGTGGTGAAGCCGAATTGAGAGAAAGGCTGACACAACGTGGTTTTACTGGAGAGCTTCAAGACGCCGTAATCAATAAGTTAAGCAAGCAGGGATTAGTAAATGACGCCGCTTTTGCTCAATTCTGGAAAGATAATAGGGAATCATTTCGCCCGCGCAGTCAGTGGTTAACCGGACTTGAGTTAAGACAAAAGGGCGTCGCTAACGAAATTATCGACCGGGTAGTCGATACCATAAACGATGAGGCTAATGCTTATCGAGTCGCTCTGAGCAAAGCCAGACATCTGTCCGGTGCCGATTATCCAAGCTTCCGTCGTAAATTGGGGGGCTACCTCTATCGTCGGGGGTTCAGTCCCAATATAATAAAAAGTACCCTGAAACAAATATGGCAAGATCGGGAAGACACAGCTAAAACAATATCTCAACCTGATTCACAATAGAAAAGGAGGTGAGAAAATGGAAAATCCAGGATTAATCTATTATATCGCATTAATTGCGGTTCTTATCATCGGTGTCATCTTGGGCGGTGGGATTGTCTTCTTCTTCCGCTACATGGCAATTACTCGTCAGCTACGAGTAGCTCAGCGGAAGGCGGCTCGAACCATCGCCGAAGCCAAAGAAGAGACCAAAAATTCACTCACCGAGGCAAAGCAAGAAGCCGAGAAAATCAAAATCACGGCGGAGAGAGAATACCACCAGCGACGCGGCGAACTACAACGGGAAGAGAGTCGTTTATCCTCTAATATGGAAGCCCTAACCCGCCGCTTGGAAAACATCGACCAGCGAGAGCACAACCTGACGAACAAAGAACAAGAGGGCGAATCCATTCGCGTTGAATTAGCGAGTATTAAAGAACAGCAATTGAAGCAGTTAGAGTTGATTGCCAAGATGACCACTACTGAAGCCAAGCAACTCTTGATGGAGAGAGTCGAGGTTGAAGCTCAGGAGGAAACCGCCAGACGTCTGCGAGAATGGGAAACCAAACTAAAGGAGGAAACGGATAAGAAAGCCCAGGACATTTTGTCTCAGGCGATTCAGCGCTCCGCTTCCGAAATAACGGCCGAGACCACTGTGTCGAGCGTCTCCATACCCAATGACGAGATGAAGGGTCGGCTCATCGGACGCGAGGGCCGCAACATTAGAGCACTGGAACAAGCGACAGGTGTTGACCTGATTATTGACGATACCCCAGAGACAGTGACCCTGTCGAGCTTCGACCAGGTAAGACGTGAAGTAGCCCGCCTTTCCTTAACCAAGCTCGTCCTCGATGGCCGTATCCACCCGGCGCGTATCGAAGAAGTAGTTGCTAAGGCCAAGGAGGAAGTCGATACCATCATCGACAAGGCAGGTGAACAGGCCGCCATTGAGGTGGGGGTGCAGGGACTACGGCCGGAATTACTCCACTTACTAGGTCGTTTGAAGTACCGCACCAGCTATGGGCAGAATGTCCTCGACCATAGTATCGAGTCTGCCTACCTAGCAGGCATGATTGCCAGCGAATTAGGCGCCAGTGTCTCCATCGCCAGGAAAGCCGGTCTACTTCATGACATTGGCAAAGCCGTTGACCGCGAGGTAGAGGGCACACATGCCCAAATTGGAGCAGATCTGGTAAAACAATGGGAAAAATCGACCGAGGTAGTTCAAGGCATTGCGGAACACCACCTAGAGACCAGTAACACCAGCTTTTGGGGCTATATTATCTCGGCGGCTGACGCTATCAGCGGCGCCCGACCTAGCGCCAGGCATGAGTCACTAGATTCTTACTTGAAACGACTGAAGGCTCTGGAGGACATCGCCAATGGATTCAATGGTGTAGAAAAATCCTTTGCCATTCAGGCAGGTAGAGAAATCCGCATTCTAGTTAAACCGGAACAGATTGATGACCTTGAGGCAATGAGGCTGGCCCGAGACATCGTGAAAAAGATCGAGGAAGGACTACAGTATCCGGGTCAGGTCAAGATTACCGTCATTAGAGAGACCAGAGCCATAGACTATGCAAAATAGGAGGTCCCAATAAGGGGATTCTTAAACAAGGTGCTTCCCCTTACTTAAGAAGTCTGATGTTAATCTTAGTTGTTGGCGACATCGTAGGCAGTCCGGGCCGACGTACCGTAAGTAAGCTCATACCGGGCTTACGCCAAGAGTACGGAGTAGACCTCGTCATCGCTAACGCGGAGAATGCCGCCGGCGGTTTCGGAGTAACTTCAGAAACAGCTCAGGAACTTTTCGATGCCGATGTTGATGTCTTAACCTCAGGCAACCATATCTGGGCACAGAGAGAGATCTTCCCTTATCTCGATAGCGAAATGCCGATATTGCGCCCGCTCAATTATCCGCCCAGTGTCCCCGGCCGAGGCCATATCAGCAAAGATGGGGTACTGGTAGTCAACCTCATTGGCCGAACTTTTATCGGCAGTTTTGACTGCCCTTTCCAAACCATAGATAAACTCCTTACCGAGCTTAAACCCAAGCCGCCAATCATCATCGTAGACTTTCACGCTGAGGCGACATCAGAGAAGATGGCTATGGGACGGTACCTTGACGGTCGAGTCAGTGCCATACTGGGTACTCATACCCATGTTGGAACCATCGATGCCCAAGTATTCCCTCAAGGCTCAGCTTATGTCACTGACATTGGTATGGTCGGCCCGATTGATTCTATCATTGGCGACGACACCGAATCAGTATTACAGCGCTTTCTCACGGCGATGCCACATCGTTTGTCCGTTGGTCACGGCAAAACAATGTTGAATGCCATCAGCGTGAGGGTCGATGACCAAACTGGCAAGGCATTAGGTATTGAACGAATCTACCGAGAAGTGAGCTAATCATGTCGAAGGTAGACCTCCATATCCACTCTACAGCCTCAGATGGCCAGCTCAGCCCAGCGGGGGTTGTCTGTAAGGCAGCTGAGACCGGGCTAACGGTGATTGCCTTGACCGACCACGACACCGTGGATGGTATTCCACCGGCGCTAGAGACTGCCAAAACCTTCCCCACGTTGACTGTAATACCGGGCGTTGAGATTAACACCGATGTCGCTGAGGGAGAAGCTCATATTCTCGGCTACTTCGTCGATTACCACCACCCTGAGTTACTGGCAGCCCTAGCTAAACTACGCGACTCACGGCAGAAACGAGCCCAGCGGATGATTACCAAACTAAGAAATCTCGGCCTACCCGTCGATTGGGAACGAGTCAAAGAAATTACCGGCACCGGCTCCATCGGCCGTCCGCACATTGCCCAAGCTATGCTGGAAAAAGGCTACATCACCTCGTTCAAAGAGGCTTTCACCAGATACATCGGCTGGGGTGGCCCTGCCTATGTCGAGAGAGAGAAAGTTGCTCCAGATGAGGCCACGCGACTGATATTACGCGCCAACGGCTTACCTGTGTTGGCCCACCCCTTCACCGTGACCAACCCGCAAACGATAATTCTCGAACTCAAGGCGAGCGGCCTAGTCGGCATTGAAGTTTACTACAACAATTATACTGCCGAAGAAATTAAGAAACTAGTTAGCCTGGCCGATAAGTATCACCTGATTACTACCGGCGGCAGCGACTACCACGGTCCCGACATAAACGACGGGACCACCATCGGGAGCGCTGATGTGCCGCTAGAATCAGCTGAACAGCTTCTGGCCTTAGCGAAACACTCTCGCTAAGTCGGGACACGACCAGCCAGTCTATAAGGAGACAAATTTACGGTTATTGAATTCATCTCTCTAATTTTAGGTGCCTACCTTCTGGGTTCCGTGCCCACGGCTTATCTCATTGCTAGGTGGACGCGGGGAATTGATATCCGACAATACGGCAGTGGTAATGTTGGTGCCGCCAATATTTCCGCCGTAATTTCCGGGCGGTGGACGATCCCGGTAACTATTTTTGACCTCGGCAAAGGGATGCTGGTGGTTTATCTCGCCAGATTAACTGGCCTCGATGTTTACCAGCAAGTCCTGATAGGCATCGCGGCTATCATTGGACATAACTGGCCAATTTTTCTCCGCTTTAGTGGTGGCCGAGGTATTCTAACGACCGCGGGCGTAATTTTCGGTCTAGCTCCGTGGTTAGCACTGGCCATAATCATCGTCACTCTTCTTTTTGCCCCCTTCCGGCAACTACCCCTGGGGGCGTTACTGGTATTAGCGACGGCACCACTATGTAGCTGGTTCCACGCTCAGACATTCAGGATTGAGCAGCCGCTACCCATCACCCTAGGGTGTGTCATTATATTCCTACTCGTCGTCATTAGGCGTCTCACCGTATCACGAACCAAACTCAGTACCTTAACACCCACAAGAGAGCTAGTAATGAACCGCCTGCTCTTCGACCGAGACATTAAAGACCGAAAGGCATGGATGGAACGAACTCCACTCAAGGTAACCTCGACAGAAAAACCGCTAGACTTATCCGCCAAAAAGAAGTAGAATAGAACAAGTTAATGATGAGGACTGATGTACGTGGCAGTTAACGTGTCGATAGCAACCACTGCAATGATGGACAAAAAAGCACCGCCTTAAATAGTACGGTGCTTTCTTGATTAAGGAGGTAGATTATGCAGTCGAGCCTCATTGGTAAAATCGAAAAAGCCAAACGTTATGCTCAAGAGAAAAGACGAGCCACCTTTACCGAATTTACCGTACAATTCCGCGGAGATAATGACACCTATCGCACCAGCTACAAAGACGGCAAGTGGCATTGCTCCTGCCACTTTTTCTCAAGCTGGGGACTCTGCTGTCATACCATGGCGATGGAAAAAATGTTGGGCGATATGCTGCCTGAAGAGGCTCTCGCGATACCGCTTGATACCGCCCATTAGAATTAACTAAATAGCTACCTCGACGGCAAATTCCCTTAGCTACTTTATCAAACCAAGAAACCGAGCTCGCTCAATCGCCCCAGCAACAACAAACAGCGAGCCGGTCACGCAAATAAGATCCCGCGGTCCGGCCAGACTTAACGCCAGTGACAGAGCTACAGAAATATTTTCGGCCACCATCGTGTCTACTCCTTGCCGATGAAACTCGGCCACCACCGGAGCCGTCGGTAACGCCCGCGGATGAACCGAGTGGGTAACAATAACCTGGTCAAAGAAAGTCGCCAATTCCGAGATTATACCAACTAGATCCTTGTCGACCGAGACCCCGATAATCAAAATAGTTCGGTCGAACTTAAAGTACTCCTTAAGATTCTGCCGCAACTTACCGGCTGAGTCAGTGTTATGAGCGCCATCGACGACAAGCAGGGGCCGGCGGCTGAGAACTTGAAGTCGTCCCGGCCAATCCACTTTAGCCAGACCCCCAGTAATACTCTCCCTAGAGACATGAAAACCCCTTTCGCCGAGAACTTCAAGAGCCGCTACCGCCACAGCGGCATTCTCGAGCTGGTACCGACCCAAGAGGGGAATGGTCAAATCATAACTCTCCAACCGACCTCGCACCCGCAACAACTGCTGATTGGCCTCACAACCGAGACACTGCCAGGTGACATCCTGTCCAACTTTAATCAATTTCGCCTTATTTCTCCGGCAGGTCTGCTCAAATACCTGATTAACTTCATCCGCCTGGGGCACGGTGACTACTATACTATTCGGTTTAATAATACCCGCCTTCTCCGCGGCAATTTGAGGTAGGGTATTGCCCAGTACTTCCATATGGTCAAAGCTAATCGAAGTGATAACGCAGACCTCCGGTTGGACAACATTGGTAGCATCCAGTCGTCCTCCTAACCCCACCTCGATTACCTGAAAATCTACCCCTTTCGACTTAAAGTAGTCAAAACCGAGAGCCGTAGTCACCTCAAAAGTAGTCAACCGGCCGTAGGTAGCTTTCTCATTGACAACCTCGACCTCGGGCTTAAGCTTCTCGACCAAGGCAACAACTTCTTCGTTAGTAATTAGTCTATCATCAATCCGAATACGCTCTTTATAGGTATGCAGGTGAGGTGAAGTGTAAAGTCCCGTGATATAGCCGGAAGTAACGAGGACGGACGCCATCATTGTTGCCACACTACCCTTACCCTTAGTGCCAGCGATATGTACCGTCCTAGCCGCCAGATGCGGGTTGCCGAGCCGAACCAAAAGTTCGGCCGTGCGCCTCAGGTCATAACGAGCTGATTCGTGTGGTCGAAACTGTCGCTCGTAATCGATGAAGCTCTCGATATAGTCTAAAGCCTGCTGATAAGCAGTATCCACGGGCTGACTCTCTTTCTGCCCCAGCGATAGTCAGGAATTATACCGCTGTTGCTAACACTCAACAACCAAAGACAAGAACGGTATCATTAGCCAAGACCTGCTGGACAAGGTTTACTCTCACTCGACCACTGTGATAGTATATTTTAACATATTTACTACAATCGGCTCTCGGAAATACGTTTTTAGGTAGCAGGGGACTTATACCTCAAAGGGAGATTATCATGAGTAAGGCCAAAGTGGGCATCATCAATGTCACCGGCTACGCCGGGGTTGAGCTAGCGAGATTACTCTACCAGCATCCCGGGATTCAACTTACTTCAGTTACCGGCCGGAGTGCCACCGGACAAAAGCTGGGTAAAGTTTTCCCTCACCTATCAAGATTAGACCTGACCCTCACCGCCGAGTTGGGGAAGGTCGATCTAGTCTTTTCCGCCCTACCCCACAAAGAGAGCGCCAAAGAATGTATCCCTCTTATTCAGCGTGGCGTTAAAGTGGTGGATATAAGCGCCGATTTCCGACTGAAGGACCCTGCTGCCTACCCCACCTGGTACGACTTTAGCCACCCCGCCCCAGAACTACTCAAACAGGCGGTCTTCGGCCTAACCGAACTCTATCAGTCCCAAATTACTTCGGCCCAACTAGTGGCTAACCCTGGCTGTTTCCCAACCAGTGCCATTCTGGCTTTAGCCCCCGCCCTCAAGGCAAACATCATTGAACCAGATATTATTATTGACAGCAAGTCCGGGATCTCTGGAGCTGGCCGCACCCTCAGCCCAAGCACCCATTTCTCCGAGGCTAATGAAAACGTTTCCGCCTATGCCTTAGACGGACACCGCCACCTACCAGAAATAACCCAGGAATTAAATCTTCTCAGCCCAAAACAGCCAGTAAAGACGACCTTTATCCCCCACCTCATCCCGATGACGCGGGGCATACTAACGACTGCCTACGCCAACCTTCGGTCAAGCAAAATAGCAAGCGGCCAAAAAGGAAAGGACGAGATCATGAGTCTTTACCGAACCTTCTACGAAGGGATGCCCTTTACCAAGGTAGTTGATTCCCCACCACACACTAAGTACACCCTAGGCAACAACAACTGCCTCATCCACCCAACCACTGACTACAGTGGCGAAAAACTCGTCGTCATTAGCTGTCTGGATAACCTGGTAAAGGGTGCCGCCGGTCAAGCCATTGAGAATATGAACCTCATGCTCGGTTTACCCGAAAGCATGGGGCTAGAAGCCCCGGCACTCTACCCGTGATAACCCCTCACCCTTAGTATATAGTCCAGACACTAGTTTTAGCGAGATTACCCCAAGATAAATTCCATTTGACAGGCTGTTTTATACTATGCTAGGGTTGAGTTAGCTAGCTAAGTTAACTAAGATATAAGAGAGCATCTAACCCAAAAAGAGGAGGATACAAATGCTAGACCATGGGAAGGTGGAAACAGTATTAGATAAGGTTCGACCCATGCTGACACGCGACGGAGGCGATGTCGAATTGGTTGGCATTAATGACGGCACAGTTCAAGTAAAATTAACCGGTGCCTGCGGTAGCTGCCCGATGTCAACTATGACTTTAAAGATGGGTATTGAGCGATTTCTGAAGCAAGAAATTCCGGAAATAAAAGAGGTCGTAGCGGTAGCACCTGGCGATGAAGACCTGCAGGGAACCGCCGAGGGGAAATAAGACCCATCAACTCATGCGGTAATAGTGTTTAATACGGTGATGACATTGTCACCACCGCAGCTATTGTCGGATAAGGCCTGCGGATGGGACGACTACCCAAGGTAACGTAACAAGGTTTCCCAACCCCACACCATCGCAAAAACCAGAACAACAAACTTCAGGCTCTTACCCAACCAGCCGATGAGTAAAAATTTCCACAGAGGATACCTGATGGCACCGGCAATAACACCAGCGAGATCAAAGACAAGTAACGGGGTTGCGGCAAAGACGAAGATAGTCCAAGCTCCCCACCGCCACATCCACCTCTCGACACGGTTATACATACGGCCACTATTGACTATATTAACCATACCGCGCCCGCCATAACCGGCCATATACCCCGAAATCTCGCCGATGATACCACCAGTGGAGGCAGCCAGCGCCACTAGGACCGGGTTCAAGGCGACTACCAGCGGAAAAAGAACCAGCACCCCCGGCACCGGTAAAATGAGCGTGGCGCTGCTCAGTAGACTAATAATAAAGACCCCCAGGTAGCCAAAATTAGCCAGTTCTTCGACCTTGTCGGGATAACGTTGGACAATAAAGAAGAGGCCAACACTAGTAATGATAACTACAAGAAGTATCAAAAAAGAAACGGCCCGCTTTACTGGCTGGCTCTTCTTCACTTCGGCTTGATTGCTTTCGGTAGTCATATTTTCAATCATAGCCTTGTCGGATAGCTACCCCTCTGCTATACTCTACGGGTGTGCCCCCATCGTCTAGAGGCCTAGGACAGCACCCTTTCAAGGTGTAGACAGGGATTCGAATTCCCTTGGGGGTATTCTAAATACTCAGAGTCTCCCTTTTAGCTGCTGATAGGTTTCGTCTAAGACCTCCGGCACTACCCTCGCCTCAGCGATGACCGGCATGAAGTTAGTATCACCCTGCCAGCGAGGAACAATATGCGTATGGATGTGGTCCTCGATACCGGCGCCGGCAACCTTACCGATATTTATCCCGACATTAAAGCCACCGGGGTTAAATACCTCACGCAGAACCTTGATACCCCGGCTAACAATAGTGATATGCTCGTGGAGCTCCTCATCGCTAAGAGCTTCCAGGCCGACCACATGCCGATAGGGGACAACCATTAAGTGACCAGGATTATAGGGATAACTATTCATTATGACAAAGTTCCCCACCCCACGATAGAGGAGAAAGTTGGCCGTATCGTTAGTCTCCCCAGGTTTCCCACACAGAATACATCCTGTAGGTTTCTTCAACCGGATATACTCCATGCGCCACGGCGCCCAAAGCATTTTCATCCGTTTCTCCTCGCTCCTAATCAGTTATCACTATTATAGTAAATACCCCTCTGAGCGTCAAAGGACTGTACTCGTTTACAACTCTTTTTCAAAGGTCCGTCTTGGTTTGGAAATTTCGGTTGCAAAAAATACGGCCATCCCCTATATTTACAAGCATAGATGAAAGACAAAACTCCAGCCAACGAGACGATAACCTTTCTCGGTACCGGTGGCGCCAGATTCATGATAATCAGCCAGATTCTAGCCTCTGGCGGATTATGGCTGAACCTCAGCGGCACAGAAATACTGATCGACCCGGGACCCGGCTGTATCGTCCAATCGACCAAAAGGAACCTTAGGGCTGAGAAACTTAGCGCTATTATTGTCTCCCACCGCCACCTTGACCATTCAGCCGATATCAATGTCATGATTGAGGCGATGACACAAGGTGGCCAAAAGCAGCACGGCTACCTCTTCGCTCCGGCCGATGCCCTAGAAACGGAACCAATTATCTTTTCCTACCTCAAAGACCGTCTTGACCGCATTGAAGTTTTACAGGAGGGTAAATCCTACTCAGTAGGGAATGTTACCTTCACTACCCCAGTACGCCACCTCCACCGAGTAGAGACCTACGGACTAGTCTTTAAAACAACCAAACACACATTCTCTCTGATTACCGATACCAGCTATTTTGATGGCTTACACCAAAGCTATGGCGGGGAATTACTTATCATGAATGTCGCCTTCCTCGAACCCCGCTCCCACAGTCAGGACCCATTACTCCCGGCGGATCATTTATCGGTACCCGATGCGGAGCGTCTTATCCGAGAACTAAAGCCCAAAGTCGCCATTCTGAGCCACTTCGGTATGACCATGTGGCGAGCCAAACCTCGGGAAATCGCTAAGCAGTTATCACAACAGACTGGGGTCAGGGTGATAGCAGCACAGGACGGCATGAAGTTCGACCTATCCCAACTAGATAGTAACGGACTCTAGTCCGTTAGTTTCTTAGCTTATTTCCTCCACTTGAGCTATGATAAACTTTTGGAGAACGTATGACTCAACTGGATAACATTCTGTATGAAGTGACAAAACCAGCCCGCTATACCGGTAACGAATGGAATAGCATCGTCAAGGATTGGGCGAAAACACCAATGAAAATCGCCCTCAGCTATCCTGACCTCTATGAAATTGGCATGTCTAATATGGCGGTACCAATTCTCTACGATTTACTTAATCGCCAGCCGGATATTCTCGCCGAGCGGGCTTACGCTCCATGGCGAGATATGGAAACAGCGATGCGACAGGCAGGCATACCACTGTTTAGCCTTGAATCTAAGCGCCCACTCAAAGAGTTTGATATTATCGGCTTCTCTCTGGGCTACGAACTCACCTATACCAATATACTCAATATGCTCGACCTGGCTCAAATACCAGTTCTGGTAGCGGAAAGAAACGACTCTCACCCGTTAGTTATCGCCGGTGGTAGTTGCACCCTCAACCCCGAACCGATTACTGACTTTATCGACCTCTTTGTCATCGGTGATGGCGAAGAGGTCGTTCTCGAGATGACAGAGTGCTTTCGGGATTGGCAAAAAAGCACAAAGAAAGCACCTAAAGAAGAACTACTGCGCCGGTTAGCCATGATCCCCGGCATCTATATACCCAGCTTTTACCGAGTGGCATATCAGGCTGATGGTCTAATCAAAAGCTTTACACCGACCATACTAGAAGCAAAATCAAGCATTGAGCGGCGAATAATTACCAAATTACCACCGCCAGTGACTAAACCAGTAGTACCGCTTATTGAAGTCATCCACGACCGTGGGGCAATTGAAATCCAGCGGGGCTGTAGCCGCGGATGCCGATTTTGCCAGGCGGGAATTATCTACCGTCCACTACGGGTACGACCCCAAGCCGAGATTATCCAGGCCGCCAGCGACCTGGTGAACAGCTGCGGCTACAATGAGATCTCTCTGATATCGTTAAGTACTAGCGACTACCCCCATATCGATGAGCTAGTTGCCCAACTCTCTCAACGCTACCCCGACCTAGCGCTATCTTTACCCAGTCTCTACATTGATAACTTCTCTATAGAGTTGATGGGCAAACTACCACGCCACAACAAGACCGGTCTCACCTTCGCCCCTGAGGCCGGGAGCGAAAGATTGCGGCGCAGTATTAATAAGGATGTTACCGAAGAGAAACTGATGGAAACAGCGGCGACAGCTTTTGAGAGGGGTTGGACAGGGCTCAAGTTGTATTTCATGATTGGTTTACCGGGTGAAACTCCCGATGATATCGTCGAAATCGCGCGCCTGGTGGACAAAGTCCACCACCTGGGTAGACAGACGAAGGGGAAAACGCCCCAGTTAAGGATTACTCTGTCCACCTTCGTCCCCAAGCCGCACACACCTTTTCAGTGGGTGTCTCAAGAAAGTGAAGAAGGGTTAAATACGAAAACCGAACTACTTAAGCAGAGACTACGCCGGAAAGGCGTGAGAATTTCATGGCAGGACCCCAAAATCAGTCAGCTTGAAGCAGTCTTGTCCCGAGGCGACCGACGACTGGGTAAGGTTATTCAACAAGCCTGGCGGTTAGGCTGTACCTTTGACTCATGGAGCGAATACCTCAATCTGAAGAACTGGCAACGTGCTTTTCAAGAGACGGGGCTTGATATGGATTTCTATGCCCGACGACTACGTTCCCCTGATGAATTACTTCCTTGGACACATATTAACAGCGGCGTAACCACGGCATTTCTGAAACAGGAAGAACAGCGTTCCCGGGACGAGAGAAAAACCCGTGATTGCCGCACCGAAGCCTGCAATGCCTGCGGGTTAGAACACTCGCAGACAAAGTGTCAAGAGAAACTAAAGAGCTAAAGACAAACCAGAGCACCCAGGAACCGGCGAAATCGGTATGATTTTTTCTCTAATCAAACGCCGTGATAGCCACTGCCTTATCACCAGCACCCAGCCTCATGAGTTTGACTCCTGCAGTACTTCGGCCTTGAACGGTGATGCCTTTCTTAGGGTCCCGTTCTTTCACCGGAGTACGGATGATAATGCCATCGGCCGATATTATCATCACCTGCTGGGAAAAGGAAACCACCCTGGCCGTGGCGACATCACCCGTCTTCTCCATAATCTTGAAGGTCCGGACACCAATACCGCCACGCTTTTGTAACGGATAGTTAGCCACCCGGGTCAGCTTACCGAACCCCTTAGCACTAACGATTAGAACAAAGCCATTAGGGTCGGCTACATCCATACTCACCATAAGATCGCCTTCAATCAAGCGCATCGCCCTTACGCCGCCACTCGTCCTTGAACTTGCCCTCAAGCTGGACACGGGGAACCGAATAGATTGCCCCTTTCCTGTTACGACCATAATTTCATCCTGGTCAGTGGCGAGTCGTACCGCCACCAGATCATCCCCTTCTTCGACATCCATAGCAATTAGTCCACTACTGCGCACCGAAGCGAAACGCTCTAAAGCCGTCTTTTTGATCTCACCACGACTGGTCGCCATCAACAAATAAACGTCAGGCCGTAAGTCAGCCATAGAAACGACATCAGTAACCCGCTCCCCTTCAGCAATCGGAAATAAATTAATCACCGCTATCCCTTTAGTTGCCCGGGAGCTACTTTCCAAAATTTCATAGCACTTGAGACGAAAGACCTTACCCCGGTTGGTGAAAAATAGCAAACCGTCATGAGTGTCAGCCACTACCAGAAGCCGGACCGCATCATTATCCCTAGTTACCATACCAACGATACCTCTACCCCCACGGTGCTGCAGGGCATAGAGTTGAGAGAGCACGCGTTTAACGAAACCCCGCTGGCTGAGCGTGACGACAACTCTTTGATGCGGAATGAGATCTTCGACATTAAACTCAGTCTCTCCCTGGGCACTAATTTCGGTTCGCCGTGGGTCGCCAAACTTCTTTTTTAACCCACTCACTTCATTCTTGATGACCAGCAACACTTTCCGCGGGTCATCAAGTAGCGACTCCAGATAGCCGATATGTTTCAAGACCTCAATATGTTCCTCAAAGATTTTACTCCGCTCGAGGTTAGCCAAGCGACGCAACTGCATATCTAATATCGCCTGCACCTGAACTTGAGTTAGGCTAAAATCATCCTTAAGACTTTGACGAGCTACCTCTACGGTCTCTGCTTTACGGATGGTAGCAATCACCTTATCGATCTGCTCTAGGGCAATTTTCAACCCTTCCAGAATGTGAGCTCGCGCCCTAGCTACTTTTAAGTCAAACTGAGCGCGGCGCGTGACCACCTCACGCCGAAAATCTACAAAATATTGAAGGGCCTCCTTAAGGCTAAGAACTCGGGGCTGACCTTCAACCAGCGCCAGCATATTGACGAAGAAAGCTGATTGCATTGCAGTATACTTATAGAGACTGTTCTGCACCTGCTGTGGTTGAGCTTCTCTCCTTAACTCGATGACAATGCGCATGCCCTGCCGGTCAGATTCATCACGCACCTCACTAATACCCATGATGCGTTTGTCCGTCACCAGTTCCGCAATCCTCTCGACCAGGGCTGCCTTATTGACCTGATAAGGCAGCTCAGTGACGATAATTTGCCGATGCGCCGACTCACTAACCTCAGCGATTTCGGTTTTAGCGCGAACCACAATTCGACCGCGCCCGGTAGCATAGGAGCTCTTAATACCTTCTTGCCCCAAGATAATACCCGCCGTCGGGAAATCTGGTCCCTTAACGAATTTGGTCAGGACATCAACGGTAACTGACGGATTATCAATGAGGTGAATGAGAGCATCACACACTTCACTCAGATTATGGGGAGGAATATTGGTTGCCATGCCGACGGCGATACCAGAACTACCATTAACCAGCAAATTTGGCACCTGCGCCGGTAACACCGATGGTTCCTGCAGACTAGCATCAAAATTAGGCAAGAGGTTGATGGTCTCCTTATCAATATCCACCAACATTCGCTCAGCGATTGCAGTGAGACGCGCCTCGGTATAACGCATAGCTGCCGGCGGGTCATCATCAACACTACCGAAGTTACCCTGCCCATCAACTAGCATATAGCGCAAAGAGAAATCCTGCGCCATACGCACCATTGCGTCATAAATCGACGTATCACCATGGGGGTGGTATTTACCCAGCACGTCACCAACAACACGAGCGCTCTTCTTGAAAGCACTATTATGAGTAATCCCCATGTCATTCATGGCGTAAAGGATACGCCGGTGTACTGGCTTCAGACCATCCCGAACATCAGGCAAGGCACGGGACACGATGACACTCATCGCGTAGTCCATATAGGAACTACGCATTTCGTCTTCGATGTTAACTTGTCTTAACTTACCTACCACCATCTCAGAGCCAACCTTCTACTCTTCATCAGTCTCCTCATCATTATCTGATTCCTCAACAAATATTTCCGTATCCGCCCCTACCTCTTCACCCCCAACTATAATAAAGCTCTTTCCTTCAGGCACCTCCTCAGCCTGCATCTCACGCCGAACCCTTCGTTCGCCCAACCGCCCCACCACGGACGGTCGAAAACCTTCGGTTCCGCGCGGTAAAAAGGAAGGCCGCCCCGCCTGGCTAGGGTGCTGAGACACCTCTCGAATAATCACCGTTACCACTTCTTCCACGGCACTACAAATAGCGACGGTATACCGATTACCCCCCTCCATCAGCTGGACCAGACGCTGTCCGTCCTTGGACCCAACCTGCCCCAGATATTCGCCTCGATCATTTTCGACAAGCAAGCTTAAGCCATCGGCTTTCAAATTAACACACTCACCCGCCACCATCCTGGCTAAGATCTGTGGTGGCGCCAAGCGACAGAGACTAACTACACCCGTCTTACCCACTTCCTCAATAAACTGCTGCGGCTCAATTACGCGCGCGCTACCCCCGGAGCTCACCACCGTCTCATCCAAACGGGATAAACGACTAAGATTCTTTCTGGCAATATCATTATAGGGGCCAAGCTCGATAGCTTTTTCGTAGGCCCTGCGCGCCAGAGAATAATTCCCAATCTCCATATAGGCTCGACCCAAACGATTGTAGGCATTGACGTCGTTCGGAAAGTCCTCGACAATAACCTCATTAGCGACAACAGCTTCTTGCCATCGACCCTGTATGGCTAAAGCGATGGCCTGACGACTGGATCGCCGCTTCAGTCTGGTCCGTTCTTCTTCCCGATAGGGTTGGTATGACATTCGTTCCCCCGTAATTGGCGTTAGCTACCCCTCGAGATCAAGCTGGAATGCCTGGTGCAAGGCACGAACGGCGTCCTTCACTCGGGATTCCTCAATAATGCAGGTTAACCGTATCTCGGAAGTAGTAATTAGCTGAATATTTATCCCGAGCTTACTCAGTGTGCTGAACATCCGCGCAGCATAGCCCGGCGTATTTTGCATCCCAGTACCAATAATACTAATCGTACCTAGCCTAGCATCACTGACGCATTCGCGGGCGCCAATCGACATAGCGATAGGCTCGACCACTATCATTGCCTTTACCAGATCACTCTTCGTCACAGTAAAGGTCAAATCAGTAATATTGTTGATACTGGCATTCTGCACAATGGTGTCTACACTAATACCAGCCTCAGCTAACGGTCCAAAGATAACCGCGGCAATCCCCGGACGGTCAGGCACACCGACCACCATTATCTTGGCCACATCCAGGTCGTGGGCAATACTTCTCATTTTATTACGTACTTCCATAGATACCTCTCCATGAATTAGTGTCCCCGGGCTATCGGTAAAGCTTGAGGCGACCAGAATAGGGACATTAAATTCTCCGGCAAGCTCGATAGCGCGGGGGTGCATGACCTTTGAGCCATAAGCCGCCAACTCCAACATTTCCTCATAGCCAATCTCACGTAACCGCCTAGCTTCAGTCACCAAATGCGGGTCAGACGTATAAATACCTTCGACATCAGTATATCTTTCACACACCGCCGCCTTAAGACTGGCAGCGAGGGCAACGGCAGTAGTGTCCGAACCTCCACGCCCTAATGTGGTAACATCCATATCATCAGTAATCCCCTGAAAGCCAGCGACAATGACAATCCTGCCCTGCTCCAACTCTCGTAATATGCGCGTCGGGTCGATATCCACGATGCGAGCGCGACTATGGTTAGCGTCGGTTTTGATGCCCGCTTGAGCTCCGCTAAGACTAATAGCTTCATAACCCATATGTCGTAAGGCCATGGTAAGGAGAGTGCTCGTCACTAACTCGCCGGTAGATAACAGCGCGTCAAGTTCACGCTCACTAGGAGGCTCGGTGACTTGATAGGCCAGCTTGATTAGTTTATCGGTGGTATCGCCCATGGCAGAAACGACAACCACCAACTGGTCGCCCCCATTCCGTCGGTCGATAATATGCTGGGCAACATTCTTGATTCTCTCCGCATCAGGCACCGAAGTCCCGCCGTATTTTTGAACGATTAGCGCCATTTATGTCTTCCCAGCTAATCTACTCATAATATTATACCCGGGGTCAAGAAACAAGCCTGTTTTTTTAGCCTCGGCTTCAGTAAATCTTTTAGCCCCGTTTGCCGTAAATCCTTGCCCCCAAAGTAGAAACGGCACCGGCTCGGAGCAATGGGTACGGATTTCAATAGGCGTGGGGTGGTCGGGCATAACCAGTACTCTTAGAGAATCTCCCTGCCACGAGCGGATTCTACTCAGGACATCTCTATCAATCCGCTCGATAGCTTTGACCTTCTCCTCAACCAAACCAGAGTGGCCCGCCTCATCCGGCGCTTCAATATGAATAACAACCAGGTCATGCCGACCAAGGGCGGCCAGAGCACCAGTCGCCTGGGCAGCATAATCATTATCCTGGCCGTCAGTTACTCCCGGAATCTCCAGTGTCTCCATCTCCGCCATCTGAGCCAACCCACGGAGCAGGTCAACCCCCGCGGTCATCACCCCACTAAGACCATAAACTTGCTTGAAGGATGGTAGATCTGGTACCTGACCGGTACCCCAACAAAGCCAGATGGTCGTCGCCGGGACTTTATCATCAATTCCCCGTTTAATATTCACCGGATGTACTCGTAGTACTGTTTCGGAGCGCGCCATCAGGTCACGCAACAGTTCACTCCCAGAGCCTTTGGGCAAAAACTCAGCCACCGGCTTACCGGGGATATTATGGGGTGGGGTGCAAATAGCAGCCAGGGTATCTCCCCGCCCTTTGAGTTTTAGGATATGCCGATAGTTGACGCCAGGGTAAAAGCGCACCCGGTCGTCACCCAAACTCTCGTTTAGCGCCTCAATCAACTCCAAAGCCTCTTCATTAGTGATATGTCCAGCGCTATAATCCTTCATCTCCCCCCCCCAAATTCCCACTAGATTACAGCGGAAAACGACTTCGTCCGCACCAACAGGAATACCCATGCTTTTCGCTTCAATTGCCGCTCGACCCCGGTAGTAGACCGTCGGGTCATAGCCCAGTACCGACATACAGGCACAAGCACTCGATGGTTCCATCCCTGACGGCACCGTACGCGCCAGTCCGAGCATACCTTCCCGAGCCATCACATCCAGATTAGGTGTCCGCGCTAACTCCAGACAAGTCTGCTCCCCCCACTCCGGTAACGCCCACCCCGAAGCTCCATCAACTATCAGCACACAGTATTTCATCTCACCATCCTAACTCTTCCAAGAAATATATTACCCTATTTTCCTCTGTTTTAGGAAAAATCTCAAGCCCTTCTTGGAAGAGGCAGCCTTAAGTCACTTAAGTCAAACGATTTTTTATTTATCGGCCCGCCTTGCTCAATTATTCAATTCCACCTATAATGTCTCCTGGCGGGGCGTAGCGCAGTCTGGTTTAGCGCGCAGCGTTCGGGACGCTGAGGCCGGTGGTTCAAATCCACTCGCCCCGATCATCATCAACAAATTTGTACCCCAGCGGGAACTCAAGACTAATGACCTCCCGCAGTAGTTCATTCTAAAGTTACCCTAACTCACTGTCAACTTTAAAAATGGCTAGTCAATCCTCTTACTGCAGCATTATGGACGATTGTTGGGGACCTGCCATTGTCATACCATCTCTCCAAAGTCTACAATATTGGCAAGAATAACAATGGGAAAGAGATTGAGACTAAGCCCGGCGCACTGGGGCATTTTTATCTTCATTATTGCCCAGAGCATCACCTTCTTTGTTCTTCCTCGCGTAAATTTGTTGTTACAGAGTAGCCATATCTATATCCCTCCGCAGCTACCTGAGTCGATACCACTATGGCCACAACCAATCTCGCCTGCACCACCGGGGGAAGTTCCAGCACCCGCCGTGGGCTCGCTTGGACCGATACTACTCTATTTCTCTGCCGCAGTAACTGTGCTAGGTATAACCTTAGCCCTAATTCCAACTTCAGCTTTACGACTGCTTTTAAGGACTCTGTTCGCCTTTTTGTTTTCCTGGGGAATATTTATCATTCTCATTTTATGGTTCCCTCCTATCATTGCACTTCTCGTCTCGGTTAGTGTAGGGTTCACTTGGTTCTTTACGCCCAGAGTCTGGTTGCATAATTTCCTGATGATTTTCGCAATGGTCAGTCTAGGAACAATATTCGGGCGTCTAATTTCCCCCTGGACAGCAATGGTCTTGATATTAGCCCTTGCAGTTTACGACGTTGTGGCAGTCCGCTTCGGATACATGCTCTGGATGGCGAAAAAACTAGCTGAATCTAGTACCCTCCCGGCATTTATTATTCCCCAATATGCTTCCGAATGGAACTCCAGTCTCACACAACCCGGCTTCACCAAGTTAGTCGAAGAGAACCCCTTCGAGAGGAAGTATTCCATACTGGGCGGGGGTGATGTTGGCATTCCCCTTCTTCTTATTTCTTCAGCATATTTTGGTTACGGCTTTATTTCTGCTGTTATTGTTGCGGTGTTCTCCGTACTCGGTCTAATCTGCTCCTACTGGATTCAGGCAGCTTTGCTAAAAGGGAAACCTACGCCGGCACTACCTCCGATTGCCATCTTATCCCTAATTGCGCTCCTCATTGTCCGCTATTTCTAGTGCCTAGTCCTTTTTCTTCACCAAGAAATCATACGATGAGTTACTCAGGACTTCTGTGCAGACTTGACAATCGGATACGTTAGACTCCTATAATTGATTTAATCTGTAACAGCTGGAACAGTTACGGATGTCAGTATGGCATTATGGTTAGTTTAGTCGGGAATTCGTTTGTACCCAACATATCGAGGGGAAGACAGTAGTGGAGTTTTTTGGCCTGGGTTTCGGCGAAATAGTACTGGTTATCATCATCGCCCTGATAATATTTGGACCGGAGAAAGTCCCTGAGATGGCCCGATCGCTGGGCAAGATGATGCGCACCATCCGGCAAGCCACCTCAGGTTTCACCAACGCCGTAAACCAAGAGGTAGACGAAGTAAAGAAAACCGCTTCCGACCTTACCGCCCCCATAACCCAAGAGATAAATGAAGTGAAGAAAGCCACTTCGGACATAACTCAAGAGGTAGACAAAGTAGGGAAAACTACTTCGGACTTTAGCTCAGCCATAGCTCAAGAGGTAGGTGCAGTGAAGGAGACTACTTCTGAATTTAGCACAACCGTGAATCGTGAGTTGGGCAAAGTGGAGAAAACTACATCTGATTTTAGCACAGCCGTAGTTCAAGAGGTAGGCACGGTTGCTTCCAAAGTGGAGAAAACTACATCTGACGTTAGCACAGCCGTAGTCCAAGAGGTAGAAGAAGCGAGAAAAAGCCCCTTACCTCCGTCACAATCCAGTAGTGATGCCGCACCCCAGAAATCGGCCGATACCAGCACCAAATCTGGTGGAGCTGAAAAAACCAGCCCGGTAGACCGACAAGACATTAGTGGTAAGAATGGCAAGCAGTGACAATAGGTCGGCCGTCCTCGGGTATCTCGCCGATTTTCGTGACCGTCTGGTAAGAAGTCTCAGGTCTAGTGGTGAATATAGTTCGACCATCCTCGGGCACCTCACCGAGTTGCGCGACCGTCTGACGAGAAGTGTCATCGCCGTAGTAATCACTACGGGTCTTTCCTTTATCTTTGCCAGGCATATATTTGATCTTCTAACCTTTAAGTCCGCACTTACCCTACCAATTTTTGATGCTCTGGCTAGTAGGTTCGGTCTTATCACGGCGCCCGATGTCAACCTCATCTACATTGAGATGATCGAGATGTTCGGCACCTATATGAGAGTATCGCTCGCCAGTGGCTTTGCCCTCGCCATGCCTTTCCTGACTTATCAACTGGTAATGTTTGTCACGCCAGCACTCACCACCAGGGAAAAAAGATATGTTTACCTTATCCTTCCCTGGGTGGCACTGATGTTTGCCGTCGGGGTTACCTTTGCTTATTTCGTTTTATTGCCGCCATCAATAGGATTCTTGCTCACTTTTGGTAGTGATATCGCCAGGCCGGAGATTAAGATAGGGAGTTACATCTCACTTGTGACCCGACTACTGCTGGCCGTTGGTTTAGTCTTCGAACTACCAGTACTGACGACCTTTTTGGCCCGAGTTGGTCTCGTCTCTCCAAAGTGGCTAGGAGCAAAACGAAGGTTGGCTTTTGTCATTGCCTTTGTCCTTGGTGGTCTCATTACACCAACCTTTGACCCCATTAATCAAAGTCTGGTGGCCATACCACTATGTATCCTTTATGAGTTGAGTATTTGGCTGGCTAAACTTGTCTACCGTCAGAAACCCCCGATACCACCAGAAAACCCTGATACCGGCGCAGGCACAGTTTCTTCACCACCGCCAGAAAGCCCTGACACCGGCACAGGCACAGTTTCTTCACCACCACCAGAAAGCCCCAATAGCGACGCAGGCACAGTTTCTTCACCCGGCACAGAAGGCGGCGGTTAAGACGATCCAGACCGAATGTATTCTTACATGTAGAGGAGGTTCTAACACCAATAATGAAGGAAAAAGCTACAGCGTTAGATAATATTCTTAAGGGGACAGGAGTTGATGAAATCGGAGTTGTCCGTTTGAAAGCCTGGAAGGACACTCCTCTGTGGAAGAGGGCAAGGCGACTACTGCCAACGGCGGAGGCGGTAATTGTGCTCGCTCTGGAAGTGTTTCCTGAAGTAGTGGAGCATCAAACTTCGCAGGCGCGAGTAGGAGGAGGAACTTTACGTGACCTCTATAACCGTAATGCGGAATTAGTAAACGGGGAAATAGATTGGGAAGCCTACAAAATAGTGAAGAAATTACACACACTTGGTTATAAAGGGCTGCCCATGCCAGCTAGCGGTGGCCCTTTTGATGGTCGGTTTCTCAAGAGTGCACTCTCTTATAAAGAAGTGGCCTGCGCCGCTGGTCTTGGGGTCTTGGGCTGGCACAGTATGCTTATTACGCCAGTGTATGGGCCCAGAATTCGCCTCTCTTGCGTTATTACTGATGCCCCACTGGAGCCTACACCGTCATCAAATACGAAACCACCCTGTGTTGAGTGCGACGGCGCTTGCATCAAGATATGCCCCGTATCCGCCATTGAGAAGCCTCAGGATAATGAGACCTACCGAATAAATAAGTACACCTGCAATAATTACTGCACCGCTGCGGGAGGCTGCGCCGAGTGTATGAAGGTCTGTCTCACTTAGTTTGGGGCTGGGCAGATATCGTTTATCGAGTAGATCCCAATTCTATATTATCCTATAGTCAAATATGGATTAGCCTCACCCTGTTGGAATAAGCCAAAGGTAAAGCAATCTGGGCCGTGGAGGAAATGACCGTGGATAATAGAGAAGCCGACAATAATCCTCACCCACCAGCTTGTACTTGCGTAGCTTGCGTTCAGCGCCGTAGGAACAGATTAGCAAGTAAAGGTCACAGAAGAACTGTATATAATGTTATTGCAATCGTAATCATCTTTGTCGTGTTCATTATCGTCGCCACGAGAACCAGTATTTTAGGGTGAAGCCATAAAAGCGAGGCTATACTCTAATCGTCAAGACTTTATCATCACTAACATCATTTTGAATTTCTTTATTGCCCTTAATGCATGAGGTTCATTAGCTGGCATTACAATCATCTTACCCTTTGTAAGCTGATTGACCTTCCCGGAAATAGTAACTTCAGCTTCACCATCCGGAATATAGACCAAAGCGTCAAACGGAGCCGTATGTTCGCTTAGCCCTTGTCCGCTATCAAAAGCAAACAAAGTACATGTGCCTGTAGCCTTATCAATTATTGTCCTACTCACTATAGAACCTTCCTGATAATCAATCAAATCACTTAATTCCATAGTTTGTCCCAGAAGCTTATCAGTATCTTTTTGACCTTTATTATTTTCCATTTGACCTACCCTCCAAACTTATAATACTAACTTAAGAAAACAGCAAATTTGACTTCAAAAAATGGAGCCAGCGAAAGGAGTCGAACCTTCGGCCAGCGGTTTACGAAACCGCTGCTCTACCTCTGAGCTACGCTGGCATGCGATCGTGGACTTCCATGTTTTGACGTTCGTTTGACGTTCGAGGTGTCCCTGGCGGCAGCACCTCGTCGAGTAACGCCATCATGTCCTCCTGCATACCAGATATTATATGAGAATAGGTATCCATTGTAAACGCTACTGAGGCATGGCCCAGAGCTTCGGAGACATCATAGGGTGTGGTGATATTATATTGGAGATGCTAAACTAGAAAGCAGGTCAAACGCTTGGGGTAGATCAAATACCTACCAAGCATATAGACAAAACAGGGATGCATAATCAAGGAATTTTAGTGAATTTCGAATCATTCAATTTTCATCCCAGCATCATGGGTGGTATCCGTGCGCTCGGTTATACAAAGCCTACACCAATTCAGTTCCAGTCCATGCAGTCTATCCTTCAAGGCCGCGATCTCATTGGTCTGGCCCAGACCGGAACCGGCAAAACTGCCGCTTTCGTATTACCTATATTACAGCGCCTGATAAGCAGCCCTCGTGGGCGCGTCGGGGCTCTCATCATCTCGCCTACGCGCGAACTGACTGAGCAAACCTGTGATGCAAGTAATGCGCTGAGTAGACATACCGGACTTAAAAGCGCTGCCATTTATGGTGGAGTAAGTATGCATCAGCAAACCGGCAAACTCCGCAATGGAGTTGAAATAGTTACGGCTTGTCCGGGGCGGCTGCTTGACCACCTTTATAAGGGCACAATCGACTTATCACAGCTGAAAGTTCTGGTGCTTGACGAGGCAGACCGGATGTTTGATATGGGATTTCTGCCCGATGTACGCAATATTTTGAAATGCATACTGCATCGACGGCAAACATTATTATTCTCAGCCACTATGCCCAAGGATGTCCGGCGCCTGGTGAAAGAGATACTTCATGAGCCGGTCACAGTGCAAATCGGTCATATAGCGCCAGCAGACACAGTGTCCCATGCACTATATCCGGTGAAACAACACCTAAAAACGGCATTACTGAAGCACCTTTTGCGCGGCATAGAAACGGAGTCCGTGCTTATCTTTACCCGTACCAAGCATCGTGCCAAGCGTGTTGCCGAACAATTATACAAATCGGGCTACAATGTAACCTCACTACAAGGTAATCTTTTGCAATCCCAGCGTCAGGCTGCTCTGGATGGCTTTCGTAGTGGATCGTTCAAGATCCTGGTAGCGACCGATATTGCTGCTCGTGGCATAGACGTTCTGAGTATCTCGCATGTAATTAATTACGACATGCCCGAAACCACTGATGATTATAGTCACCGCATTGGCCGTACGGGGCGAGTCAATCAGAATGGCGATGCTTACAGCTTCGTGACCAGTAAAGACGCGGGAATGGTAAGGTCTCTTGAGAAGCTTTTCAAGGAGCCGCTGGAACACCGTACCATAGAAGGTTTCAACTACGCAATGCCCGAACCCGAAGGAAACTCCGGTTGCCCACCGCGCAAGTTACGACCACGATCATCGCAAAATAATCGGCCTAGACGTAGAAAACTGATTTAGGTCATGAATCTGGCAACTATGGTAACAGAAGGGGAGGAGCGACTTAGTGGTCGATACTTGCATGACTTATCGTATCGAGGCACGTGAATTGGCTCGGCGTGCTATACAATTAGTAGTAGATAATACGCTTACTGATAATCAATAGAGGCTCCCATTGCATACATATTGATTGCATGGCTCATGTATGCGGTAGTACAATGCACGAAGGTATCTATGGCTATGATAAAAGTTGGAGATGTTGTTTCTTACATAGATATGTGCCAGGAAGAGGGTATAGGAGCTCTCCAGCGGGGGATGAATTACCCGCTTGGGTAAAGCCTATAGTATCGTCCTAATGAGCGTGCGGGTGGGGGCTCCCTATGCTGACAGAGTAGAGGAAGAAGGTAGTGTACTTATCTATGAAGGCCACGACGTATCTAGGACTTCGGATAATCCCATCCCTAAGATAGTTGACCAACCTCTAGCTTTTCCTAGTAGCAAGCTAACTCAGAACGGTTTGTTCTTTTAACTGTAAAAACGAATTTCCTGATTGAAGAACGTGAATAGCGGTAACGAGAACGGGAAATACCCATTTTTCACCTGCGCTAGGCAGAACACCTATAGCAACGAATACTCCTTCGATGCCGGGGCTATTCTCATCGCAGGTAACGGCGATGTTGGAAATGTCCAATACTTTGCGGGAAAATTTGAAGCGTACCAGCGGACCTACGTGCTAACCGATTGGGTCGAAATAGAAAGCCGTTATCTGTATTTTATGCTGAGCTACAGGCTGAAAGACACGGTTTCCAAGCTCAAACTCGGAAACACAATGCCCTATATTAAACTCGGCATGTTGACCGACTTTGAAATACCCCTGCCACCACTGGAGGTGCAGAAGGAAATCGTGGTGGAGATCGAGGGCTACCAGAAAGTTATCGACGGCGCGAGCGCCGTCATCGCACGATTCGATAAAAAAATACAGGCCACCCTCGCATGCGTCTGGGGCGAGGACGAGACGACTACATTGAAGGCATAAGCCAAGGAAGAAGCCATGGAACTTATCAACTACCTGTCGCTCTCCCTCTATTCATAGCTGGTTTTGACGTCGTCTTTGACGTTTACGTACCACCACACCAACTTACAACCCACCACATCAATCGAGGTTTTAAGTTTTACGGGACTGTCCCAGACGATATGAAACACGATGAAACGGTACTTAGGACTGGAGATTACGAAACCGCTGCTCTACCACTGAGC
>DCWM01000054.1:35501-39209 GCA_002335405.1 Dehalococcoidia bacterium UBA2162
TTACGAAACCGCTGCTCTACCACTGAGCTACGCTGGCATGCTATAGTGAGTCCCTTGCCCTTAGTGTTGTTTAGGCGAAGTTTTGCGGTAATTCTCACCGAAAATTTTTAAACACCTCAATAATTTTTTCCTTCTCCGGATGTTCATCGAAACTAGTAAGCATTATATTTCCGTTCATAACTACCTGGAAAATAGTGACGGGGGAGTCATCAAGAATTTGCCAAGTAAACCCCTCAAGACGATGCGTATCCTCCAAGCTTTGGGGAAGAGTATTTTGGGTCAGTGTTTCCTCAGGGGCCATTTCCGGGCCGAACATATAAAGCTCAATCTGTGCCCCTTCGACATCTATACCAAATCCATCAACTGCACCTATCGCTGCCGCCCTTTTGAAAACTTCGTTTTCTCCTACGGTTAGACCTTGTTCTCGAAAGTATGCAACCACATCCGCCAATTCAGGTTCTGTGACGGTAGCAGAGCACGCAACCAAAAGCATAGCTGCCAGAAGTACGGGTATGAGTAAAATTCGTTTAATGCTGCTATTTCCCCCTTTTTATTTAAAACTTGCAACACTGCCATCCAGCAAAGCTAGTAACAAAAATACCATTTTCATACAAAAACTCTCGCACTACAGTTTATTTATAGTTTACGAAACCCTCATTCAGCAAACGTTCAAAGGAGCTCATGCAATGGCGTGCTGCTTCCTCAAAGGCTACTCGGTAGGCATCGCTATAGCGTAGTGCTATATCCATAAAGGTACGATTCCCATTGCACAAGGCCAGCAAAAATTTCCCGCTAGGTTGAATAAGCGCCATGTTGTTGCTTTCGGCATTCGACACAACATAGCTTTTCTCAGGGTAGAGGGGAGCCACTTTATCTTCCACATCCCTTCTTATTTCCTCTCCCCGAGACAGCCAGCCTTTCTCCAAACGTATCCTCTCAATTTCCTCCTCCTTCGTGCTGACAGTTTCGATTATAGACTCCAGGTTATACCGAAATGACTTGATAGTTATTGAGTCTGGTATGTAAGGTGTGTGGTCGAACCAACTTTTCTCAGTATTCCTGACCTCTCTATCCAAAACAGGAGATATGAAGGGTTTCGTGTCATAGTAAAAGTGATAAAGGAGATTATATTCCTCAGCACCAGGGAAACGCCAGGGTGAAAAGACTTTGTCAATATCCTGAATCAAATTAGATAATACTTCCTTAGCTTCAAGTTGGTTCATCCCCCTCTCTGCCTGGAATCCTAAGGCATCTATTGAGAGGTCATCATCCTCATTCCTGAAAATCTGTGTTACCTCATAGAGATGAGGGAACTGCGCAACCTTACAGTGGTTGGCAAAATCTATCATGACGAATTCAAGGAAAGAACCCGGGGTATCAATTACCTCTTTGTTTCGTAGTAGCAAATCCAAGGTTTCCAGAGCCTCTTCTTTCGTTTCAGTTGGAAAACCTACCATGCAGAATAGATAAAAAGAGACCCCCGCTTCGTAGAGATTTCTTAAAATGACCTCTACTGTCTCCTTCCTGGTCCCCTTTTCCATTAGGTCTAAGACTCTCTGGCAACCAGATTCAAGCCCTAGTAATAACTTCCGACACCCCGCTTTGGCTATTAATTGACACAACTCCGGAGTGAGGGCCTCTTCAAACCTAGCATAGCACAGCCATTGTATCTTTAAGCTGTTGGTAATCAGGGAATCGGACAAGGTGCGCATCGCCTCGGGCGAGACAGTTTCGTCAGTAAAAATAAAAAATCTGGTATCATATTTGCGAGACAGGCGACGAATATCTTCAATAACTAGCTCTGTCCTTCTGGGGCGGTAATAACATGGGTAACCCGTTATGGTATTAGAGTAGTGAATTTCGCAGAAAGCGCATTTCCTCCAGTAGCACCCTTTAGAAAGAGAAAGGGGCAAAACCTTCTCCGGTGAAAAATACAGTTCAAATGACAAACCGTCGAAATCAGGAGTGGGCAGGGAGTTCACATCTTCGACAAAGAAGGGTTCATTAACGCACGTTTGTTCTCCTTTTCTATAGATGAGATTGGGAACCCGGCTGAAATCTCCGTTTGCTTCAAGTTGTTGGGCAAGTGCTAACAGTGCGTGTTCACCTTCGTAAACAATGAAACTATCAGCACAGGAAAAAAGCTCTTTGTTATTTCGCATTTCTGCTATCAACTTGGTGTAGATAGTGCCACCGATAGTTACATAAAACCCCGCCTTCTTTATTAAGTGAGCCAAAGTGAGCCCTGCGATTATTTGATGGCCTTCGGCTATAGATATCCCCACTAGATCAGGCTTTTCACGCATAATTTCAGGGATAGTATAACGCTCAAAGAAATCTAGAAAGATATTCTCTTCTTTATCCTGAATAGCCTCCATGACCTGCTTTGTTGAGAAGGCAGAGTACCTCATCCCATAATTATGTGAGGACAACACAGTCGGGTAGTAAGCCGCTGAAATAATACCTAGCCCCCGTGAGACCACGTCGTAGCCCCAATTATGTTTGTTGAGGTCATAGAACTCCTCTTTATCTCGAAGGACGCTCTTAGCCTTTTCGATGTTCCTGATTATATAGGGCGCAAAGAGTGGTATTTTACCTAACTGCTCGTATTTTTTCTGTTCCGCATAAGATAATCTTTGCTTACCATCTAGCTCCTTCAATCTCCCTAAAATCATCTTATGCATTCTTTCAAGATTCTCTTTGGTTAGTAATTTATCAAAGGCTTCAGCGTTGACATCTTTCTGAACTACGTCGTAGCCGTTTTGCCTGAGAAAAGCGGTGAGGACGGGCAAAGCTAAATAAGGCCCTCGTGGGTCGCACTGAGGTGGAAATAACAACAATATTTTCGTACCACACCTCCTATGTCCTTACTGACACCTATTGGAAATTAATTATATCAGAAAAGTGAAAATAACAACCATATTTAGGTATCCATAGTAAAGGTTACCGAAAGGGGTTACTCAGCATTTCTTCATATGTGATAATTAGAGTAAATGCTAAATAATCAACTTGAATCAGTCGAACTTAAAAACGCCGCCAAGGCTCTTATGGAACGTGATCAGCGGCTTGCTGCCATCATTAAAATGATCGGCCCATATCAACTTGAACGTGGTCCTCAAGGTTTCCAGGCGTTAGCAAACTCGATAATTGGGCAACAACTATCTGGCAGATCTGCGAGAGCAATTCGAGCTAGAGTAGTCGCCCTTTATAAGAATGGCAGCATCCAATCTGAAGGAATTTTAGAGACTAGTTTGGAGAGACTCCGGGATGCAGGGATGTCTCTGGGCAAGGCCCAGTGTTTACATTCCCTTGCTCAGTTGGTTGTTGACGGTGAAATTAATTTTTTAACGCTTGAAACCAAAGAGGATGAAGAGGTTATCAGAATATTAACCCAAGTGAAAGGTATTGGTAGATGGACAGCAGAAATGTTTCTAATGTTCTCACTTGGAAGACTTGATATTTTCCCAATTAACGATCAGTCGATTCGATCTGCAATGATTCGTTTGTACGATTTGAATAAAGTCAATTTTAAATCTCGCACTAGCGAGATATCAGATGGATGGCGCCCTTATAGAACAATCGCCTCTTGGTATCTTTATCGCTATCTTGATTTGGATACCGCTAATCAGAAATGACAAAATTTCATCAATCAATCCCTAGTTGTCCCATAAAATATTCTGTTACCCTCAGGACGTATTCTTCAGGATA
>DCWM01000054.1:39538-39878 GCA_002335405.1 Dehalococcoidia bacterium UBA2162
AGAAAGGCATCTACGTGTCCCACCCCTGGTATAAGCCAAATAGTGCTTCCTTGATAGGTAATAAGAGTACCATCCTGGACAATGGTACTTTCTTGATAGGCTGCATCATATACCCGTTCGCCATGGGTATATGGGATACGAGTATCTTCCTTACCATGAATAACAAAAATAGGATAAGCAAGCTGTCGTACAGCTTCTTCTGGTACGAGTGACCCAATATCTATACCATAGAATAAACCCGCCATTATCTTAGCAGCTGGGATAAAGATAGGGGATAACCATTCCGGAATTCCCGTTTTACGAGTTGTTTCACCGCTAAGCAGGTCAGAAACTCTTGCAT
>DCWM01000024.1:0-6544 GCA_002335405.1 Dehalococcoidia bacterium UBA2162
GACTAATACAACACCGGTCTCTGTGCAAACAATTGAACTTATACTTCCGTTCACAATTCATCATGAACCCGAAGGAATAATGCCAATGGGAGAAACCATTAACCACGCTCCTCCTATGGGGCATCCAGGAATTGATTTTCAATGGTCATATAAAGAAGCTGAGATAATAGTTGCGCTTGATGGGGTAGTTGGGGATATTATTACCGAAGTTAGTCCTATTGATGGTGATACGATATATCATATAACAGTTATTACTGGTGAATTTGGAGTTTTATACGAGGTGGTTGATCTGCCGAAGTTTAACCCTAATTTACAAATTGGTGATGAACTGGTTTCTGGGATGATTTTGGGATATCCTCTGCCAATAGGAGCTGGTGACGGTTGGAGAATGATTCATTGGGCATTTGGTCTGGCATTCGAAAATAAGGAGGGAAGGCCTACCCCAGAAGGAATTATAGAGAAGTATTTCTTTGAATGGCTATGCCCAATGGAATATTTTACTGAATCAGAGCGCCTTCGGTTAGAGCGATTATGGGCAGATGCTAGCTATGATCATAAAGATGAATTTCCTAAGATTTGTAATGGTTATTATGAATTGCCGGAGCAGTAATTTTGATTCGCGCGTGTGCTAATACCAGTTGTTGAAGCGTGCGGTTATTGGATGAATTCGCAGATAATAGTGGAGCGGGAGACGGGGCTCGAACCCGCGACAACCTGCTTGGAAGGCAGGAACTCTACCACTGAGTTACTCCCGCATTATGTCGACTCGACTACTATTGTAAACAGGTAGACGTGATACAACCATAAATAAAAATACTCGGGGTGAGAGGATTTGAACCTCCGGCCTCAGCGTCCCAAACGCTGCGCGCTAAACCAACTGCGCTACACCCCGTCGTTGAAAGTATAGCCTTACGGCTTCTGCGCGTCTACTTTCTGCTTTAGTTCGGCATATTCCCGCTCCACCCGCTCCTGTATTTGCTGGATGGTTTCCGCCGTCAGGTGTCTGAATCTTCCTTGTAACTTCAGATATTCTTCTACCGGTTTTAGTTTGGGCGGGTTGACATTCAGTTTATATCTACCATTTTCTATTTCATATAGTGGAAATATTCCGGCTTGTACGGCTATGCGGCTGATATTAACTGCTATTTCTGGAGCACATCGCCAGCCAATCGGACATGGTGACAAGATGTGAATGTAAGCTGGTCCCTTAATCTCCGCACCTTTTTTTACCTTATCTATCAAATCAAAGGGGTAGGCCGGGCAAGCTGTGGCGACGTATGGTATATTGTGAGCCGCCGTAATCGCTGGCATGTTCTTCTTCCAGGTAATCTGCCCGATGCTCTCCTTACCGGCTGGGGCGGTTGTCGTTGAAGCACCAAAAGGTGTCAAGGAAGACCTTTGGATGCCGGTATTCATGTAAGCTTCATTATCGAAGCAGACATAGAGCATGTCATGTCCCCTTTCCAGTGCCCCAGATAGAGCCTGGAGTCCGATGTCAGCTGTACCGCCATCTCCGGCCATGGCTACTACATTAACCTTCTTGCCAAATCCTCGGCCTTTTCTTTCTTTGGCTTTTATTCCGGCTGAGATGCCAGACGCTACGGCCGCTGTATTATCGAATAGGGTATGCATCCACGGTACTTTCCAGGTAGTCCAGGGTAACGGTGATGACACGATTTCCATGCACCCGGTGGCCATAGTAATAATGACATTCTGGCCAAGAGCTTTGCAGACCAGCCTGACGGCTAGGGCTTCGGCACAGCCGATACAGGCGCGATGGCCCGGGGTAAAATATTCCTCGGTAGTTATAGAACGGCGACCAAAAGCCACATTGTCTGCCATTATTCTCTCACTCCAAAAAGCTCAATTTCATCCTGACGACCTTTTTTTGCGATTTCGATACCGCGGTTGATAAGTTCCTCGAAATCGGTAACCGAAATGTCGCGTCCGCCTAGTCCGCCGATAATACTGACCACTCTGGGTTTTTTCTCTTCATGGTACAGGGCTAATTTTATTAAGGAGCAGACTGGTCCTCCTGACCCGCCTATGGATATAGCCCTATCCAGTACGATGAGAATATCGGCATTACTTACTGCCTGGCGGACTTCTTCGAAGGGGAATGGCCGCCACAGGCGAAGCCTGATTAATCCTACTTTTTTGCCTGCTGTCCTTAGTTCATCCACGGCACTCATGGCTGTTTCACTATAACTGCCCATTGTTAGGAGGAGGATGTTGGCACCTTCGTTGCGGTAGCCTTCTACTGGATGATATTGGCGGCCAAACCGTTTACCGAATTCATCCCAGCATTCGAGGATAACTTTCTTTGACGCTTTGAAATTTTCATATTGCGCTTTCTTGGTCTCCGTAAAGATGTTAGGTTGCCCGAAAGCCCCCATTGTTACAGGTTTGTCTGGGTCTAGCGGTAGGGGGTGATGATACGAGGGAAGAAACTGCTCAACCTCACTTTGCTCCGGGAAGATGATCGGTTCTACCATGTGGGTCAGATGGAAACCGTCGACGTGCACCATTACCGGCAGCAGAACTCTCTGGTCTTCGCCGATACGGAAAGAGCAGAGCACATTATCCACCGCCTGCTGGCCATTTTCGACAAATATTTGAATCCAGCCGGTGTCACCTACGGACATGGCGTCGGAATGGTCACCCCAGATAGATAGTGGCGCCGAAAGAGCTCGATTGGTCACTACCATAACCATCGGCAGTCGCATCGATGAGGTGACATACACCACCTCGTGCATTAATTCTAGCCCTTGCCCGGCCGTTGCGGTAAAGGTTCTGGCCCCGGCCGCTGAACTTCCTAGACAAGCGCTCATTGCCGAGTGCTCTGATTCAACGGGAATATACTCCGCATCAAGTTTACCATTGGCAACAAGATCAGCTAGATGCTCAACAATATGACTCTGCGGCGTAATTGGATAGGCTGCGACCACATCAATATTGGCCAGCTTTACGGCTTCAGCAATAGCGACGCAAACGTCTGTGCCCACCATTTTCGACATTACTCTTCGTCCTCCACCATCGTTATGGAATCTTTGGGGCATTCCACGGCGCAGATGCCGCACCCTTTACAGTAAAATAAATCAGCGATGAACCACCCCTCCGTATCTGGTTGGATACAGCCTTCAGGGCAGTAAATAAAACACAAGCCGCATTTGTTGCAATTCTCCTTGCTCAAGATCGGCGTTTCTGATTTCCAATCTCCCGTCCGGTATTGGCTAGCGCTGCCTGGTTCGACTACGATTGAGCCAATTTCCAGGTCTTTCCAGGTTAGGTTATTTTCACTCTTCTTCGGCATCCAGTTAATCCTTTGCTATTTTATTGTTGCTTCGTGATAAGCTCTCTCCATCGCCATAATGTTGCGTTCTCCTAAACGTCCAAAGCGGTGCTTTAGAGGCTCAAATAATGATTCTAGTTCGATTACCTGCGTTGCTTTGAGTAGAGCTCCAATCATTGCTGTGTTGACGATGGGTACGCCCAGTACTTCCCGGGCAATCTTTAAGGCATCAACGGTGACTAAACGCCATCTACTGCCAAGTTCGGATTTAGTTTCTTCGAAGGTCTGTCTGGTGTTGATTACGATTATTCCCTCTTCCTGCAGCCCTGAGGTAATGTCGACGACTCGTCTCAGTCTTGCGTCAAGGACGACGACGACATCAGGTGCGATAATGCCAGCTCTGTTTCTGATTGGCTTTTTCGCGCTGATGCGGTTGAAGGCGAGGACCGGGGCTCCTCTCCTTTCCGGGCCAAAATTAGGAAAGCCTTGAGCATATTTCCCCTCGCTGATTGCGGCCTGAGCTAGTAATTCGGCTGAAGTTACGGCTCCTTGTCCACCACGGCCGTGCCATCTGATTTCGATAAGCTCTGTTGTATCGATAGTTTTGTCTCCCGGCTTTAAATTACCATAATTCGTGCGTTATTTTTCGGCTCGTCCACAAAGACTACCCCTGGAGCGACTCGAACGCTCGCACCCGGCTCCGGAGGCCGGTGCTCTATCCACCTGAGCTACAGGGGCGAATCGGTAGAGGACATACCAACTAATACTACCCTATTACCAACGGCCTGGGCAACCATAGTTAGGCTGTTGCCGCACTTGCTCTTACCAATAAAAGAGATGTCTTACCGTTATGTAAAACTTTGTGGGTAACACTACCAAGAGCCCACCGTTCGATACCTGAGTGTCCGTGCGTTGACATCGTAATTAAGTGTGCGTTCTTTTCATCGGCTAATTTAAGAATTTTTTCAGCGGCGTCACCCGTCCTTATTTCAGAACTGACCACAGCCCTAGCACTTTCTAGTTCATGACTTATTTTTGTGAGATACGGACTGGCTTCGGCTTTCATCCTTTCTACTTGCGTTTCAGGGAGAGAGATATAGTCTAGACCACCAATAGTGTGAACGTGGTAGCCAGAGGTAATCACCCGAAGAAGAATAACTTTGGATTTTAACTTATTGGTGAGTTCTTTAATATAGGGAAGTACGACCTCGCCGTGCTCCGAATCATCCAGAGGCACAAGGATATTGCTAAATATACTTTCTTTATTCTCCTTTCTGTTGGTTAAATCGGCTCTCACTAGTAGTATTGGCTTACTTATTCTTTCGATGACTTTGTGGGCGGTACTGCCTAAGTCCCAAGGTTTTGGGCCAGAGCGGCCGTGAGATGTCATAACAATCAGATCAATGTTATTTTTCTCGGCGTAGTCAATAATTTCGCTTGCCGGTTTACCGGATAAGACTACTGGTTTAACTTGTATTGGTTTGGTTTCCCCGGCATAAGAAGCTTTGATGCGCCCCCTAACTTCCTCGGCGACTTTTTCAATGTAGAGCTGCGCCATGTGGTGATATTTGTGTTCGGCGGGTTCACAGACACAAACTAAGTCCACCTGCGAATCAAGCTCTCCCGCCAGTTCTTCGGTACAGGGTAGAGTCAGTTCGCCTAATTCCGAACCATCTAGCGGGATAAGTATTTTCTTAAACATTCTTCTACTCCCTAATCTAGGTGTATCTTATCGCTAGCAGAAACCAGCATAGGCCGATTACTAGAATCGTACTTACTACGCCGTATTTTAGGTATCTTCCCCAGCTAATTGGGTAGCCCTCTTTTTCCGCAATAGCTGTGCCGACGACATTGGCGGAGGCGCCGATTGGGGTGGCATTACCGCCGATATCAGCGCCCAGAGCTAGTGTCCAGGCTAGCGTGGGTAGAGGGAAACCGCTGGTCTGTGATAAATTGGCAATTACTGGGACCATTGTTGCAGCGAAAGGAATGTTATCTACAACCGCGGAGCCAAAGGCTGAGAACCAGAGAATAATCGGTATCACTACGAAGAGGCTTCCCTGTGATATATCACCGATATATTCTGCCAGGAGCGTAAGGACGCCTGTTTTCTCGAGTCCGCCGACAGTGACAAATAACCCGAAGAAAAAGAGTAGGGTGCGCCAGTCTATTCGTCTAATGATGTGCGGTGCTTGCTTAAAGGCCGCCAATAGGGTTAGTGCTCCAGCAATGACGCCGATAATAGCGACAGACAATCCCGTCTCGGCGTGGGTGATCAGTAAAACTATTACTAGGATGAAGATAGCCGCATTAACCCTGAAAAGGAGCGGGTTGGTGATAGCTTCGCTCGCCTTAGGATATTGTCGAGTTGTCGTGTCAGTCTGGGTCTGAGCAGAAGTCAAAGTGTTGCGGCTGGCGAAAAAGAAAAAGACCAGAGCAATAGCCATTCCAGCCCAGGCAATGACGCCGGTATTTTTGACGAAGTCTATAAAGGTATAGCCGAAAGCCGTGCCGATAATAATGTTCGGCGGATCACCGGACATGGTCGCGGCACCACCGATATTAGCCGAAAAAATCATGGCGATAATGACTGGAACCGGGTCGAATTTCAGTAGGCGGGCGAGTTCAATGGTTACCCCCGTCATGAACAACAAAACCGTGATGCTATCGATGAACATTGCCAGAAAACCGGAGAGGAGCATGAAGCTGATTAAAATCGGTATAATCCGATAATTGACTAGTTTGGCTAACAGCAGACATAGCCAGTTGAAAAAACCGACTTCAGCCATGCTTTCGACCATAGTCATCATGCCGGCAATGAAGATGATGGTTTGCCAATTGACGCCGTGAGATACAACAGTTTCATGCCCGGGTATCCAGAATTTGAGCTGACTAAGTTGGGTTAGATTCAAAACGCTGAGCGCTGTCTCGGGGCTCTTCATGGTAATGAGGAAGACGACTATTACGGTGACGGCGGCACCAATAAGAGCCGGAATAAAGCGGTGGACTTTGCCGATGACGACAAAAATGAACATGGCTACAAAGATGGTTACCGCCAAAACTTGACTTAATTCCGGCATCTATCTAAAAACCTCTCTGCTAGTTTCTCTTCACCAAGCATATTGTTCCGATTTATTAACTAGAAACGATTGGATATATTCTAACATTTAATAGCAAATAAGATAGCAAGGAATATTTCGTTAAAAAATGTGATCTCGGATGTGGTTCGTATGGCAAAGGACTATGTAGTAC
>DCWM01000024.1:6925-10348 GCA_002335405.1 Dehalococcoidia bacterium UBA2162
TGGTGTCATTCTCTCTATAGCTGGCTTTAGGAACAGGAATCCTAACCCATTAGAATGATGGGCTAGGATTATGCTGCAAATCGGGGTAAAAGTCAGTCGGCTGGCTAGACAGTCAGTCAGCTTCTACTTCCGTTAAATGTCAGAGTAGAGATAGAACTCGTAAGGATGAGGCCTGAGCCTTAAGGCATCGAGCTCTTTACTTCTTTTATACTCTAGCCACGTCTCAATCACGTCTGCGGTAAACACATCGCCTTTGAGAAGGTAGTCATGGTCTTGCTCAAGGGCATCTAGGGCTTCTCCTAGTGATGACGGTACTGTTTGTATTTTAGCAGCTTCTTCAGGAGCCAGATGATAAGAATCCTTGTCCAGAGGTTCACCGGGGTCAATTTGGTTCTTAATTCCATCAAGTCCCGCCATCAGCATCGCTGCTAGAGCCATATAGCCATTACAGGAATTATCAGGGGGTCGATACTCAATTCTCTTGGCTCTAGGATTATCAGTGTAAACTGGAATACGGACACAAGCGCTGCGGTTCCGTGCAGAGTAGACTAAATTTACTGGGGCTTCGAATCCAGGAACAAGCCGACGATAAGAATTGGTGGTGGGGGCGGCTAAAGCCAATAGTGATGCTGAGTGTTTCAGTAGTCCCCCAATATAATATTTGGCTGTCTGGCTAATTAAAGCGTAGCCATTAGGATCGAAACAGACATTTTCTCCGCCTTTGAATAAACTCTGGTGGACATGCATTCCGGAACCATTATCTTCGAAGATAGGTTTAGGCATAAATGTAGCCACCTTATTGTGTTTTCTAGCAATATTCTTAACGATGTATTTATAGAGCATCATCTTATCACCCATTCGTGCCAAGCTATCGAACTTCATATCAATTTCCCCTTGGCCAGCGGTGGCTACTTCATGATGATGCACCTCAATTGGAATACCACTTTTGATCATTGTCAAGACAATCTCAGACCTTATATCCTGAAAAGTATCGTGGGGTGGAGTCGGGAAATAACCTTCCTTGTACCTTGGCTTATAACCTAGGTTAGGATTCTCTTCCTTTCCAGTATTCCAGTCTGCCTCAACAGAGTCAACAAAGTAAAAACCACAACGTTGATTCTGTTCATATCTAATATCATCAAAGATAAAAAATTCCATTTCCGGACCCCAGTAGCTAACATCAGCAATACCGGTAGATTTCAAATATTTCTCCGCTTTTTTGGCGATATATCTAGGGTCACGAGTGAAAGGTTGCTTGGTTAGTGGGTCGTAGATATCACAAATTATGCTTAGGGTGGGGATCTGGCAGATAGGATCAATGACGGCAGTTTGGGCATCCGGTATGAGTAGCATGTCACTCTCCTGGATTTGCTTAAAGCCGCGGATGCTTGAGCCATCAAAACCAATGCCGTCTACCCAGATACCTCGAGTAGGGGTATCGACGTCGGTAAGTTCACCGGCTGGCATAGAGAAATGCTGCCATAGCCCTGGTAAGTCATTAAATTTAAGGTCAACGATTTGAATGTTATTTTGCTTAATAAATGCCAGTACTTCTTCCGGTGTCATAATTCCTCCTTTGTCTTTTTGAGTTTCGTTCTCGGGAGTTGTCCTCGGCTAGATAGCAGATCTGTCTTCCTCATTAGTTCGGAGACACACCACACCATCAACCGGTGGGACAAAAATCTTTCCGTCGCCGACCTCTCCGGTGCGAGCATTGTCACAAACAGCCCCCACTATCTTGGTTATATCTTTGTCGGCAACTACAATTTCTAGCTTGATTTTAGGCAGAAATTCTATTCTTTCTTATTTAGTTGTGAGTAGACCCACCAAGTAGATTTTCAGAGCGCCGATTCACCAATCTCTCCGGTCCTTACCCGGATCACCTTAGTGATAGGGCTCACAAAGATTTTCCCGTCGCCGACCTCTCCGGTGAATGCGCTCTCGACTATCACCGTGGTGACCTTATCAGTATCTTCGTCACGGACCACGAGTTCCACCTTGGCCTTGGGCAGCATATCTACCGCCACTGTCCCTCCACCTCGTACCTGATGAGTAATCCCCCGCTGCACACCACGCCCCATCACCGGGACGGTGTTCAGACTGGTAAACCCTGCTTCAGCTAAGGCATTCTTCACCGCCGTCAACCGCTCAGGGCGAATGATCGCTTCTACCTTGTTCATAATAGATCCCTCCTTTTTAGACGTCTAGAATCTGTAGGCTCGCTCGGCGTGTTGTGATACATCTAATCCTGCTTCCTCCTCCTCCTTGGACACTCTTAGGCCCATGGTTGCTTTCAGGACGTAGAGGATAATGGCAGTGGTAACGAAAGCCCAGACTACCGTTGCCCCAATGCCGATCAGTTGGGCAAGGATCTGCTCGCCTCGGCTAGCAGCTCCAGCCAGATCACCGAAGCTACTGAAACCGATTCCCACGAAGAGACCGGTAGCCAGAGCTCCCCAGGTCCCACCTACACCATGGACTCCACAGACGGCCAGGGCATCGTCCACATTGAGTTTAACGAGGAGCTGTACAGCTCCATAACAGAGGATACCTGCTCCTAGACCAATGATGATAGCAGGTATGGGGCCCACGAAGCCAGCTGCAGGCGTAATGGCTACTAGCCCTGCCACGGCTCCAGAGGCTGCTCCCACCACACTCGGCTTGGTGCCGAAGATCCATGACATGAGCGTCCAGGTGACAGCTCCAGCCCCCGCGGCAGTGTTGGTGACCACAAAGGCATTGACCGCTGTGCCATCGGCGGCCAAGGCGCTACCCGCATTAAAGCCGAACCACCCGAACCAGAGAAGGCCCGCTCCCAAGACAACGAAGGGTATGTTGTGAGGTTCCATGGGTTCTCGCTTGAAGCCTAGCCGTCGTCCGAAGATGAGAGCGGCAGCTAGGGCAGCAATGCCTGAGTTGATGTGTACTACTGTGCCACCCGCAAAATCCAGGGCACCTAATTCACCCAGCCAGCCACCTCCCCACACCCAGTGAGCTACTGGGGCGTACACGATAGTGACCCACAGGACAATGAAGACCAAGAAGGTGCTGAACTTCATTCGTTCAGCAAAGGCTCCTGTAATAAGGGCTGGGGTAATGATGGCAAACATAGCCTGGAAAATCATGAAGGTCTGGTCCGAGATAGTGTAACCTAAGGTGGACTCAAAGGCGGACACACCAGCGAGTCCCAGGTAATCCAGATTCCCAATGAACCCACCAACGTCACCCCCGAAAGCTAGAGTATAGCCCCATAAGACCCAGACTACACTCACAACGCCGATGGCAATGAAGCTATGCATAATAGTGGCCCCAACATTTTTAGACCTAGCCAGGCCGCCATAGAAGAAAGCAAGACCCGGGGTCATGAGTAAAACCATGGCTGACGAGGCCAAAACCCATGCCGTATTACCTGTATCCATAATA
>DCWM01000024.1:10748-38373 GCA_002335405.1 Dehalococcoidia bacterium UBA2162
ATATATTACCGCTAGGTTAAATCTGTGTTACAAGAAGGTCTAACTGAATATCTCCCCGTAAGCGGTAGTTGGTGCTGAAACTTATGTTTAGCTGATGACGGTTTCCCTGGCTCAGTCTATAGTAAACACCCGACCGTTTAGCTTCTAGACTTTCTCGCATTACCACCAATGGTGGGATGAGTTCTTAGTGGACCGGAGTGATCGGTACGTTCAAAACATTCAACTACGGTCGTATTGATATATGATTCGCCCAGACCGACGACGGTAGTAATAAAGACACCCCTATAATCCCTGGTTATCTATACTGATCTTCGGTAAAAATTTGGGTTTCTTTGGTATTTGGATGGATTTTTATGGGGTCATATGGTAGTGTCTTTATTATGAAGTTGATTCGGCTGCGAGGTTTCCCACATTATGCTTGGATAGTCTTGGTCGGTGTAATTGTGATTTGCACAGTTAGTACCGGAGTTAGAGTTTCCTTTGGGATATTGATCGATCCTCTTGCGGAAACATTTGGTTGGAGCCGTGGCGGGATTTCTTTGGCAAACACACTTGAGTACTTGATAGGTATACCAGTGGTACTTTTGGTAGGACGACTGGCAGAGAAAATCAATACCCGCTACATAGTGATAACGGGTGCAGTGATTTTTACAGTGGGTATGCTACTCACAGCTACAATCACGCAACTCTGGCAATTTCAACTCTACTTCGGTTTTCTAGTTGGCGGGTTGGGGTCTGCTTCTTTTGCTGTACTTTTACCGGTGCTTCTAAGCCGCTGGTTCAACCAAAAGCTTGGGTTAGCTTTGGGCTTCATGTGGTTAAGTTTCAGTATAGGCCCAGCTGTATTATCACCTTTAATGAGCACATCCATTGAAGTCTCAGGATGGAGCCAGACATTTATTGCCTTTGGCGCTATCGGTGGGACCATGATATTGATAGCTGGCTTTTTCCTCAGGGATAATCCTGGGGAAAAAAAGCTGGTTCCCTATGGTGGGTTAGTTCAGGAGCCATCAACGGGACAGGTAGCTTCTCAAGTCGAAAGCCTTAATGTCTCTCATCTGACAAGGACGAAAAGCTTTCGTGGCCTTGTTGCTGTTCATTTGTTCGGATGCTTTGGGCATTCCGTACTATTGGCTCACGTGGTCTCTATGGCTATCTTTGCAGGCATCTCGAGTTTGACTGCTGCTGGTATACTTAGCACAGTAATGGCAGCCTCTGCTATTAGTCGATTCGCGGTGCCGCTAATATCTGAGAAGAAGGGTGCTAGGTACACGTTAACTCTCGCTGTATCACTTCAAACCATTCCGACACTACTACTTCTGGGCGCTAGTGATCCATGGCTATTTTATTCCTTCGCTTTTCTATTCGGGCTAGGTTATGGGGGGGAGATGGTTGGCTTTCCTATATTTAACCGTCAGTACTATGGACTAAATGCACCGCTAAATACTATATACTCCTACCAAATAGCTGGTGCTATGCTGGGTATGGCTATGGGGGGTTGGATAGGTGGTGCTCTATTTGATTGGACCGGTATTTATACATGGAGCATATTAGTATCGGTGGGAGCTGGTCTCTTAGGGGTGATGGCGGCTCTACTTCTTCCTTCTTTCAAGCGCTGAACTGGAGGTACTCTCCGAGTCAAACCACATAAAATAGTGGGCTGAATACCTGGAAAATATAATTCAGTAGGTAAAACGATTTCGTTACTTTTATAGGAATGCAATCAAACCCATACCTCGGGTATTCGCATCTGAATTAGTATCTTGGTCGAACTGCAGAGAGTGCCATCGATGACGAATGAATTAGCATGTGACATATCGGGTGATTTCTGTGTGCTATACTTGGAATTAATCCGAAGAGGAGGGGCTCATGGCTCTACGGAAGCGTAAGGTAGACCCACAATTTGTGGAAATGCTACGACAAAAGATGGCGGTAGTCTATGGTAGGGGCTTACCGGATAAGGTGTTCCCTAAACTTATGCCAGCCCTTTATGGTTCGGTTTACACGCTAAAGTTTGATCTTAAGAAGAGGGGATTATCAACATTTAAAGTTAGTGGACTCCGTGCTCGATATCCTGATGCCCTCCAAACCACAAAAGATGAGTGGACGATAATTATTGGTCTGCCTGTCCCTGATGACACTACCTCCCTGCCTCAGAAGGTAACTGGTGTCAGGGTCAAACTAGAGACTTGGGACTATGGTGTGGTAGCCCAGATTCTTCACACCGGATCTTATGATCAGGAAGATGCCGTTGTTGAGCACCTTCACAAATTCATTGAGGAAAATGGTTGTGAAATAGCGGGATCCCATGAAGAGGAGTATCTCACTCGCCCTGATGCAAAAATTGTTAAGACTATAATCAGGTATCCTATTAGTAAAAAGTAGTTATGTCTAGTAGGAGAAATCTTTAAAACCATAAAATTAGCTTCAAAAATTGTCTTGGAGAGGTGTCCGAGTGGTTGATGGTGCCGCTCTCGAAAAGCGGTTCTCGATTGTATCGGGACGTGGGTTCGAATCCCACCCTCTCCGGCAGAAAATTATCAAGGAAGTAAAGGAAGGGTAGATAGATTTTACCTGAGACAAGTTGGTTGGGTGATTCTAAAATTACTTACCGACGGTAGGCCTACAGTTTGGTATCTTATTGATGTTGCCCGATATGTTTATTTTGCTGGTGAAGACCAGCAAGGTTAGTCCGGTAGATTTATTACTGCGGAGAGGTGCTGGAGTGGTCTAACAGGCACGCCTGGAGAGCGTGTGTGGCCGTAAGGTCACCGTGGGTTCGAATCCCACCCTCTCCGCCAACCTATACTAGGAATGAATTGTCTCTCTTTCTACCCTGTGTTAGAATGGCATTACATTGAAATCAGAAAATTAGCATGACAAATACTGTGTTGGCTTTAGCTTTATTCTCGGTATCGAGCCGGTACGATTTTAGTTTTGAAATACTTCAGTAGTCTGGCTAGTGGTATTGATTATGTGGCCTACCGTAGTGGTTTGGAAGCGGGCGGATGGAGTCTGGTAATCTTCGTCTGTGAACCGTATGTTGCCTATCCTGGCGGAAATACCGGGTTGGTGAGAGAAGTGAGGGAGTCTTACTGAGTAAAAGTGGAATGATAAGGTAGGTTTGGCTCCGAAATGCATATATATGAAGAAGAATCTGGTTATCGTTGAATCGCCGGCTAAAGCTCGGACGTTGAGCCGGATTTTAGGTAGCGACTATACTCTTAAGGCCTCTCTTGGTCATGTGCGAGACTTACCTAAGAGCCAGTTGGGTGTAGATGCTGATAAAGATTTTACGTCGACTTACGTCATCCCTCCGTCAAAGAATAAGGTGGTGCGTGAGATTAGGAAGGCGGCCAAAGAAGCATCGGTGGTTTACCTGGCGACTGATCCCGACCGTGAAGGTGAGGCTATCTCGTGGCACTTGCTGCAGGTAATGAAAGATAAAATACCCTACCACCGTGTTGTCTTCCATGAAATTACTGAGGAGGCGGTGAAGCAGGCTTTCCAGTACCCTCACGATATTAATATGCAGTTGGTCGATGCCCAACAGGCTCGGCGTGTTCTTGATCGTCTGGTCGGTTATAAAATTAGCCCGCTTCTTTGGAAGAATGTAAGGAGAGGTTGTTCTGCTGGCCGAGTTCAGTCGGTCACCATGAGAATTGTTGTTGACCGTGAGTGTGAGATTACGAAATTCGTGCCGGTGGAACACTGGACGATTGAGGCGGAGCTAGCTAAAAAAAAGGTTACATCCAAAGCTTTCCGTGCCCTGCTGGTAGGGCTAGCCAACGGCGATAAATTGGCGATTCATAACCAGGAAGCAGCGACGGCTATTACAAAGGAACTGGGAGACATAAGGTATAGCGTCCTAAAGGTGCAAACTAAGAAAGTTACCCGTCAGCCGACCTCACCCTTCATCACAAGTACCTTGCAGCAGGAATCCTGGCGTCGTTTCCATTTCACCGCGCGGAACACTATGGCGATTGCTCAACAGCTTTACGAAGGCCTACCTATTGGTGATGAAGGTAGTGTGGGATTGATTACCTATATGCGCACTGACTCGACACATGTCGCCCGTTCGGCTATCGTTGAAACTAGGGAATTCATCAGCCAGAAGTACGGCGCGGAGTATCTCCCACCTCACGCTCGCTCCTTTACCAGAGTGGTTAAGGGGGCTCAGGAGGCTCATGAAGCCATCCGTCCTACTAGGATTAGGCGAGAGCCATCCTCGCTTAAGGCTCACCTGAACCATCACCAATTTCAACTTTATGAACTCATCTGGAATCGGATGGTGGCCAGCCAGATGGCGGCCGTTATTTATGACAATACTGCTGTTGATATTGAGGCTAAAGGTTCGATCCCGGCTAAGGATTATCTCTTGCGGGCTTCGAGCTCGGTCAACCGGTTTCCCGGATTCACCATCCTCTATATCGAGAAGAGAGACCATGGTGAAGAAAAAAAGACCTCCCTTCTTCCCTCACTGGTGAAGGGCGACACACTTAAACTGTCGGGTCTTTTTCCGGAGCAGCATTTTACACAACCACCGCCCCGATTTACCGAGGCTACGCTGGTTAAGATGCTGGAGCAATACGGTATCGGACGTCCTAGTACTTACGCTCCTACTATCTCGACAATTCAGGAGCGGGAGTATGCCACCAAAAGTAATGGTAGCTTCAGGCCTACTGTGCTCGGTATTGTGGTTGCTGACTTTATGTGTGAGTATTTTCCGAATATCGTTGATATCGATTTCACCGCCCGTATGGAAGATAAACTTGATGAAATTGCCACCAAGAAGTTGGGCTGGGTCGGTATGATTAAAGATTTCTATATGCCCTTTAAGGAAAGTGTGGAAAAAGCTGAAGCCACGGGGTCGCATCGTCCTCTCTCCGTGCCTAGTGGGGAGTTCTGTCCCCTGTGCGGTAAATCTCTGGACATTAAGAGCGGACGCTTCGGTAGATTTCTTGCCTGTCGTGGTTACCCTGAGTGTAAGTCCACCAAGCCCTTTATAATCTGGGTCAACGTTAAGTGCCCGGAATGTGGTAGTGAGCTAGTACAGAAGATTAGTAAAAAGAAGCGTACCTTCTATGGGTGCAGTGGCTATCCCGATTGCACCTTCGCCATTAATTTTAAGCCCCTTCATGAGCCCTGTCCCAAGTGCGGTAGTCTCATGACACTCTATCAGGGAAAATCAGCTAGATGCACTAAATGTACGTATCGAGGCGGCAACATTGGAAAAGTCGAACCGAAGAGAGAAGACGACATCGAAGAAACCCTCAACAATTACTGCTTGAATAGAGAGAAACTATAGGAAGTCTGAAGTCATGCAAGACGTCTTTACTAAATATCGGAAGTACCTTCAAGTGGAAAAGAATGCCTCTCCCTATACCGTACGGAATTATACTACTGACGTGGTGGGCTTCCTTAATTTTCTGCTCCGTGATGGGGTGGTTTCGCTGGAGGAAGTAGATAAGTATGATTTACGGGATTATCTAGCTTTTCTGATGGGACGGGGATTTGTTAAAGCCAGTATTGCTCGCAAACTCTCTGCAGTCCGTTCTTTCTATCGGTATCTACTGCGTGAGAAAATTGTGGCGACCAGCCCGATCGCCGATACCTCTTCGCCACGGCTTAATCGACGTTTGCCGTCTTTTCTAACGATCGACGAGATGCGACGGCTCCTTGAAGCCCCTGATTCCGCCACACCACGGGGTCAGCGTGATTGGGCTCTACTGGAGCTGCTCTACGCCTCTGGTCTTAGGGTCAGTGAACTGGTTAGGTTGAATCTGGAGCATATCAATTTGGAGACTCGCGAAATTCGAGTCTGGGGGAAAGGGGCTAAGGAGCGCCTGGCATTGATGGGCGAACCAGCGGCTCGGGCACTAAATATTTATCTTACTGAAGGACGGCGGAGTCTTTTGAGCAAGAAGACTACCAATGTTCTGTTTGTCAATCGCTATGGAACGCGTCTGACAGAACGGAGTGTGCAAGAAATGCTGGGTAAATATGGTCAGATGGTTGGTATCGGTAAGAAGATTCATCCTCATATGTTGCGACATACTTTTGGTACTCATTTACTCGATGGTGGGGCTGATTTGAGAGTTGTTCAGGAACTCTTAGGACATGCGAGCCTGTCTTCTACGCAGATTTATACCCATGTCAGCCAGAGCCAGAAGAGAAAAGTCTATCTCTCTGCCCATCCGTTGGCAAAAGAAGGCGCTGGTGATCTCGAACATATCTAGTCGTCTCCAAAAGTTGCGCCAGAAGCTAGTGGAAAAGGAAATCGATGGTATTTTCATTTCCGGGACGGAGAATCGGTATTACCTTTCTAATTTTTTGGGTACGGCTGGTTACTTGTTGATTACTGAGCGTGATACTATTCTGGTAACGGACTTTCGCTATATCGAGCAGGCTAAGGAGCAAGCTCCGGGATACCAGATTTTCCAGATAACCACTAGCGCTTCAGACTGGTTTGTGCCACTGGTTACGGAATTAGGGGTAACGCGATTGGGTATTGAAGCCGGCAATATTACCTTCGCCCAGTACCGGCAACTATCTGAGGCTTTGAATAAGGCTCAGTCTAAACTCGAACTTGTTCCTGTGGAGGGAGTGGTGGAATCGCTTCGGATGATAAAAGAGCCGGGGGAAATCGAGTTTATTGCCAGAGCCGCTGGGATTGCAGATAAAGCTTTGGAATATATCCAGGAGATGATTCACGTTGGCATGACGGAGAAAGAAGTGGCTTGGGAAATAGAGAAATTTATGCGGGAAAACGGTAGTCAGAGTCTGGCTTTTGAAGTTATTGTGGCCTCTGGCCCTAACGCGGCTTTACCTCATGCCTGCCCTTCTGAGCGCCAGATAGCTCTCGGAGAGCCGGTAGTCGTCGATATTGGCGCTAAGGTTGGCGGTTATTGTAGCGACTTGACGCGAACCGTCTGTCTCGGTTTGCCGCACCCTCACGACGTCCTGTTCAACCGGGTCTATGACACTGTTCTCGAGGCACAATTGGTGGCTATTGCTCAGATTCATGAAGGGGTGAGCGGTAATGAAGCTGATAGTTTGGCGCGGCGAGTTATTGACGATGCCGGCTTCGGTCAGGCTTTTGGTCATTCTCTCGGCCATGGTGTGGGCTTGACCGTACATGAACAACCCCGTCTTGGTCCTAATATGACTGATATACTTACTTCCGGGATGGTGTTTACAGTTGAGCCTGGGGTTTATCTTACCGGTTGGGGTGGGGTGAGAATTGAGGACCTGGTTACCCTGGAAAATGGTAAAACTAGGCTTCTCTCCCGGGTAAGAAAATAAATAATTATGGAAACATCAGATTATTTATGAAACCGTCATGCTTTATTGCCCTCCTGTCTTTGAGGAGATGATCTTATAGTGACAGAATGAATAAATGAGGATAAGACAAAGGGGAAATAACCTTGTGGCGAATCATGGAGAGAAAGGAACAAAAATGCTGAAGGCTGATTTTCATATTCATACCGCATATTCTATGGATTGTGAGACTCCGGTCGCGGAGATTATTAGTCGTTGTCTGGAGACGGGCATTAACTGCGTGGCCATTACCGACCATGATGCCATCGAGGGGGCAAGAAAGTTACAGAGTCTGGCTCCCTTTCCGGTTATTGTCGCTGAGGAAATTTTGACGCCTCATGGTGAAATAATGGGTATGTTTCTTCAAGACCATATTCCCAGCGGGGTCTCCGTTGAGCAGGCGATCTCTCGTATTAAGGCTCAGGGTGGATTGGTGTGTCTCCCTCATCCCTTCGATACCTTTCGTGGGCTTAAACTGGAGCATAACGAACTTCATAAGTTGGCTGAGCAGGTCGACATCGTCGAAATATTTAACGCTCGAAGTACGTTTCTCCGCTGTTCCAATAAAGCTCGGGCCTTCGCTACTAAGTATGGTATCCCGGGTACCGTAGGTAGCGATGCCCATTCTGCTAGCGAAATCGGTAATACCTATGTCGAGATGCCGGAATTTAGCGGGCGGGATGACTTCCTCGAGGCCTTGAGCCAGGGTAATATTTATAAACAGAGGTCAAGCTTTTTGGTTCACTTCAGTAGCGCCCTGGCCAGATTTAAAAAGTCGATGTAAAACCGTTAAAGGGGGTGAGGTTTATCTCTTATCAACTGGGCTGGTTTTCCACAGCGAGAGGTAGTGGGTCAAGGGCATTGCTGAAAACAGCTCGAGAAAGTATTCAGTGCGGTGAGATTGACGCAGAGATAGCTTTTGTTTTTTGCAGTCGTGAGCCTGGAGAATCTGAGGAAACCGATTTATTCCTCAAACAGGTCAGAAGTTACCGGATTCCTCTCGTTTGTTGTTCTTATCAAAAGTTCAAGGCGAAATATGGTTCACAAGTTAAGGCTGGTACCCTGCCACTTTGGCGCCTCGATTATGATCGCGAAGTGATGAAGCAGCTGGATGGTTTTTATCCTGACGTGTGTGTGCTTGCTGGTTACATGCTTGTCGTTGGTCCAGAGATGTGCCGCAAGTTTAATATGATTAATCTGCACCCCGCTGCCTCCATCGGCCCGAAAGGAACGTGGCAAGAGGTTATCTGGCAATTGATTGACGGGAAAGCGCGGGAAACTGGGGTGATGATGCACTTGGTAACCCCGGAACTGGACAGAGGTCCCGTTGTTGCTGGCTGTACCTTTGCGATAAGGGGCGAGCCGTTCGATAAGCTCTGGTGGAGGCTAGAAAAGCTACCGGAAAGTAGTTCAGAACGATTGGGGGCGAGAACTTCCCTGCTCAACCTTATTCGTAAACACGGGCTGGTCCGCGAAATTCCACTTCTCATCACTACCATCAAGTATTTCAGCGAGGGTAAAATAAAGGTAACCACAGAAAAACAGATCGTGGATGTGCAAGGTAATCTGATTATGGGCTATGATTTAACTGAAGAGATAGACAAACAGATAGAAGGATTAGATTAGAAGAGGGCTCACAACAAGTTTCTCACTCTTAATGCGCTATCCCGATACTACTAACAGCTGTATGAGCAGGAGTTATGACGGCTTTTTTGTCTCTTTGGGCGGTTTGGTCAGGACTTCATCAATGAGTCCGTACTCTACTGCCTGTTGCGGGTTCAGATAGAAATCACGGTCGGTATCGTGAATAATTTTTTCCATCGGTTGCCCGGTATGTTCTGACAGGATGTTTCGGATTACTTCCTGCACCCGTACAATTTCACGCGCCGCAATCTCGATATCGGTAGCATATCCTTGAGCACCACCAATTGCTTGGTGCAGGTGAATGGTAGCATTGGGCAAGACATAGCGTTTGCCTTTAGTGCCGGCGCAAAGAAGAACCGTGCCCATACTGGCGGCTAAGCCAACACAGATTGTCGAGACATCTGGGCGGATGAGCTGCATCGTGTCATAGATTGCTAAGCCGGCGCTGATGATACCACCTGGGCAGTGAATATAGAGACTGATATCCTTATCGGGGTCTTCACGGTCGAGAAAGAGTAACTGGGCGATAATAACATTGGCTGTCTGGTCATTGATGGGCATACCCAGGAAGACAATTCGTTCTCTTAAGAGTAGCGAATAAATATCGAAAGCTCGTTCTCCCCTTGCTCCGCTCTCGATTACCATCGGCAGGACATTCATTGCTTGTTTATTCATTTTTTCTTCTCCTCTTTCTTTTTCGCTGCTTTAGTCTTCGTAGCACCCTTGGCTATTTCGCCTAGTCGCTGTAGCGTTTTCTGGGTAAGCACTCTATTCTTAATGGCCTCACGATTCTGTAGGGTGCTTAGAATCTTTTTGGTTGCTTCTTTATTCTCGCTACGAGTGTTGTCCGTCATATTTTCAATTTCAGTATCGATCTCAGTATCGATTTCAGCGTTACTGACTTCAATTTTTTCCTCTTCGGCAACTTTACTCAGGACTAGAGACTGGGTAATCCGTTTGGTAGACAGATCATGTAACCCCTGGTGAAATTCTTCATGTGTTTTGTTAATACTTTTAAGATATGATTCCAGTTCTTCTTCCTGGTTCTGGCTTTGGGAGAAGCGTTGACTAAGTACTTGGTCAATTTCGGCTTCAACTAAAATCTCTGGGAACTCCACTTTAGACATGCCGACGGTAGCTTCGATGATCTTCTCCTCAAATTTTTGCGTGGCATATTCCTCAGCATGCTGTTTTAAGCCAGTCTCAATATTCTGGCGAAGGGCGGCTAAAGTCTTAAACTTCGGGTCAACTGTCCCTGCGAACTGGTTATCTAGTTTGGGGCGTGTTTCCTTATTAATATCGCTGACTTTCACCTCAAACGAGATCTCTTTTCCGGCTAGGTCGCTTTGTGAGTAATCGGACGGTACTTGCAGCTTGAATTCCTTGGCTTCATCCCTTTGCATCCCGACCAACTGCTCGACAAATCCGGGTACGGGTAGGGTCGAATCGCGCCGAAGTTGATATGCGAGGTTTTTCTGGTGGGCCAGAGTTTTACCTTCGGCTGTGCTCTTGGCGTCGATAATGACAAAATCGTCGAAGCCGGCCGGCCGGTCTACCGGTTCCCAGTTCGCGTGCCGATGGCGTAGTTCTCCGATGATGGTGTCAATCTGATCTTTAGTCACTTTTTCTGTGCTTGGTGGCTTTATTTTAAGACGGTGGTAGTCGCCTAGCTTGACGGTAGGTTTTAACGGTACGATTGCCTTAAAGACCACTGGCTCAGTTTGCGTTACTTCAATCCGTGGCTGAGCAATTGCCTCGATTTCCTGTTCCTTAAGAGCTTTCTTATAGGCTTGTGGAATCAAGACATCCAGGGCGTTTTCAAGAAGATACCCCCGGCCAACATGGCGTTCTAGTATCGGCCGTGGCGCCTTGCCCTTGCGAAACCCGGGGATATCGGCTTGTGTGACTAGGCGCTGATAAGCCTGCTCCAGTGACTCCTCGACCTCCGCCGGCTCCATTTCAATAGTCATAAATGCCTGACTATGTTCGGTTTTTTTATTGGTTATTTTCACTCGTCCTCCGTTAACCGATGATTATTCATTACGTAATTTTAAATGTAACTCAGTCAGTTGCTTTTCAGTAACTGATGAAGGGGCATTCAATGTCAAGTCGATAGCACTCTGGCTCTTGGGGAAGGCAACCACCTCTCGGATAGTTTCTGCCCCGGCCAGTAGCATGATAATGCGGTCGAGACCTAGGGCTATACCACCGTGGGGCGGCGCTCCGTAATCAAAGGCCTCGAGCATATGTCCGAAAAGTTCCTCGACTTCTTCATCAGTGTAGCCGAGTATTTCAAAAACCTTGCTTTGTAGTTTACGGGTATAAATCCTGAGACTACCACCACCAATTTCGTAACCGTTACATATCATATCATAACTTCGGGAGCGTACTTTACCCGGAGCGCTGTCCAATAAGGGTATGTCCTCTTCCACGGGCATAGTGAATGGGTGGTGTACCGATTGCCACTGTCCTGTCTTCTCATCACGTTCCAATAAAGGGAAATCAACAAGAAAGCTAAAGGCAAGTAGGTTGGTATCGGGTAATGCGAGCCGGCGCCCTAGATCTTGACGTAATGAGCCTAACGTTGTATCGACGGATCTTGGCTTGCCAGCTACGAGCAGGAGGAGGTCGCCCATGCTGGCATTGAGGCGTGTAGCCATAGCCTTGATTTGATCTAATGTTAGATACTTAGCCACCACCGACTTTACTAATGTCATGGTTAGCTCGTCCAGATTTCCCGAGACATTGCCGAGGGCGATGGTTACTAGACCGCCGGCGCCGAAGCTTTGTGCCAGCTTGTTTAATTCTTCAAGCTGGCTACGGGAATAGTTGCCGCAACCGGGGGCACAAATACCTTTCACTTTACCGCCACTGGCTATTGCTGAGCGGAAAACCGAGAAGTCAGATTGAGCTGCGATGTCTGATAGGTCTCTCATCTCTAGACTGAAGCGTAGGTCGGGTTTGTCGCTCCCGTATAGCTCCATCGCCTCGGCGTAGGTAAGCCGGGGGAATGGTTTGATGAGCCGCATTTCCGGTTTTAATTTCTCCACCATAACAACAATCATCTCTTCCATCAATTGAAGGATGTCGGCCTCTTCGGTGAAGCTCATCTCAAGGTCAACCTGGGTGAATTCTGGCTGGCGGTCAGCCCGAGTGTCCTCATCACGGAAGCACTTAGCGATTTGGAAGTATTTCTCTAGCCCCGCTACCATCAATAATTGTTTGAGTTGCTGGGGCGATTGTGGTAAAGCATAGAATTTACCAGCATGAACGCGGCTCGGTACCAGGTAGTCCCGTGCCCCCTCCGGCGTGCTCTTGATTAGAATGGGCGTCTCGACTTCAATAAATCCCCTGGCGTCAAAAAAGTCACGGATAAACTTGACGACTCGGTGGCGGAGGAGCATGGTTTGCTGCAGGCGTGGCCGGCGCAGGTCGAGGTAGCGATATTTGAGACGAAGATTTTCCTCTACTTCCACCTCTCCATTGATATAGAAGGGCGGCGTTTTTGATGGATTGAGTATCGTTATTTTCTGGGCGGTGATCTCAATATCACCGGTCGGTAGTTTAGGGTTCTCCGTTCCCGTGGGACGCTGGGCAACCTCACCGCTGATTCTGATGACGTATTCATTGCGCAGCTCAGTTGCTATCTCATGGCACTCCCTGGCGAGTTGTGGGTTGAAGACTACCTGAACTATTCCTTCACGGTCGCGCAGGTCAATGAAGACTAGCCCGCCGTGATCACGACGCCGGTCGGTCCAACCCGCCAGCGTTACCTGACTACCGATATGATCCTTGTTTAGTTCCCCGCAGTTGTAAGTTTTGAGCAAAACTGTTTCCTAGTTACTTAAGTCTGGAGTTGTCAGTAGATGATTATAGCTTATGTGGGGGCATTCTTCAACCAAGTCTTGTGTGGTGTCCAGAGCTTTTTCAATGAGCTGAAGTTTGTGTTTTGGCTTCAATAGATGGGGGAAGGTCACGGTGCTTAGCGTAAAAGGTCTTTCAGTGCCAGACTAGCCTTGGGGAACTGGAAGGTGAAGCCTAACTCTAGCAAGCGTTTCGGAATAGCTCGCTGCCCGTCAAGGAGAACTGTTGCCATCTCGCCGAAGAAAAGGCGTAAGGCAAATTCAGGCGTGGCCATGAGTGATGGTCGCCTGAGCCGTTGTCCCAGCAGATGGCTAAACGCGGCATTAGTGAGTGGGAACGGTGCTGTCAGATTGAACGGACCGCAGGCAGATTTGTTTTCGATGAGGAAGCGGATAGCCCTCGCTTCATCAGTAATGTGTATCCATGGGAACCACTGTCGCCCGTTCCCTAGACGACCGCCAGCGTAGAAGCGGAATGGTAGTAACATCCGGGGGAGGGCGCCGCCTTCAGTACTGAGTACTACGCCGGTACGGATGATTGCCTGGCGTACCCCAAGCTCTTCCAGGGGAACGGTGGATGATTCCCAGTCTACGGCGAGTCGTGCCAGAAAGCCATGTCCTGGTGGTGCCTCTTCCGGTATCTCTCCGTTGCCGCAAGGACCGTAGTAACCAGTACCTGAGGCTTGGATAACAACATTGGGTTTATTGGTGACCGCTTTAATTGACTGGATCACGGCTTGCCCTGCATTTAGACGACTCTGAAGGATAGAGCGTTTGCGCCCCTCTGTCCAGTGTCCTGAGCCGATGTTCTCCCCGGCAAGGTTAACAATGGCACCGGCGCCATCAACTAGTGAGTGCCACCTTTCGGTGGTACGTCCATCCCACCCTTCCGTACGTACTCCGGCGGGTAAGCCAGTAATTCGCTCTGGTCGTCGGCTGAGAATGATAACTTCGTTACCATTACGAGCCAGATCGGTGGTAAGCGCCCGGCCAATAAGCCCGCTGCCACCGGTTATCAAGACGCGCATACCTCTACTTCATCCTTTACTCGGTCTATCGTACTCTAAGCTAAACGGGGGCACAAGCGTAGTACATATCGAACAGAATAACTGAAGGTGAGAACTGGTAGTAATCCGTTACCGGTAATGGCTATGCATAGGCGTGCACCCGTAGTTTTCAGAATATAATCTTGATACGTCCGAGGTGCGGTGATAGAATGAATGATATTATAGAGAAAGGGGGGCTCAGATGGTGAAATATTTAGGTTGGCTTTTTAGTGTAATCCTGCTTATGTTTATTGCTTATGGGTGGAACTATATGAATATTGAACAGGACCAGTGGAATTCCCAAACTACAAATCTTACAGCCAATTATGATAGTTTGCTCGTACAGTATGAACAATTGAGAACTGACTACGATGCTTTGGCTGCGCAGGGTCTCCAAGAGAAAGCACGATTAGAAGCCAACCTCAAAGCTGTCGCCGAAAGAAATGAAAAATGGGAAGTCCAATTCAATGTTTTGCTCGCTGAGAATGAACAATGGCGGGCTAGTTATGAGAGTGTGAAAGAATTGACTGACTGGTATAGGAATGTCCTAATAGTAACATACGGGTGGACAGAATAAGTTGTGCCACAAGCTTCATTAGAACAACAGTAATAAAATACCTGCAAGTAACATTTTGATATTTGTACTTGGTAGTACGGTAAACTTTACGGTGAGCCGTTCTCTAATTTTGGTGTTAACGATAAGGCTGTCCGCTGGAACGTCGTAATTCAATGCTAAAGAGGTTGTTTATTGACGGAGGCAGATAATGGTCGAAACATCTCATGTCGTCGTTTTAGTTACGACGGATACCAGCGAAGAAGCACGTAAAATCGCTGATAGACTGCTTAATGAACGAAAGGCGGCCTGCGTCAACATTGTCTCTGGAGTTAGCTCATTTTTCTGGTGGCAAAGTAAACTTGATTCGGCTCAGGAGCACCTGCTTGTCATTAAAACTAGAAGGATGGTATTAGCCGATGTTATCAGGTTGGTGAAGCAGATACACAGTAATGAGATTCCTGAAGTCGTGGCTCTGCCGATTGTCGGCGGTAATCCGGATTACCTGGAATGGCTTGATAAGGAAGTAAGGTGATTGAGAAGGAGTAAATATGGGGGTAAAGATTAATATTGCCCCGTATCTGCAGCCCTACACTGGTAATAAGGTAGTGGTTGAAGTTAATGGTAGTCAGGTCGGGGAATGTCTCGAACAACTGGTCAAACAATTTTCGGGTATGGGAAAGATGCTCTATCTGGAAAATGGAGAACTAGTCCCCCATGTGGCTATCTTTGTGAATTCGGCCGACGTCTATCCGGAAGGACTAGCCAAACTCGTTAAGGAAGGTGATGAGGTCCATATCATCTATATTATTGCCGGTGGTTAGGGTAATTTGAGCTGCCTTTCAGGTCACGAGTCCGGTTCCATTTTCGTTTTTGTTCCAGTCGTACCGGCTCGTTGGTTGGTTGGTATCTGGCGAGGAACTCTTCCTTGAATGAGTTGAAGGTGGCGTTGGAGATGGCGTCCCTTATTTTTTGTGTTAGTCTGGCGATAAATGTTAAGTTGTGCATTGTGGCTAATCGGTAAGCGAGTAGTTCCTCACTATTGAAGAGGTGATGTAGGTAAGCTGCCGAAAAAGTGCGGCAGGTATAGCAGTCACAATCGGGATCAACCGGCCGTTCCATCTGGCGATACATGGCGTTACAGACATCCACTCGTCCCTGCCCGGTGAAAAGGGCTCCATTACGAGCTACGCGGGTCGGTAAAGCGCTGTCAAAGAGGTCGATACCTCGAGCTACACCCTCAATAATATCCTCGGGGGAGCCGGCGCCCATAAGGTAGCGTGGCTTGTTTTCCGGTAGCCAGGTCACCGTTGTTTCAATCATTTCTTTGGTTAGTCGTTTGGGCTCCCCTAAACTTAAACCACCGATGGCAAAGCCGGAAAAATCAAGTGAGGTAAGATATTCTGCAGATTGACGTCGTAGTTGCGGAAAAACTCCGCCTTGCACAATGGCGTAGAGTACCTGATCATGACGCTGGTGGGTTTTGAGGGACCGTTCTGCCCAGAGGTGGGTTCGCTTTACCGCCGCCTGTGTGCTTTTCAGGCTATCATCGGGGGCAGGACATTCGTCTAGAACCATAATAATATCGGAGCCGAGACTTTCCTGAAGTCGGATGGCTAATTCTGGAGTAATCAGATGTTCGCTACCATCGATGTGGGAGCGGAAGGTGACTCCTTCGTCATTCACTTGACGCAATCTGGCTAAACTGAATATCTGATAGCCGCCGCTATCGGTAAGAATAGCTTGCTCCCAAGCCATGAATCGATGTAGCCCGCCAAACTTTTCAATTACGGAGATGCCGGGGCGAAGATAAAGGTGATAGGTATTGGCTAGGGCTATGCCGAAGCCGATGTCCTTAACCTCTTCTGGGGTCAGTGTCTTAATCGTTCCCTGGCTGGCGACCGGGATAAAGGTGGGTGTTGGTACTCTCCCATGGGGGGTGGTTAATTCACCCAGACGAGCCTTACTATTAGTATCGGTCTTAAGTAGACGGAAAGTATTAAGATTCATAAGCCTCGGCTAATATGCTTCATCGAGATAACCCTGTAAGATGATGGCGGCGGCGATGGCATCGTCCCTGGTTTTTCTTCTGTTTTTTTTGGTGATAGTGGTTTGCATTAAGCGTCGGGCCGATACAGTGGTCAAGCGTTCATCGCGCAAGATCACCGGAACCTTAGTCTTAATGTTTAGTTTCTCCACAAAAGCCAGCACCTTTTCTGCTTGCCGGCCAATACTACCATTCATGGTACGTGGTAAGCCGATGACGACCTTCTTAACCTGACGTTGGTTGATGATGTCGACAATAGCCCCAATATCCTTACTCTCGTCCCGGCGCTCTAGGATAGTCAGCGGAGTAGCCAGTATGCCTATGGTATCGCTCAGCGCCATGCCAATGTGTCTATCCCCGACATCAAGTCCTAGGCTGCGCGTGGCGTCCCTCCCCGCCCTGTTCTTTGATAAACTTCACTGCCTGTCTCAGGGCTTCGTCTATTCTTTTTACGTCGGTGCCTCCACCTTGTGCTAAAGTCTTTTTCCCACCTCCGCTACCACCTGTGGTAGCAGCTGCGATATGGACGATTTGTCTAGCGTCATAATCTGCTAAGGTTGTGTTGGCCACAAATACAGGCTTGTTCTCCCAATCTGTACCCAGCACAACTACGGCGTTTCCAAGCTTGTTTCTTAGAACGTCACTCATCTCTCGCAGATTATCAACATTGGTGGTATTAACTCTTTCAGCTATGATTCTTATACCGCGGAAATTAATTGCTTTCCTTTCTATATCTTCAGTTTCCCTCTTGGCTAGCTGACTCTCCAAACCTTGAACCCTCTTGCGCTCATTCTTCAGTGTTGCAGATAAGTTCTGTGCCTTATTGACTACTTCAGCCGGTTTAACCTCTAGATTCTCGGCGACTTTTTGTAAATCAAGCAGACGTTGGTTAATAAAATTCTCGGCACCTCGCCCGGTGACGGCCTCAATACGGCGCAAGCCGGTACCGATACTGTGCTCGCTCAAAATATGAAAGAAGCCGATTTCACCGGTGGTGGTAACATGAGTGCCACCGCATAGCTCGGCGCTGATTACCGGCTGGCCAATCTTAAGTACCCGGACAATGTCACCATACTTTTCATCAAAGAGAGCAATCACACCCTGCTCTATTGCCTCCTTGTACGGTAGTTCTTCGTCATAAACCACTAAGTTCTGCCGAATCCTTTCATTGACGAGGCGCTGTACTTCGTGCATTTCTTCGGGTGTCATCGCCGTCAAATGTGAGAAATCGAAAGTGAAGTGGTCGGGGGTAACTAGTGAGCCCCTTTGCTGTATATGCCTCCCTACGATTTGGCGGAGAGCCATCTGGAGTAGGTGGGTGCCGGTATGGTTACGGGTAATGTCCTGTCGCCGCTCTTCGTCAACCTTCGTTTGTACGTTGTCGCCGACTAAGAGAATGCCTTCAGTTGTTTGTCCCTGGTGGATAATAGTACCCGGTGGCGTATCTCCCAGCCTACGAATCGTGTTGACGACCGTGAACCGCCCGGTTCTACTACGTATTTCTCCGGTATCGCCAACCTGCCCGCCCATCTCACCATAGAAAGGCGTGGCTTCAAGAATGATGCCAGCCTGCTGGCCTACTTCAATCCTGTCTACGTCTTCGTTGTCTACATTAATTTCTCTAATAGTAGATTTGCTTTTCAGCTTAGTGTAACCCACAAAACGGGTTGCTTGTGATAGGGACTTGGGTAACCAGAGATAGGTATTCGAAAATTTTTTAGCTGCCCTGGCTCTCTCTTTCTGTTTCGCCATCTCGTGCTTAAAGCTTTTCAAGTCTACGGAAAAGTTACGTGCATGAGCTACCTCAGTCGTTAACTCTATCGGGAAACCGAAGGTATCATAGAGCATGAACGCCTCTTCGCCCGAAATTTTATTCTTCTTCCTCTTGTCGGCTTCATTCATGATTTGGCTCAGCAGTTCAATCCCCGTGCTCAGTGTTTCCTCAAACCTTGTCTCTTCAGACTCAATGACCTTGATAATGGTATCTTGCCGTTGTTTTAGTTCCGGGTAGATATATCCCATCTGTTTAATTGTGGTCAGGACAGTTTTGGCAAGGAATGGTTGGTCTAGTCCTAACCTTCGGCCAAATAGGGCGGCTCGGCGCAGTATCCGGCGCAGTACATAGCCTCGCCCCTCGTTAGAGGATAACACGCCATCCGCAATAAGAAAGGCGATGGCTCGGCTGTGTTCGGCGATGACCCGCATGGCATTGTCGGTTGTCGGGTCATCGCCGTAGTTCTTCCCGACTAGTTTCGAGATACGTCTTAATAAAGATGCAAAAAGGTCGGTCTCATAGACGGAGGTTTTACTCTGTGTGATGGCTGCCACTCTTTCCAAGCCCATACCGGTATCAATGTTGGGTTTGGGTAGTGGGGTGCGCTTGCCGTTTTTGTCCTGATTATACTGGGTGAATACTAGGTTCCAAATTTCAGAGAAACGCCCGCAGTCGCAACCGGGCAGGCAGATGTCTTTTTCGCATTTACCTGTCTCCCCCATATCATAATGAATTTCGCTACATGGGCCGCATGGTCCGGAATCGCCCGCTGGCCCCCAGAAGTTGGTCTCTTCACCCAGCCTTAAGATTCTTTTTTCGGGGATGCCAAGCTCTTTCCAGTAACGGAGTGCCTCATTGTCATCCAGAAGAATAGTAATCCAGAGACATTCCTGCGGCATCTTCAGGTGCTCGGTAACGAATTCCCATGCCCAGCCGATACTTTCTTGCTTAAAGTAATCGCCGATGCTGAAGTTGCCTAGCATCTCGAAGAAAGTGAGATGGGTTGGATCGCCAACACTTTCGATATCGGTGGTGCGGAAACACTTCTGACATGAAGTCAGACGGGGACCAGGCGGCACTGCTCGGCCTAGGAAATAGGGCTTGAATGGCACCATGCCGGCGGTCGTCAATAATAAGGTGGGGTCGCCCTGAGGTATTAGAGAAGAGCTGGGAATAATCTTATGTCCCTTACTTTCAAAGAAGCTTAAGTAGGAGGCTCGTATTTCGTCGCTTGTCACTGGGATTTTACCTGTTTTTCCGATATTGCCACGTCTGTATGTCCTTGTAATGATATCCTGTTATCAGCTACGATTTTAGTGTAAGTCACGCTGGCTGTCAACGAGATATTGTAAAAATTGAAAACTGGATTATAGTAATACTATAATAATGGCAAGGTTGAGATAGTCGCATTTGGTAGGCTAATTTCTGGCTTGCCAAGAATAGGAGGGACCGGACTTGAAGAGGGCAAGGCTGACCCGGAGGCACTTCATCAAGGCTTTAATGGGGACAGCAGTTGTCATTACTCTCGGGTGGGGATGCAGTAAAAATATTCTCCAAGAAGATTCTGAAATAAGGAGTAACATAGGTTCTGAAATAGAGAACAAGGCAGATTCCAGAATAAAGAACAAGGCAGATTCCAGAATAAAGAACAACATACTTATCCTGGCGAATCGTGGTGATCCGCCGTCAAATTTCGATACCTTGCGTACGAGTAGTATTGCCCTTCATCATGTCGCCGGAGCGTTGTTCGGGGCCGGTAATTTAGTGACGCGCTCGCCGGGGAACATGTATTTGGTGGATCCCTACCTAGCTAAACGCTGGTATTCTAGCCCTGATTTTACCGAGTGGACTTTTATTCTCCGTCAGGATATTCTCTGGCATGACGGCACACCCTTTACCGCCGAAGATGTGAGTTTCTGGCTGGAACTGGCTGTTTTTGGGGTAAAAGTCGGAGACAAAGTACGAGCACCAGCTTACTTTAAGGGTGCCCTGGGAATTGAACGGGTGGAGGTTATTCCACCGGGTCAGGTAAAGATAACGCTTGAGGCCCCCAATCGCTTTTTCCCTGATGTTCTTGCCGACCCGAGAATCAAGATTGCCCATCCAAGACATTTGATGGAACCGCGCATTAAACGAGGAGAGGTTAGCGTCTCCCCCTTGGATGTCGGGCTAGTTGGGCTTGGGCCCTTTAGGTTTGACAGTTACGAACCGGGCAGTATAATCCGGCTGCGCCGTTTTGATAAGTTCTTTGAGACGGATCCTCAAGCTAGGAAGCTTCCTTACCTGGACGGTATAGATTACATAGTTACACCTGATCCTTTGTCAATGGATATAGCTTTCCGAGCCGGCCGGTTAGATGGCACCGCTCGCGGTTTCGGGCATTATCTAACAGAGCAGCGCCAGCGTAATCATATTGAGGACTTAAGAGACAATGTTTTCTTTACACAAATGGAAGGAGGCACTTTTCGGCTTGCTTTCAATGTTTTAAGACCTGGTCCTTGGCAGGATGCCATGGTTAGAAGGGCAATAGCTCTCTGGATCGATAAGAAAGCGGCAATTCCCATTGTGCTAGATGGTTTTGGTTGGACATCTCCTGACATTAGTCCCAATAATCCCTTCAATGATAAGAACTTTGTGGTTTGGCCAAGATTTGATACTGAGCCTCTTGAAGAGAGAAGAGCAAAAGCTAAAAGACTTTTAAAAGAGGCGGGCTATCCAAATGGTTTTTCTATGGGGTATCTTTGTCGAGCAAAAAACGGAATACTGGGTGGCCAGTTCCTTAAAGACCAACTGGTTGGGCTTGGTATAAATTTGCAACTTCAGATGGCCGACGAGGGGAAATGGAACCGAGGACGAGTCAGTTTGGATTACGATTCGCAATCAGGTAGTCTATCTGTGCTGCCTATTCCAGAGGGGACGGAAGGCGTCTACGGTCGTTTCAGTAAAAGTCCTGACGCTTATAGTAAGCATGAGGATACAGAAGTAGACAGGTACTACACAATTTTGAGGGATGCGACGACATATCGCGGGCGCATTGACGTATGGTCCCGGCTACAGAAGTACCTCTTTGTAGAACGGACATACATTATCCCGATTGCCGAGATAACCTATGTTCAGGCTTTCCGTAGTTATGTGAAGGGTCTTGTTATTCCACCAGAAGATGGGCATACTTTTACCGATTACGCCACTGTCTGGTTAGACAAAGGAGGAGAGTGATGAAGGTAAAAAAATTTTTGGGTAATTATTGGTTTCGACGTGTGGCCCTTTTTTTCTTACCCTGCTTCTAGCCTCAATTGTAATCTTTATCGCAATGCGGATATTGCCGGGCGACATCGTCGACTTGATTGCCGGAGATGTAGCTACTATCCCTGAGGTAAAAGAAGCATTAAGGGAAGAGTTAGGGTTGAATGACCCCATAATTTCCCAGTATGGGAAATGGTTGTGGGGTATGAGTACGGGGGATTTTGGCGGACGATCTTTATTGTCCGGGCAGCCGATTGGGGCTCTCCTTATCCGTCAGCTTCCGGTAACGCTGCTCTTGACCTTCTACACCGTGATACTGTCTTCTATCGTGTCGGTACCCCTTGGGATTCTGGCGGCCCTAAAACGTAATCGTTGGCAGGATTACCTTGTTAGGTTACTAGCCATGCCGGGCCAAGCCTTGCCGGATTTCTGGCTGGCTCTCTTGTTGCTGCTTGGTCTGTTGCTTGTCTTTCAGTGGTCTCCTCCCTTGGTATATACGCATCCCTGGGAAAATTTTGGTAATCACTCGCAGATGGTTATCTTGCCTGTTCTTCTTTTAGTCTGGGGCTACAGCTCCCATATTGTGAGGGTAACGCGTGCCAGTATACTGGCGGTGATGCAGGAAGATTACATCACCGCAGCTCGCGCCAAAGGTCTATCTGAACGACAAATCATAATTAGACACGCATTGCGCGCTGGCGCGGCACCAACTATCACTGTCATGGGTGTGCAGTTCGGTGCGTTATTGGGCGGCGTATTGATTCTAGAATCTGTCTTTGGTTTACCTGGGTTTGGCAGAGGACTAGTGGAGGCTGCTTTATCCCGGGATTTCATGGTGGTGCAGAGCTATGTGACGGTACTTGTATTTGCGGTACTTACTATTAATCTCATTGTCGACTTAATATACAGAGCCGTTGACCCGCGAATTTCATTCGCTCAACAGCTTATGAGGTAGAGAAACGAAAAAACTGTTAACCTTGGTTGCTGGAATAATTCTGGTTACGATTATTTTTTTGGGTATCTTTGCCGATTTCCTGCTGCTTGATGACCCCTTAAAGCAGGATGCCTTAAATCGCTTGCAGCCTCCGGGGGATGAGAATCTAATGGGAACCGATAACTTTGGACGGGATGTTTTCAGCCGCATTATTTACGGAGCGAGGTCATCATTATATATAGCGATTACTTCTGTGGCTCTGGGTACACTGCTGGGAACTTTAATCGGTATAGTTTCGGCCTATCGAGGGGGCTGGACTGATATGGTATTGCAAAGAATGACAGATATATTACTGGGTTTCCCTATCCTTGTATTAGCGGTCATTGTGGTAGTGGCTTTAAGTCCATCCGCTAATACGGTGATGTTGGCCATAATCATAGGGGTAATGCCTCAAATGGTGAGGTTGGCCAGATCCTGCTCTCTGTCAGTGAAAGAGGAAACCTTTGTAACGACAGCCCGCGCTATGGGGATGTCATCACCACGTATCATCTTCAAGCATATTTTCCCGCATGCTGTTTCCCCTATTATCGCTTATGCGACAGGATTTGTGGGTATCGCTCTGATAGCAGAATCCGCCCTTCATTTTCTTGGTTTGGGGGTACCTCCACCACATCCCTCGTGGGGAGGTATACTTCAAGAAGGACGAGTCTATTTGGAAGTAGCCCCCTGGCTGGCTGTTTTCCCTGGTATTGTGTTAAGTATTACTGTCTTTAGCTTCGTGTTCGTGGGTGATGCTCTCCGCGACTTGTTAGATCCTGGAGAGTGATAGTTTAGTTGTGCCTTTATTCGATCGGTGGTAGCACTGGGGTAAGGGAGGTAGAAATGGAAGAATTTTTAAAAATAGAAGATTTAAAGTTATTTTACCGGACAGGAAATAATATAGTGAAAGCTGTCAATGGAGTTTCTCTGGAGATAGAGAGAGCCGGACAGGCCCTAGCCTTGATAGGTGAATCTGGTTGCGGTAAGTCTAGTTTAGGGTTGGCTCTATTGCGGCTATTACCAAGTAACGTAGCTGATTTTTCTGGGAAGATGTGGCTGGACAGCCAAGAGCTGTTTTCCTTAAAAAATTCTGTTTTCCGCCAGCAGTTTCGTTGGAAGAAGATTGCTTGGGTTCCACAGAACACTAAGGGCGCCCTCGACCCAAGGTACAAAATAGAGGCTCAATTTAGAGAAGTCTTCAAGACTCACGGTGTCAAATTTACTAAGGAAGAAATGCAAAGACTCTTATGGACGGTTGGGCTTTCTCCGGAGAAGGGGAAAGCTATCCCTGATAGGCTAAGCGGGGGGGAAATCCAGAGGGTCTGTATTGCCCTAGCCATAGCCTTAAAGCCGGCTTTAGTTATCTTGGATGAGCCAACTTCGGCTTTGGATCCTAGTTTAAAGGGTCAAATTATCTCTCTTCTAGGGGGCTTAAAAGGGGCATATTCTTCATCCTATGTCTTTATTACTCACGATATTAACCAGGCAAGCTCTATTTGCGAATGGTTTGCCGTTCTCTATGCCGGGCAGATAGTGGAAAGGGGAAGGAGGGAAGATGTGCTTCGATTACCCCTGCACCCCTATACACAAAAACTACTGGATTGCGTCGATTCTTTTGCTTTGGCTAGAGAGCCAAAATATATTTCTGGTGAACCGCCTGCCTTAAGGGAATTGCCTGATGGTTGCTCTTTTGCTCCCAGATGCGAGAAGGCGGGACCCGAATGTAAAGAGAAAGCACCTGGTTTAGAGGATAAAGGAGGAGGGCATCTTGTCGCTTGTTATAGGATGTAGTAAAAGAATATCGTATGCAGTGTGAGATGATATTGACAATTGGATATACTAGGTATATTATCAAACGGTATATTATCAAACGACAGTGCTAGAGCGGGGCAAGGTTAGCCCCGATCGGTTGTCGTTGATGTTGGATTTGGTCCGGCGTATTGGAGGTTTGATGGTAAGAAAGTGGCTTTTCCCTGTACTGGCGATGTTATTGGTGTTGTGTCTTATACCCTCATCGGTTATCACTAGCGCCAAAGAAGGTGAAGCGGCCTTAGGTTCGGCTAAGATGATACAAACATTCACCGAACCTGTGATTTTCCCCCATTCGGAATATATTTCCGGGCAGCCTTGGTTAATGTTCACCGGACAGGATCCATCCGGACGTCTCTTCGGGAGTGAGGATGAAAAAGAATCACCGGTTCAGGGCGGTCTGCAGGCGGCCGGCGGAGCAGCTGCTGCTTTGATTCCCTACCGTAGTCCGGCGGTCAATTTCAGCCGTAATATCTTGGTCACTCGAGACGTAGGGGCTCTGCCCTATCAAACCGAGCCTCACATTGCTGTTAACCCTAAAGACCCCAACCATCTTGTTGCGGGAGTTATAGACTACAACCTTCAAGGGGTAGGCAGTTATGTCAGTATCGATGGGGGCGCTACTTGGCAAGGACCTTATCAACCCCAAGTCCCCCGGGGTGCGTACGCGGGGGCAGGGGACCCGGTTGTTGCTTTTGACCGGGCAGGAAATATTTATATGAGTCAATTGTCCGTCCATGTTGATGACTTCGACCTAGCGGGTTTGATGGGCTCGGCCGTTTTTCTTAGTATTTCTGTCAGCAAATCGACTGATGGTGGCTTTACCTGGGACGAGACAGTAGTTGCTGCTCCAGGTAAACTCCTTACCTTTGATTTTCCCCTCACCGAGGATGAAAGGCAGTCAGGGGAGCTATGGACATACGCTCTTGATAAATCATGGCTAACGGTGGGTCCTGACCCGGATAATCCAAGCGAGGATATCATTTATCTCAGCTACACCTTATTTATTGACAAATATAGTCTGGGCTGGATGGGTGATGTGCCGGTACTATTGCTTGCGGAGGCTCAATCTGGTATTGAGGTAGTTCATTCCAAGGATGGCGGCCAGAAGTGGAGTGAGCCAACATTAGTGAGCATGTTAACGAACATCTTAAGTGTTAAGGCCCAGGTGGTCCAAGGTTCTCAGCCGGTAACCGGCCCGGACGGTACTCTCTATGTGGCCTATTTTGACTCCACCGGCGATGGTTTCCAAGAAGGAAAAGGGGAAATATGGGTAGCTATCTCTAATGATCGAGGGGAAAGCTTCAGTAAGAGGGTGCTCGCCGCTTCTTTTCTGGAGTTAGACTTTCTCCCACGTACAGCTCCCTTCCGTATATGGGGCAGTAGTTTCCCTCAGGTGGCTGTTGGCCCTGAGGGGGAACTCTATATTTCCTATGCCCCCTATTCAGAGGATAATCTTATGGATGGCGGCGATGTCTACATGGTCAGGTCCCTAGATAAGGGACAGAACTGGTCAGATCCGGTCAAGGTAAACGATGATGAAACCGATCGCTTACAGTTTTATACTTCCATTACCGCTGATCCGGAGGGCGTCGTGCACATGATGTGGGGAGATACTAGGGATGACCCTGTTGGGCTTTCCTATCATATCTACTACTCCTCCTCCAAAGACCGGGGGGAGACTTGGGAATTTAATAGTCGTGTCAGCGATTACCCTACCAACCCTAACCGTGCCTTCCCCCGCGGCGCTTTTATCGGGGACTATTTCTCCATGACGTCGACTAGCGAAGACGTATATATGGTTTGGCCGGATGGTCGTCTTGGAGAAATAATGGGAATGAGTCAGAAAGTCGCCTTCGCCAGAAAGCGCCCAATCGCGACCCCTTCCATCTTTTTATCGCCTCCCTCCGGTGCTGCCGGTCGCGATATAGCTATCCGGGGGAGTCACTTCCAGCCGGATTCAGAGATTTTTATCCAATTAGGTGGGGTATTAATCGCCGCGGGACGTACTAGCGCGGAGGGTACCTTTGCCATGACCTTCTTCCTCCCAATTAGCGGTGAGGGGGCTAGAGATGTAGTTGCCAGCGATATTTCAGGTAACGTTGCCATAGCTTCCCTGTTTACCGAATTTGGCTTTGATACCTTTCAGCGACGATTGAATGAGATTAGTGAACAAACCACCGATATCTTTGAGCAAGGTATCGGTAATATTCAAGAACAATTTGATGAGCTTCGTAAACAAGTTGCTATTCTGACGGCGGAGGAGCCTCCCGTGCCCTTTCCTTGGTTGACAGTGGTTCTGGCTGGGGCACTGGTGATAGCTATGGCGGCACTAGCGGCACTTGGGTATCGGCTGTACACCGTTAGCCGAAACTCTAATTGATACTTTTACTAAATTAATCAGTATAACGGTCCAAAATTGGGGAGGAAAAGATGGCTATGAGACGTAGTTATCGCTGTATGAGAGTACTGCTGGCCCTAGGGTTGACTGTTGTTCTATTAAGCTCGGTTCTAGTCCAACCAATCTTAGGCTATGAACCACCTCACACGAAAACTGGACCAGCGGTAGACAGGGTTCTTTTCAATGCCTTCCATGTGGATGTCGCCTCGAAAGAACTTGAGAAGGGCAATATGGACCTCTATATTTATAGCCTAAAAACGATAATGGCCGAGCAGCTTGAAGGTGCTGCTGGAGTCCATATGTATCAGGCCCCGGCTACCTCTCTCTCTTTAATTCTTAACCCGGCGCCGGCCCCAGAGGGGCAGCTAAATCCTTTTTCCATAAAGGAAGTAAGGTTTGCCCTCAACTATGTAATAGATCGAGAATTTATCGCTCAGGAGTTTTACAAAGGTATGGCTGTGCCTATGCTGGCTCATGTCAGTCCCTTTGAGTACGATTATCTGAGTGTTTACCCACTAGTGCGGGAGTATAATATCTCTTACCAGCCTGAGGAGGCGGATAGAATAGTAAAGGAAGCGATGACTAAGGCTGGGGCGCAGCTTAAAGATGGTTATTGGCATTATAACGACATGCCGATTCAACTTAAGTTTATCATTCGGACTGAGGATGAACGTAGGTATGTGGGCGATCTTATCAGGTCCGAGTTGGACAAGTTGGGATTCAGTATTATTCCAGTCTATCACCAGTTTGCTGTGGCTACTTACACGGTGTATGCCAACGATCCTCAGTTATTCGAGTGGCATCTATATACTGAGGGATGGGGTAAAGGTGCTGGGGAACGATACGATTTCAACTCGATTAATCAGATGTATGCCCCCTGGCTGGGCAATATGCCTGGCTGGCAGGAGGCGGGCTACTGGCGTTATGAGAACGCAGAACTGGACGCACTGGG
>DCWM01000009.1:0-1985 GCA_002335405.1 Dehalococcoidia bacterium UBA2162
TGATACTGGTACGGTGACTGAGGTTGGTGATGGTATTGCTCGGGTTTACGGACTAGCGGCCGCTAAGTACAATGAGCTACTCCAGTTCCCTAATGATATTGTGGGGATTGCCATGAACCTTGAGGAAGATAGCGTAGCGGTCGTTATCGTTGGCGACGCTTCCGGTATTAAGGAAGGAGATGAGGTGCGGTGTACTGGCCGTATCGCCGAAGTGCCGGTGGGAGAGGCTCTTATTGGCCGGGTAGTTGACCCGCTGGGTCATCCTATGGATGGGAAAGGCGCCATCAAGAGTGATAAGACTCGACCTCTGGAGCAAATCGCACCTAATGTGGCCGTACGTCAGGCAGTCAACACTCCTGTGCAGACGGGCATTAAGGCCATCGACAGCCTGATTCCAATCGGTCGGGGACAGCGGGAGTTGATTATCGGCGACCGTTCTACAGGCAAGACGGCGATTACTCTGGATACGATCATTAACCAGAAAGGCGGCGATTTACTCTGTATCTATGTCGCCATTGGTCAGAAAACTGCTCAAGTGGCTCGTGTGGTGGCTACTCTGGAACAATACGGTGTCATGGAGCATACCGTTGTCGTCGCCGCTAATGCCGCGGATTCGGTGGCTTTGCAGTATCTCGCTCCCTATGCGGGCTGTGCCATTGGTGAAGGGTTTATGGAGCAGGGTAAGGATTGCTTGGTGGTCTATGATGACCTTTCAAAACATGCTTGGTCCTATCGCCAGCTTTCCCTTTTGTTGCGTCGTCCACCAGGGCGGGAGGCTTACCCGGGGGATGTCTTTTATCTGCACAGTCGCTTATTGGAGCGAGCCGCGAAGCTAGATGATGAGCATGGTGGTGGTTCATTGACGGCCTTACCGATTATTGAAACGCAGGCTGGTGATGTCTCCGCTTATATTCCAACCAATGTTATCTCGATTACCGATGGTCAGATTTATCTCGAGGCTGATCTGTTTAATGCTGGACAAAGACCAGCGCTAAATGTTGGTTTATCCGTATCGCGGGTCGGTAGTAGTGCCCAAACTAAGGCGATGCGGCGGGTAGCCGGTCGGCTTCGGTTAGAGTTGGCTCAATATCGAGAACTGGCGGCTTTTGCTCAATTTGGTACTTCTGAGCTCGACCCGGCAACTAGAACTCAGCTTGAGCGCGGACGACGTGTTGCCGAAGTCTTGAAGCAACTCCAGTTTAGCCCGATGCCAGTAGAGAAACAGGTTATGATTCTATACGCGGCCATTAATGGTTATCTCGATGACGTTCCGATCGAGCGGGTCAGCGATTTTGAGGTTAGTTTTCATCAATTCATGAGCGCCAATCATCCGGATATCGGTCGTATTATCGCTGAGAAAAAGGAAATTACACCGGAGACGGAAGAGGCATTGAAGGTGGCTATTCTGAAATTTAAGGAAGGGCAGAAATAAACCTGGATTGAGGGGAGAGGCCTGTGGCTAATGTTCGTCTAATTCGCCGTCGAATACGAAGTGTTCAAAGTATTTCCAAGATTACTCGGGCGATGGAGATGATTGCTACCTCGAAAATGAGGCGGGCGCAGGAGCGCGGCTTGGCTGGGCGGCCATACTCGGAGAAGATCCGCCAAGTTATCGCTGCCTTGGCTGCTTTACCTCAAGCGGAACAGGCATTACACCCCTTACTACAGAGCCGTCCGTTAACCAGAATTGCTATTGTGCATATTACTCCTGACCGTGGTTTGTGCGGTGGACTTAATACTAGCATTAACCGTCATACGGCGGGGTTTATTCTGAGTCAGCCGGTACCGGCTAGTCTTATTACTGTTGGTCGTAAAGGGGTAGATTTCATGCAGCGAACTGGTCGAGATGTTCGGGCTGTGTTTACTAAACTTAGTGAGCAGCCTAGTTTTCTGGACACCCTATCCATATCGCGGATTGCTATTGATGATTATACTAATGGTGTCGTCGACGCCGTCTATCTAGCTTATGCTCAGTTTGTTTCGAC
>DCWM01000009.1:2381-8775 GCA_002335405.1 Dehalococcoidia bacterium UBA2162
CCCCAGGCGCAGAATGTAGATTATATCTATGAACCCGGCCCAGCAGCGGTATTAGCCGGACTTTTACCTCGATTTGTTGAGTCAGAGATTTATCACGCGATTCTCGAATCAATTGCTAGTGAGCAATCAGCTCGAATGGTGGCGATGCGTAACGCCACCGATAATGCTCGCGGGCTGGTTGATGATTTGACGCTGATGTACAATAAAGCCCGTCAGGAGTCAATTACCAAGGAGCTTTTGGACATTACTGGCGGAGTTGCCGCGTTAGCCGATTAGGGGGAGGTAACTTATGGCAAAAGGGACAAAGGGTAAAATAGTGCAGGTAATTGGTACGGTGGTTGATATTGAGTTCCCGCCGGACGAATTACCGAAACTTTTCAATGCGATCGAAATAAGGCAAGATGGGAAAAAAGCGATACTCGAAGTCCAGGCTCATGCCGGTAATAACTGGGTTCGGTGCCTCGCTTTCTCGCCGACGGAAGGGCTGGCGCGTGGTATTGAAGCCGTTGACACCGGAGCTCCTCTTAGTGTGCCGGTTGGTCGCCCAGCTCTGGGGCGCTTGTTCAATGTCTTGGGTGAGCCCTTGGACGGACTTGGTGAGGTTAAGGTTGAAGAGCGGTCTTCAATCCATCGTTCTCCGCCGTCACTTGAGGAACAGGAAACGACCACCCAGATGCTGGAAACTGGACTTAAGGTTATTGATCTGATTACTCCATTTACTAAAGGTGGTAAGGTTGGAGCTTACGGCGGTGCTGGAGTCGGCAAGACAGTGATTATTATGGAGTTAATCCGTAATATTGCTACGGAGCATGGTGGGGTTTCGGTTTTTGCCGGAATCGGCGAGAGGTCGCGCGAGGGTAATGACCTGTGGCATGAAATGAATGATTCCGGGGTTATTGGGAAGACCGTTCTTGTCTTCGGACAGATGAATGAGCCGCCGGCAGTTCGCTTGCGGGTGGGTCTTACCGGTCTGACCATGGCTGAGCATTTCCGTGATAGCGAGCATCAAGATGTTTTGCTCTTTATCGATAATATCTACCGTTATACTCTGGCTGGTATGGAAGTTTCGGCGTTACTGGGGCGGATGCCGTCAGCCGTGGGTTATCAGCCGACTCTAGCGACTGAGATTGGTGAGCTTGAGGAGCGGATCACCTCAACGAAGAATGGCTCAATAACTTCATTCCAGGCGGTTTATGTTCCGGCGGATGATTATACAGACCCTGGTGTGGCGACTACCTTTGGTCACCTGGATGCCGTAATTGCTCTGGAAAGGTCAATTGCCGAGCAGGGTTTATACCCGGCGGTTGACCCGCTAACTTCGACCTCGCGTATTCTTGATCCTCAGATTATCGGCGAGGAGCACCACCGAGTGGCACGGGAGGTACAGCGGGTGCTCCAGCGCTATAAGGACCTTCAGGATGTTATCGCTATCCTGGGTATTGAAGAACTTAGTGACGAAGATAAACTGACGGTGTCTCGTGCTCGTAGAATACAGAGATTCTTGTCGCAACCGATGTTTGTTAGCGAGGTTTTTACCGGTCGGCCGGGAAGGTATGTGCCAATAGAGGAGACGGTGCGCGGCTTCCGTGAGATTATGGAAGGTAAGCATGATGCCCTACCGGAGCAAGCCTTCTTTATGGTAGGGACCATTGATGAGGCCGTCGAACAAGCGAAAAAGTTGGGGGCAGCTTGATGACGCCGATTCGGCTTGAGATTGTGACGGCACAGCGGGAGGTCTTCTCTGAAGAGGTGGATACGGTGGTGGTGCCGGGCATTGAGGGAACGTTGGGTATTCTGCCTCATCACGCGCCATTGATGACCAGCCTGGAGACAGGCGAGTTAAGTGTCCGGAAAGGCTCTGAAGAGTTCTCCGTAGCAATTTCTGGTGGTTTTCTTGAGGTGAGGCCAGATCGAGTCATTGTCTTAGCTGATGTTGCCGAGCGGGCGGAGGAAATTGACTTGGCTCGGGCGGAAGAAGCTAAACTCCGAGCCCATGAAGAGCTTGTTAACCGCTCCCCACGAGGTGACCTGGCTCAGGCTGACGCCGCTATGCGTCGGGCTCTCGTTCGACTTAAGGTTGGAGAAAGGCGAAGGAGACGAACTCCCCGGCCATGAACTCAGAACAGAGTAGCCTGACACTTGAATTTGGGGTATCGCAGCCGTTGTCTCCTCTTCGAGTTCTTTCTTAGCAGCTTCTGCTGACCGTGGAATAGAGATATAATTACCTTCCCCGTCAGTCTTCACCAGGTAGGCATCCCAATTACCTGCGAAGTAGGGAGTTGTGAAGCCTGCGATAATGTAGCCGCCGTCTGCGGTCTGCTGTACCGAGGAGGCTACATCATCATTCTCGCCACCAAAGGTCTTGGTAAAGATTGGGGTTGGACCCGGTACTTCTACCTCTCTTATAACTTCTACAGTTTTAGTAAAAAAATCGCGCTTGAGGAAATTTCCCATAAAAAACAAATCAACAGCCGGGAATCTGTATAATAGAAGCCAAAGTAACCAGCAAAACCAAACCAATAAGCAGGACTGTTAATAAACTCTGCAGGACTGTTAATAAACTTTTCACTCCAGTTCTCCAACCACCTTATAAACGAAGGCAATATAGCTCTAGTGTATGATTAAAGTCAAAACCTTATCAGGTAAACGTCACCACGCACCGTGCACCACACACAATAAAAAAGAGGGGACAAAATCGTTACCTGAACTGGTGACGATTGAAGCTAACATTATACGTGGGTGCAGCGAGCGAGCTCATGGGTAGGTATGCACAAAGGGGGTGGGAATGTTATAATCGAGGTTCATGTAATTGCGGTATTATCAGTGTGTCAAGCAAACATCAACAACTTTCTAATAAGTTAGCCACCGAAGTTAAGTTAGAAAGTGAGGTAAGAAGTAATTGAAGGATGGGTATTTTCTATCATTTCCTGGTTGTATACTATTGCTTCTTGTCGGCATTATTTTGGGCTTCGCCAGTAAGCTTATAATTGGAAGCTATACACCTGGCGTCGTAATAAGCTTTATATTGGCCTTTGGAATTCAATATTTATTCTCAGACAGGAAGAGATAGCTCCTATAACCCTATCTCACCCGAACATCCTGTCGCGGGGTCGGTGGTCGAACGGTGACAGGAATCTCAATCGTTCTGGTTTCCTCTCCATGAGTGAAAGAAACGGTGATGTTAACTGAACCGGCAGCTATTCCTGTAAGAATCCCTTCTTTGCTAACTATGGTTATCGTGCTGTCACTGCTTTCATAGGTACTGTTATCAGTGACATCCTTTATGCTTCCCCCGCTACCCTTGACGTATACAGCGCTGATATTGAGTTGTCGGGTTGTATTTACAGAAAGACTGGTTGTGCTTGGTGAAGCCATTATTCTATCAAGCAGTGCTGCTACTTCATCTGGAGAAGTTGAAGAAGACGACGTACAACCCACAGACGTCATAAGCAATAAAGAAATAAGCCCCGTAGCTGCTAATATTCTTAGCATCTTAGTCTTTTGAATGTCTCAGCTTGCATTTATAAAATTTCGACGGTGGCGCGGGTTCCGTCCTTGGCGGCCTTCACCCTGACTAAAGTACGCATGGCTTCAGCGATGCGGCCCTGTTTCCCGATGACTCTCCCTTTATCTTCATCAGCTACTTCCAACTTGAGCGTAGTACCTTGTTCGCTTGTTTCCTCAGTAACCACCACCTTGTCCGGGTCATTGACGATTGATCTGGCGATGTACTCTACTAGTTCTTTCATGCTTTCTCCTTGACTGTTTTAGACTTTTCCAAGATACCAGCTTTAGTTAGGAGTCTAGCCGTGGTGGCCGTTGGTTGAGCACCCTGTCTGAGCCAGTAGAGCGCTTTTTCTTCATCGATGACTACGGTTTCGGGATCAGTCAGTGGATTATAGTGGCCAAGAATACTAATAAAAGCTCCGTCGCGTGGAGAACGAGAATCAGCCGCCACTAGCCGGTAGCTCGGTTGGTTTTTCGCACCGACACGGCGCAATCTAATCTTTACCATATCTTCAGGGATTATATGCCATAACTAGTCGGCTGTCAAGTTAGAGAGGGTTCGGAATATGCATTGTGTAGAAATTTTTCCATTAATACGGAGAGGAAGTAGTATTTTGAATTGTTTCTTATATGGGAAAGTTCCTTAATGTAGTGAATTTTAAAGAGGGGGGAGAAGTAATGCTGGATGTCCTTTGGGGAGAAGGCGTAAGGTGGTCCATCCCTATGGTCTTTGGTGCTAAAACAGATAAGCTGGTATTTACCAGATGGTTTCAACACTCTATAGGTGCTCCGAATATAAGTCTGCCGGTCCGGTGGCGGAATACTGTGAAAACAGCCGCGGTCAAAAACCAGGGTGAACGTGTTATCCGTGTAGGGAAGTTGTAAGGAGTTCCCTGTTATTAGTTCGCACCTTACCCCTTTCTTTGACGCTTTTTGCCGGGCATAGGTGATTGCCGTTGGCGCTATATCGATTCCGTGGCATACGAAACCTTGCGTGGCAAGGTAAATTACGTTGTTACCTGAGCCACAGCCGACATCTAGTACTGTCCCTTTCCGTATTATCCCTGACTCAATTAGCGCCACTAATTCTGCTGTCGGTCTATTCTCCTCCCAGGGTAATTCTTCTAGTGGACTTCTCTGGTAGATATCTTCCCAACTCTGTTTGGTGTCATCAGTATTCTTTGCTTGTGTACCTTCCATCAAAGTGATTATAGACTAATCACTGAATTGACTCAAACCAAGACAAATAGCATGGGTACATCTGACTCAGCAGAAGATTTCCTTGCTTTAAAAACCGAGAGAAATTTATGATTGGTTCAAAAGGTAACATATTTGGTCGGTAGCAAGAAACAATTCCTTGCCAAGTAGTGACTGATAGATAAAGAGTGGATCATGGGGGGGGTAGTTCACGAGTTTTTGCTTGAGAAGAAGTAATCTCGGAACATGCTAGGTGGAGATTGTTACGCCGCAGCTGCATGATCTCCGCCGTTTAATGCGGTACTATCGATACCAGATTTAAACGGGCGTAGCCTAGCGGGTTCAACTTGTACCCCGCCACATAGGGCTTAACCAGAATAAAATTCTTGCCGAACCACAAAGGTAGAATCGCCGCATCTTCGACTAGTTTTTGTTCAACCTGTCGATATAAAGCCAGGCTGAGCTTTATATCTGGCTCGGTACGCGCTTTCCCCAGTAGAGTATCTACCTCAGCATTGCTATATTCGCCATAGTTATTTTGTACTCCGCTGCGGAAGAGAATATCCAGAAAACTCTGCGGGTGCGGATAATCAGCAATCCAACCCAAATCAAACATCTCATCCTTCTCTTCCTTAAGGTTATAGATAAATCTCTTTGGCTCTAGTTGTCTGACCTTGACCGTGACTCCCAGATTCTCTTGCCACTGGTAAATGATTGCCTCTAGGTCGCGAGATATTGAGCCACCCTGGCCGGCGGTGGTAATCGTAACTGGCGGTAGATTCTTTATGTCGCCGTACTTGGATTCTTTAATTAATTGCTTTGCCTGATTGATATCGAAACTCAGACCGGACAAACCAGTATTGTAACCAGGCATTCCCGGTGGCAAGATGCCGTCGGCTCGCTGCATCATGTCACGGAAGACCAGAGAAACCAATCTATCTTTGTCTATCGCTTGAGAGAAAGCACGGCGAATCTTAACATCGTCAAACGGCGGCTTGGTCATATTGAAGCCGATGTAGTGGAAGCTTAATTCAGGTACTATCGTCAGTTCCTGATAAAAGGGGCCAGTCTTATCGGTGATTTGGTCAATATAGATAAAGGAGACACCGGTGGTATCGATTTCACCTGTTTCGTACAGGTTCATCGGGATGCCGCCGTATAGCTGAAAGACAACCAAATCAACATCAGCTAACTTTCCATAATAAAGCGAATTCCTCTCTAGGACGAGCTGATTAGTTCCTGTCCACTGCTTTAATCTAAAGGGACCGGTACCATTGGGGCGGCTCCACCACTGGTTACCAGATTTCACATTGGCGCTATCGATGACAAAAGTCGTGGGATAAGTCAGTTTGGCCAGGAAATAAGACTTTGGAGCATCAATAGTTACTTGAAGGGTATAATCATCAATAACCTTGACACCACTAATCTCCTTGGTTTGCCCAGCGAGCATCTCGTTGACACCAACGATATCGCCGAGATAAGTTGGCGCCGTCAACGAACCGGTGGCCGGAGCCGCCGCTCGTTCCCAGGAGTACTTAAAATCATGGGCTTTGACCGTCTGACCATTATGAAACTTAACATCGTGCCGTAAATAGAAGGTATAGGTTTGCCCGTCCTGACTAACATCCCATCGTTGGGCGATATCAGGCGTCGGCATCAGGTTATCGTCGAGATAAACTAGTCCGCTGAA
>DCWM01000017.1 GCA_002335405.1 Dehalococcoidia bacterium UBA2162
TAAGCATTAAAATCACTCCGCCTACCCCCAGTTTATTGCTGCCTGAAGCCATATCCCTAAGCATCTTTCATGAGGACGATGACCTGCTGGTAGTCAATAAGCCCGCGGGACTGACAGTACACCCGGCGCCAGGACACCCACGAGGCACGCTGGCTAATGCCATCCTATCCCATTTATCCCATCCCCCAGATACTGATGACCAACGACCCGGCATTGTTCATCGGTTAGATAAGGACACTTCCGGACTGATAATAGTCGCCAAAAATAGCGCCGCCCACGCAAATCTAGCGAACCAGTTCAAATCCCGTTCGATAATAAAAGCCTATCTAGCGCTGGTTAGAGGACGTCTGACTCCAGAAGAAGGTACTATTGAAGCTCATATCGGGCGCGATACCCGTGACCGAAAGCGAATGGCGGTAGTGGCTGAGGGCCGAGGACGACCAGCGCGGACCAAGTATCATGTCATTAGATACATCGGTAACTTTACCCTTCTTGAGGTGAAGCCGGAAACCGGACGTACCCACCAGATACGGGTTCACCTGGCGGCGATTGGCTACCCGATAGTTGGTGACGCCACATACGGTGTGAAATCACCCCACCTTTCCCGTCAGTTTCTCCACGCTTGTCTCATCGGCTTTCATCTTCCTGCCACTGATGAATATGTAGAGTTTAAATCAGAACTACCACCGGATTTAGAGCAGGTATTGCATAATATTAGGTAGAACACTGAAGGGATGAGGTGATAAAATGAGGAAGATAAAGGCATAAAATGACCATCTTAGTACGTACTCGTTTCGCCCCCAGCCCCACCGGTTTTCCTCATGTGGGTAGTATCCGGACAGCCCTATTTGCCTGGCTCTTCGCTCGGCACCACGGAGGTAAATTCCTCGTCCGCATCGAGGACACGGATGTGACCCGCAAGGTTAAAGGCGCCGTGGCGGCAATCCTTGACGGTCTTAGCTGGCTAGGGCTGGACTGGGATGAAGGGCCCTATTTTCAGTCACAGCGCTTGGAACTATATCACAAGGCCGCCGAATACCTAGTATCACGAGGCAACGCCTATTATTGCTATTGCTCCCCACAACGCCTTGAGGAGATGCGTAAGGAACAGGTAAAACGTAAGGTACCGCCGGGCTACGACCGTCACTGCCGCAACCTGAGTAAGACCGCTAGTCCCAACCTGTCAGGACAAAAAGAGACAGCAGGCATCACCCCAGTCCTCCGTTTCAAGATGCCCCTCACCGACCAGACACGGTTTCAGGACATAATCCGGGGTAACGTAGTATTCAAGAACAGTCTCATGGACGACTTCGTACTGCTTAAATCGGATGGCTACCCCACCTATCACCTAGCCAACGTCGTTGATGACCATAAAATGGAAATCACCCATGTCATCCGGGCGGAGGAATGGCTCCCTAGCGCCCCACGTCATATCCTCCTTTACACGGCTTTGGGCTACACACCACCGCAGTTCGCCCACCTACCACTTATTCTCGGCTCAGACCGTTCCAAATTGAGTAAACGGCACGGCGCAGTATCGATAACCGAGTACCGGGACCAGGGCTATCTACCGGAGGCAATGCTCAATTTTCTCGGCCTACTCGGTTGGTCGCTAGATGACAAGACCGAGCTTTTTACCCAAGAGGAGCTAATAAAGAACTTTTCCCTAGAACGGGTGAGTAAGACGGCGGCCATTTTCAATACAGAGAAGCTCAACTGGATGAATGGCGTGTATATTCGCCAATTAAGCCTGGACGACTTCACTCAACGGGCCTTTCCCTTTCTAGACAAAGATTTACCGCCCATGATGAAACGCCCGTTATCGGTTGACTATGTCCGGCAGATTACACCTCTTATTCAAGAGCGAGCTAAACTACTCGGCGAGGTGACTCAACTAAGCAGATATTTTTTCGTGGAAGAGCTTGATTACGATGTTAATTTACTCATCAACAAGGGCATGACTTGTGAATCAACTATTCAGGCTCTAGAAGTAACTAAAGAAAGGCTAAGAGAGTTAGAGACGTTTGATGCTGAAACTCTAGAAGTATTACTTCGGAGCCTGGCTGAAAAGTTGAAGTTGAAGGCAGGGCAACTCTTCGGCGCGCTGAGAACGGCCGTCACCGGCGAGACAGCGACTCCGCCCCTCTTTCAGACAATGGCAATACTGGGTGGAGAACGATGTCTCAGGCGAATTGAGGAAGCTTTAGATAAACTAAAGAAGCTTTCAGTTTAAAACTTCATCCTAATGCCAAACTAAAAAATTTTAACACCCAAACACGAAATCTTAAACACTTTCCAACTTCTAATTCACAAACTATCTTGATCTTTAGCATCTGAATTTGTTTTGAGTTTAGAACTTAGTATTTTGGGGTTTTACCGCCGAAGACAATCTGGTAAGATGGAAAACAAGGGGACGGAAATGTTTGAGCCGGGGTATATTACTCTGCACCGGTCAGGTGAATTAGAACGACGGGCGGAGGCGCTCGAGGCACGTCTGACTTCCTGTGACATCTGTCCTCGAGAATGTCGCGTAGATCGGGTGAAGGGAGAGCAAGGCTTCTGCCATTCTACCTATTTACCTATTGTTTCGGCAGTTTGTGCTCATTATGGTGAAGAACCAGCTCTGTCTGGCACCAGTGGCTCAGGAACCATTTTCTTTGGCAACTGCACGATGCGGTGTGTCTATTGCCAGAACTTTCAGATTAGCCAAGATTGGAAAAACCAGCAATCTCGAAGTATAGACTTTCAAACGCTAGCGGAACGTATGCTCTACCTCCAAGACGAGATGAGCTGCCACAATATCAGTCTGGTTTCCCCTTCGCACTTCGTGCCCCAATTCGTCCGAGCATTGCTTAAGGCCGTAAAGAGTGGGCTACATCTGCCACTAGTTTACAATACCAGTGGCTATGATTCGGTTGAGATCTTAAGAGAGCTTGATGGCATAATTGATATCTATCTACCAGACCTACGCTATGCCTCAGAGCAATGGGCGAAAGAATTTTCTCAGACTCCAGACTACGTCGTTTACGCCCGTTCCGCTGTCAAGGAGATGTACCGACAAGTCGGCGATTTGGTACTCGATAAGGTAGGCCTGGCGCAGAGAGGGTTGATTGTACGTCACCTGATACTACCCAATCGACTGGCGGGGAGCGAGGACTCACTTACCTGGCTAGTTAATAACATTTCGCCAACGGTTGCCCTGAGTATTATGTCGCAATACTACCCGGCATACCAAGCCCCGAGCATCCCTTCTCTAGCCAGGACAATCTCGTCATTAGAGTACGAAGAGGTCACTAAAGTAGTCAATCGGCTGGGATTAGAGAATGGCTGGATACAAGAAATGGGGGCGGCAAAGAACTACCAGCCCGATTTCGCCCGTCCGTCTCACCCCTTCAACACTGCTCAGGACAAACCTTTCAATTCAACCATAGTAAGCTAAGATGAAAGTTATTTTCGTTTTCGCTTGGTAAAACTGAATTGGACTTTCGTTCCGTGACGCTTGTCCTTCTTATTCACATTTCTGACGAATTTCTTTAAGTCAAGAAGCGATTTATCACTCATGAGCCTGTCCTCTCTAAAAATTATTGGTTAGTATAGCAGATACTCAAGTACAAAACCAGATCTGGTTTAGGAGACAGCCAAATAATCTCACTACTGCATTGAAAAATAATGAACATGAGGAATGATACTTTGATTAATAAGAGGCAGATTAGTTTTGGTGAGAACGAGTAAAATTAGCTTGATTTTTTATTTAATCCTGCTATACTTGTAGTTGCAATTATTAGCATTAGTTTTAATATTTATTGGAGCATAATGCTCAGTCGTTAGTACGAGGGGGCTTTAGAGATGGATGAAAAGATAGTCGCGGCACAAAAGACAGCCGAAAAGATAGCCGATAATGTCGAGAGGATTATCATTGGTAAAGAGCAAGCCATTGAGCTTGCTATAATCGGTCTTATCAGCAAAGGGCATCTACTCATTGAGGATGCGCCCGGCGTGGGCAAAACCATGCTTGCCCGTAGCTTAGCCAAGGCCATCGATTGCACCTTCAAGCGTATCCAATTCACCCCTGACATGTTACCGAGCGATATTACCGGCGTTGCCATCTACAACCAAAAAACATCAGATTTCGAGTTCCGGGCGGGCCCTATTATGGCAAATATCGTTCTGGCTGATGAAATCAACCGAGCCACCCCCAAAGTACAGTCAGCTCTGCTCGAATGTATGGAAGAGGGACGCATCAGTATCGAAGGGATCACTCATGAGCTACCGTCCCCTTTCCATATTTTAGCTACTCAGAATCCCATCGAATACGAGGGCACCTTTCCTCTCCCTGAAACACAATTAGACCGATTTCTACTTCGTTTAAACTTAGGGTATCCTTCGTTAGCTGACGAAATCGCCATCATGGAAAACCAACAACATAGTCATCCTATCGAAGAACTCAAGCCGGTTGCGACCAGTGACGAAGTACTGAACCTACAAGCGATGGTGAAAAAAATCTACGTGGATGATTTAGTAAAAAAATATATCAGCTCGCTGGTCGCCGCCACGCGTCAGCATGCTTCCGTATATCTCGGGGCTTCACCACGAGGTTCTCTAGCTCTTTTCCGCACCGGGCAGGCACGAGCCTTATTGGCGGGACGCGACTTTGTCTTACCTGACGACATTAAAGCTCTAGCCGAACCAGTCCTGGCCCATCGATTAATCGTCCGTTCTAAGAACCATTCACGGGAGGAGAGCGCCAGAGCAGTGATTAGCCAGCTACTGGAAACAGTGCTGGTACCAGGAACAATCGCCACCCGATAAGATCGTACTGTCCCTCGGCCTTTCCTGAAAAAATCACTCTTTGGCATACGATAATGAAAACCAAAAAAATCCTTATTATTATTCCTCTAGCTCTCCTGACTCTAGCTCTACTCTTGAGCTCTTACTTATTATTGCGCCTGTTCTTTCTTTCCATACTGGTACTATTAATCAGCTACTTGTGGATATCGTTTGGCATCCGGGGCATTCGAGTTCGATTTGGTCATTTGCCCGAGAACTCTCAAGTTGGCACCTGGTTTAACGAGGAGATTACCGTATTCAATACTAGTCGAGTACCGAAACTCTTACTCAAACTAGAGAAAGATACCAACCTACCAGGTTATAACCCCTTAACGGTACTAAACCTCTGGCCCCAAAAATCCCTTCGCTGGCAAACCAGCGTCCATTGCCAGAGCCGGGGACGGTATCGCTTAGGTTCAACCACTATTACGATCAGCGACCCTTTCGGTTTTTTCTGGCAAAATTATCGTTTTGGTAAGCCACACCACCTGCTAGTTTTTCCGGCAACATTAGAACTACCTTCCTTCGAAGTATCAGCTCCCAGCAGTAGAGGGAATACTGCCGGCGGTTGGTTAATCGGACACAATATCCCCAATGCCGTTAGTGTCCGCGAATTTACCAGTGGTGATAGCCAAACGCATGTCCACTGGCCCAGCACCGCTCGTACCGGGAAACTGATGGTCAAGGTATTTGAGGGTACCCGTTCGTCCGATGTTTCCGAAAACGTCTACATCATTGCTGACATGTACCAGGCAGCTCATCAGGGACAAGGCAATGAAGGCACCGAGGAATACACCGTAACTATCGCCGCTTCACTAATTAAGAAATACTTGGATAATGGTCTAGACGTAGGTTTGATTTCTTCGAGCAACCCATTTATTTCTTTCCCCCCAGAGAGTGGGGAAGAGCATTTTTACCGCATGCTGGAGACTCTAGCTTTAGTTCAAGCCAACGGTCAAGCTCCTATTAACTACATAATCGCCAACAAGACGAAGTCGATTATCAGTAATTCTACCGTCATTATTGTCTGCCCGGCGACGACACCGCAGCTGGCCGAGACCATTCTACGGCTTAAAACCAGGGGAATCCTGACGGCGGTGGTTTTACTCGACCCAGCCAGCTT
>DCWM01000031.1 GCA_002335405.1 Dehalococcoidia bacterium UBA2162
GAGATGTGGAAAGAACTCTTCGAAGGGGAAGGAGTTCCAACGCGGATTATGCCGGTCTCTGGTCTACCCATAGGACAGGAATTAACTAGCTATCGCGTCCTGCTGCCCAAAGACAAGAAACATGTTATTGATGAGGTAATGAGGAAACTGTGATTGCAAGCGAGTTAATCTGGCTAATTTTTCTCCTACCCGTCTTCTCTTTTATCATTGTCTCATTATTTATCCGCCCTTCCGTCAAGCCAACGTCTAAGATAGCTGGTTATATCACAATTACAGCGATTAGCGCTTCTTTAGTCCTATCTCTCTGGACCCTACTGACGGTAATGGCCGAACCTAAACACGAACTCGCAGTACCGGATTTTAGTTGGTTGACAGTCGGTGACCTCACTATCCGTATCGGGTTAATGATCGACTCCCTAACTGCAGTGATGCTAGTTGTTGTTACTGTGGTCAGCCTGATGGTGCAGATTTACTCGCAGGGATATATGCATGGTGACCCAGGTTATCATCGTTACTATGCTTGGATGTCCCTCTTTACGGCCTCAATGTTAGGCGTGATCATGGCCAACAGTCTGCTCTTAATTTTCTTTTTCTGGGAACTGGTGGGGCTCTGCTCTTACCTGCTTATCGGCTTTTGGTTTCATCGCCCGGCGGCGGCCAATGCCGCGAAGAAGGCGTTTGTTGTTACCCGCCTAGGCGATTTCGGCTTCCTGGCCGCCATCCTGCTTCTGTACACTAATACCGGCACTTTTAATATTCCTGAACTTCACGAGATGGCCATCACCGGGGTTCTGGCAGGGACGACCCTGACCTGGGCAGCGATTGGTATCTTCGCCGGGGCAATAGGTAAGTCGGCCCAATTCCCGCTCCATGTATGGTTACCTGATGCTATGGAAGGCCCGACACCAGTTAGTGCCCTGATTCATGCCGCCACAATGGTCGCCGCAGGCGTCTTTTTGGTCGCCCGTACCTTTCCCCTCTTCGTCAACTCGGCGACAGCGGTGACCATTGTCGCCGTCATTGGTGCCTTTACTGCCATCTTTGCCGCCACGATGGGGCTGGTGATGAACGACATGAAGCGAGTGGTAGCTTACTCCACTATCAGCCAGCTTGGCTATATGATGTTAGGGCTAGGTGCCGCTGGCCTTGCCTTACGTCAGGAAGGACATGTCACCCTGGAACTCGCCAAAGCGGCCGCGGCGATTGGTATCTTCCATCTGTTCAACCACGCTTTTTTTAAGGCATTACTATTTCTTGGTGCCGGTAGTGTCAATCATGCCACCAACACATTCGATATGCGGCAGATGGGCGGCTTACGTAAGGTGATGCCGTGGACCTATGCTACTTTCGTCATCGGTGCCCTAAGCCTAGCCGGTATCTGGCCACTTTCCGGGTTCTGGAGTAAGGACGAGATTCTGGCGGTAACTTGGGACACTCAGAGAGTCCTCTTCACTCTGGTGATGATAACCGTATTAATGACCGCCTTCTATATCTTCCGTGTGGTCTTTCTGACCTTCAGCGGACAATACCGTGGAAGTGATCCCGGAAGTCACGGTCAGGAGCATGATCATACTACCCACCTGCATGAATCCTCGCCAGTAATGGTGGCACCGATGGTAATTTTGGCGATTCTAGCGATTATTTCCGGGTTCTGGAATATTACCGGCAGCTTCGACGCCTTTATGGGGCATGGGGAGACAAGAAGCTTTGCCTCCGGACTTTTTGGCATTTTTACTCATCCCTTACCTTGGATCGCCCTACTCGTGGCTGGCCTAGGTATTTTTCTAGCTTATGCCATTTATGGCGCCAAATGGCTCTCCGCAGAACGAATTGGCCATATCTTCCGGCCCCTCTACATCATCTTTTCCCGGAAGTATTGGTTTGATGAACTTTATGAGAATGTCATCGTCAAGCTCATTTTACTTAAGTGGGTATTTGCCGCGCTGGAAAAAATCGACACTAAGGTCGTCGACGGCGCCGTTAATGGGCTGGCTAATACGGTGCGCACCATTTACAGGATTGCTTTACTCAATGGAATATTTGATATCTTACAGCGCGTCGATGGCACAAAAATAGAAAAGGCTAACGGGGTTATTAAGGAGCCGAACAAGAATTGGTGGCAAGTCGATGGCATTGTAAATGTAATGGCTAATGGAGTCACAGCCAGCGGCGAAGCTCTCAAAAAAACACAGACCGGACAATTACAACTCTACGGGCTAGTCATTGGGCTCGGTGTCGTGGCCATCATTCTAGTTTTATATTTCGCCGGTTGAACAGGAGGTAGTCAAATTGAGTTTTCCATATCTTTCAGCTATTATCTTCCTGCCAGCGATAGGCAGTATTATCATCGCCTTTCTAGGAGGTAACCGCCCGCGACTGACTAAATACCTAGCGGCGCTTTTTACCCTAGCATCTTTTATTCTTTCTTTAGTTATCTTCGCTGTTTTTGACCGGTCGGCAGGAGCGTCCGGGGCGTTTCAGTTCGAGGAGAAAGCTCTCTGGATTCCACCTCTCGGGGCACATTACCATCTGGGAATGGATGGTTTGAATCTACCTATGGTCGTCCTCACCGCCTTCCTCGGCTTCATGGTCGTCCTCATCTCATGGAAGGAGAATCTCCGAGTTCGCGAACATTTCGCTTGGCTACTGCTACTGGAAACCAGTATCCTAGGGGTGTTTAGCTCCCTCGACTTGTTGCTCTTCTTCGTCTTCTGGGAGATTGAGCTTATACCGATGTACTTCATTATTGCAGTTTGGGGGACAGGACGACGGCAGTATTCAGCGATTAAGTATGTCATTTACACTCTCTTCGGCAGTGCCTTTATACTTGCTGGCATCCTTTGTCTTTACTTCACTACAGGCAGTTTGAGTATGGTGGATTCATCCCCAGGCGGACGGGCTCTGATAACAACGGCGATACCGGCGGCGGTCATCTTCTTTTTCCTGCTCATCGGCTTTGCCGTCAAGTTACCGGTTGTCCCTCTGCATACTTGGCTACCTGATGCTCATACTGATGCCCCAACAGCCGGGAGCGTGATGTTAGCCGGTGCTCTGATTAAAATGGGTGGCTACGGCATGATTCGAGTTTCCGTTAGCCTTTTCCCCGAAGTTGCCCGGACTTATGCCCCACTGCTGGTGATATTGGCCGTGATTACCGTACTCTATGGCGCTGCCCTCACCTTACGACAGCACGATCTGAAGAGGATGATTGCGTATAGCAGTGTCAGCCATATGGGCTATGTGTTGCTTGGCGTCTTTGCCTTGGGCGAGATGAGCCTAACGGGGGCGGTATTACAGATGGTGAGCCATGGTCTCTTGACCGGGCTCCTCTTCGCCGTAGCAGGATTAACGATACATAATGTCCACGAGCGCGACTTGAGAAAATTAGGCGGGCTGGCACGGCAGATACCGATCATTGCCGTGATCTTCTTCATTGCCGGCTTTGGTTCCTTCGGTGTTCCCGCGACTAGCGGCTTCATCGCCGAATATATTACCTTTATTGGCAGTTTTATCAGTCAGGTCGTTGATGGAATTCAGGTAGCAACAATAGTGGCGATAGGAGGAATTATCTTATCCGCGGTCTATATCCTATGGATGTTACAACGAGCATTTTACGGACCTGTCCAGGAACAGTACAATAGTGTTAAGGACGCGAATACTCTAGAAAGATTCTATATGTTCGCCTTCGTCGCTTTGATTATGCTGATCGGCATCTACCCGTCCTTCCTGATCAATATTATCCAGCTTGGAGTTTCGCCAATAGTGAGGCTATTAGGTGGTTAAAAAAGCGAGGAGTAAAATTTGAATCTTCAGCTGTTCATACCCGAGTTAACTTTAGCCATCTTCGCTATCGCCGTCATCCTGCTTGACCTCTTTGTCCAACGTAAGGGTGTACTGGCTGGAGTTAGTGTAGCAGGTTTGGTCATCTCGGCTGGTTTTACTTTAACTATGTGGGGTAGTGAGCCACAGACTATTTTCAACAATATGCTGGCGGTCGACAGTTTTGCTCTCTTCTTTAAACTACTCTTTACTGGCATCGCAATCTTAGTCATTCTGGCTTCGGTGGATTATGCCAGTAAACTAACCAATTTACAGGGCGAATACTACGCTCTGGTACTCCTCTCGGTACTCGGTATGATGCTAATGGCTGCCGCCACCGAGCTAATCTCCATCTATGTCGCTCTGGGACTGACCAGCCTTTCCCTCTGTGCTCTAGTCGGTTTCTTAAAAGACTCAAAATCAAGTGAAGCCGCCCTGAAGTATTTTCTCTTGAGCGCTATGGTCTCAGCGGTGTTACTCTTTGGCATGGCTTTGGTTTTCGGTGTCACCGGAGAGACTCAGCTTAGCAAAATAGCCCAGGTTATCCAAGCGATGCCACTGACAAACATTACGGATAATCCGGCCTTAGTCCTGGGTGTGGTCTTACTGATTGTAGGCTTTGGCTTTAAGATTGCGGCCGTTCCCTTCCACATGTGGGTACCCGATGTCTATGAGGGGGCGCCGACACCAATTACCGCCTATCTTTCCGTAGGAAGCAAGGCCGCCGGGTTTGCCGTCATCTTACGTATTTTTTCTTCAGCTTTTGGACTACCCGAATGGCTAAGCCTAAACTGGGGAATGCTCTTTGCCGTGCTGGCGGCGATCAGTATGACATTAGGTAATGTGGTGGCTTTACCACAAACCAATATCAAACGGATGCTGGGGTACTCCAGCATCGCCCAAGCAGGCTACCTCATGGTGGGGTTGGCTACGGTTGGCATTTTACCGACGGCTGATGTTCTGGGACAGAGCGCCATTCTCTTCTTCTTAGCCAGCTACACCGTAACTAACCTAGGCGCCTTTATCGCCATTATCGCCATTTCCAATAAAACAAATAGCGACCTCATTCAGGATTTTTCGGGCATGATTAGACGGGCGCCGGGGCTAGCTTTAGCCCTGACCCTTTGCCTCGTTTCACTCATCGGCATGCCACCGGCGGCAGGCTTTATGGCTAAATTCTATATCTTCAGTGCGGGCGTGCATTCCGGATTACTCTGGCTAGTCATCATTGCTGTACTCAATAGTGTCATCTCGGCTTACTACTATCTACGGGTCGTCAAAGTAATGTGGTTTGGCGAACCGACTTCGACAGAAAAAGTTTTCTCTTCCGGGGCGTTACGTTTTTCCTTATTCATTACCTCTATTGGTGTCCTGCTTCTAGGTATTTTACCCGGCCTTGTCATGAAGTTAACCGAAGCCGCCAGCAAGATGTTGGCCTTCCTACCCTAGCTCAAGCTTGGTTTCCTACCTATAGCGTTTCGAAATTACCGGACTAGCTAGATGGTATGGGCGCTCAGCAGTTCCTTCCCACTTTTCACTTGGGGTGTTGTCCAATCTCCATAGACACGCCAGATTATGACCAGTCGGTATTTACTTACTTCGACGACAGGTGGGGCAATAACCAGTCATTCTGACTTCACTGCCGGTAATCTCAAAATCCCTTGCTTCAGCCACATCTTCTTTAATGAAATGAACCAGCGAGTAACAGAACTCAATAACCTGGCCGCAACCAAGGCAGACCAGATGGTGATGTTCACTCGCCGGCTTTGTCTCATAGTGATGGTGCGCTTCGTCAAAGTGAACTTCCTCCACCAAACCCTTTTCCTTTAATGTCTGCAGAGTACGATAAACGGTCGACAGGCTGAGGCGCGGCTGTTCCGCCCGAGCTCGACGACAGACCTCATCAGCATCTAGGTGCCGCTCCCGTCGGATTATTTCCATAATTAGTGCCCGCTGTTTTGTCTTCCTTAATCCCGTCTCATTGTACGTCTGAAGAGCCTTAACTTTTTTCTTGGTGTTCATTTCCTCATTTCTATTGCGAACTATTCGCATTTAGTATAAACGAATAATAAGTCCCTGTCGATTCCCTGTGTTTGAGGCTTTCTAATGTCGGAAGTGCCTCTCACCTGTAAAGACCATAGCTATGTTATGCTTATCGGCCACCTCAACTGAGCCTGCATCCCGTATCGAGCCACCGGGCTCGATGATAGCGGTGACACCAACGCTAGCGGCTAACTCCACCACATCGGGGAAGGGGAACATCGCGTCCGAAGCCAGAACACTACCTTCAGCTTTATCTCCAGCCTTTCCTTTAGCGATTTGGGCGCTAATAATACGGCTAGGCTGTCCCGCCCCCATACCAACCAGAGTTTTGTCCTTAGCCAGGACAATGGCATTCGATTTGATATGCTTCACCGCCCGCCAGGCAAAAAGAAGGTCATCGATTTCCGCCTTGGTTGGCTGACGCTTAGTCACGGTTTTCAGGTTAACCTTACTCTCCGGGACAGAATCGGAAGTCTGAACCAGAAAGCCGCCCTTGACTCGGCGGACATCAAGATAACCTGGTTCCACCTTACCATAGCCCGGCGGTAGTTCCGCCAGCAGAATACGCAAGTCACCCTTACGCTTTAGGAATGTAAGAGCCTCGGCCTCATACTCCGGAGCGATAACGATTTCGTAGAAAACCGGCTTCATTTCCTGGGCCATGGCCAATGTCACCGTATGGTTTAAGGCAACAATACCACCAAAGGCGGCGATAGTATCGCCGCTATAAGCCCGTCGGTAGGCTTCAACGATATCCGGGTGACTAGCCAGACCACAGGAATTAGTGTGCTTGATAATGGCGACGGTAGGCGCGGCAAAATCGGTGGCTACTCCCCAAGCGGCATCAGCATCCAGAATATTGTTAAAGGAAAGCTCCTTACCCCCCAGTTGCTTAGCCCAGGTAATACCGGTCGCCTTCTTCTCGCTAACGGATTGCTCCGTATAGAAAGCCGCCGCTTGGTGAGGGTTTTCGCCGTAACGTAAGCCATAACGTTTCTTCATGGCAACGGTCACCTCTTCGGGGAGATCCAACATGTCCTGTCTCAGGTATTGTGAGATGGCCGTATCATAAGTAGCAACATGCTGAAACGCCTTCTGTGCCAGTCGCTTTCGCTCGGCGAGGTCGATACCACCAGCACACAGCTTTTCCAGAATTAATTGATAATCATTCGGGTCGGCGACAACAATAACGCTAGGAAAATTCTTGGCGGACGCTCGAAGCATACTCGGCCCGCCGATATCGATATTTTCCAGAATTTCTTCCATAGTAACCCCAGGCTTAGTCACCGTCTGCACAAATGGATAGAGGTTAACGGCGACTAGGTCAATGGTATTAATCTTATTCTTCGTCAGCTGCAACATGTGTTCAGACAGGTCACGGCGGGCAAGAATACCGCCATAAATAACCGGATGCAGGGTCTTCACCCGACCGTCAAGAATTTCAGGAAATCCAGTAAGGTCGGAGACCCGCTTGACAGGTAACCCAGCGGCTTCCAGCACCTTTTGCGTACCACCGGTGGAGAATATTTCAAACCCTAGCTGGCTCAGACCTTTAGTAAAATCACCTAAGCCAGTTTTATCAAACACACTGATAATCGCTCGCATCAAAACCTCCGTCACTAAACTCAATGTACATCTTTAGGAACGCTCAGCTTCTAAGAATGCCAATCCCTTTCCCTTCCTCATATCTTCCCCACTACCCCCGATAATTATTTAATAACTACTCTCGTTTCTCCCTTTTGTTCCGTTATCTCACCAATAACCTTAGCTTCGGACAAGACTTTGGTCAGATGGTCAACCTTTTCTGGTGAGCAGATGATGACCATGCCGATACCCATATTAAAAATACGATACATCTCATCCCGGTCAACCTGACCCTTCTGCTGTATTAGCCGGAAAATCGCGGGGTTTACCCAATCCTGAGAATAAAACTGTGCAGCTAGCCCATCAGGCAAAACTCGGGGCACATTACCGACTAAACCACCACCGGTGATATGAGCCAGCCCTTTGATATGGGGTAATAGTGGCTTCAGCGTCTGATAGTAACCACGATGCGGCTCCAGCAGCGCTTCTCCCAGCGTCCGGCCTAACTCCGGGTAATAACTATTTAATGATTTTCTAGTCTCGCCGAAAATCTTCCGCACTAGGGAGTAGCCGTTAGTATGCAGGCCACTGGAAGGTAAACTCATAATAGTATCACCAGCTACTATTGTTTTGCCCGTGATAATCTTCTCTTTCTCAACCACTCCGATTATAAAGCCAACCAAATCGTAGTCCTCGCCGACGTATGAGCCGGGCATCTCAGCAGTTTCACCACCAATGAGAGCACAGTCTACCTCACGACAGGCTTTAGCCAATCCCCGAACGATAGCTTCTACCTTTGCCGGTACCAGTTTACCCATAGCAATATAGTCCAGAAAGAAAAGAGGCTTCGCTCCACAGGTAAAGATATCATTGACGCAGTGATTGACAATATCGATACCAATAGTATCGTACCTATCCAAAGCAGAAGCAATCTTCAATTTAGTCCCAACCCCATCAACACTGGAGACTAGGACAGGATTCTTATACCCCTGAAACTCAAAAAGACCGCCGAAAAACCCCACCCCACTTAAGACCTCACGGTGGTGAGTAGAGCGGGCAAGCCGGGCAATGACTCCTTTTACTTTAGCGGCAATGTCAATATTGACACCAGCTTGAGCATAGGTCTGCTTGATTAGTTTTACCTCCGACAAAAGTTTCTCCTACCGTTTCCGATGTCTCTCGATAAACCTCTTCATCCGCGAGAGAGCTTCCTCGATATCGGCTAGTGAAGTTGCGTAACAACAACGGACGTAGCCCTCACCACATTGTCCGAAAGCCGAACCGGGGACGACGGCCACTTTTTCTTCAGTCAGTAGCGTCTCGGCAAACTCCTCCGAGGCCATACCAGTACTCTTTATCGAAGGGAAAGCATAAAATGCCCCCTTCGGTTCGAAACAGGTTAGCCCAATATCATTTAGTCCCTTCACGATAACCAGACGCCGGCAGTTATAATCTTCGACCATCTCAGCAGTGACACTCTCGCCGGATTTTAAGGCTTCAACCGCAGCCACCTGAGCCATAGTCGGCGCACACATAATGGTATACTGGTGAATCCTAGTCATGGCAGCAATGATTTCACGTGGCGCAGCCGCATAGCCGATACGCCATCCGGTCATGGCGTAAGCCTTGGAGAAACCGCCGAGCAGTATGGTGCTGTCTTTCATTCTGGGTAGGACGGCAAAACAAGTAGCCTCCACGCCATAGACCAGCTTGGCATAAATCTCATCGGAGATAACCAATAACCGGTGGCGCCGTGCCACTTCAGCAATTTCGCTTAATTTATCGCGGCCTATAACCGTTCCCGTAGGGTTAGCCGGATAACCGAACAGTATTGCCTTAGTCCGATCGGTAACTCGGGCTTCGACAGCGGCGGCCCTAAGTTCGAAGTTATTTTCTTCATAGGTTGGTACCCTAACCGGTATCCCGCCAGCAAGAATAACGCAGGCATCATAAGCAACATAGCACGGGTCGGGCATAATTACTTCGTCCCCGGGGTTAATGATGGCTCTCAGGGCTAAATCTAAGGCTTCACTGACGCCAACAGTAATCAGAAGCCCGTCGCTAGGGTCATAGTCTATCTGATAGCTACCCTTAAGGTAGCGGGAGAGTTCTTGGCGCAACTCGGACATCCCAGAGTTAGAGGTATACATGGTATCACCCTTTTCCAGCGAATGGATAGCAGCCTCACGAATACCCCAAGGGGTAGTATAGTCAGGTTCACCGACCCCCAGCGAGATGACACCCTCAGTAGAGGCAAGAAGGTCGAAGAACTTACGTATTCCGGAAGGAGATAGCTGGTTAGCCCGATGTGAAGTATGGGATTTCTCGGTCTGAACGTTAGAATTAGTTGACATAATGATCTCCTGTCTAGGTAATAAATACCCAATACCTATCTAGAGAATGACCGGTTGGCGCTTCGCCATTTCCTTTTCGGTGAGAATTTCACCGTCCTCTTTGTATCGCTTGAGCAAGAAGTGAGTTACGGTACTCTGGACGCCTTCAATCGGGGCCAGCTTCTGAGCGACGAAGTCAGCGACCTCGTGCATGGTTTTGCCGGTGACCAGAATCAGCAGATCGTAGGTCCCCGAAACCAGATAAACGGTACGCGCCTGCGGGAAACGATAGATGCGTTCCGCGATGGCATCGAAGCCAACATCTCGTTGTGGCATGACCTTCACCTCGATCAGGACCGATACCTGCTCATTTTCCACTTTATTCCAGTTGATGATTGTCTTATATTTCAGGATGGTACGGTCTTTCTCCGCCTGTTTAATCTGTTTAACCACCTCACCACGTGGGAGATTAGTCATCGTGGCAACTTGCTCTACGGCGGTACGGGCGTCCTTTTCCAGTATTCTCAGGATGTCTTTCAGCATATCAACTCCTTGCTACTGCGGCCTTCAACCACCCTTTTACTACCTCATTATAGCAGAGTTTTGAGAATATGGTATCCTGATTTTATTGTCCTTAGGCAATGTGTCGCCACCGAAAATCATCTCGACTGTCGGTTCATTAACTTCAATTCTGAGTAGAGCTGCAGGACACTCGGGGCTAGCCAGAGTATCGCCGATACTCAAACGGTTCAATACCGGCTATGGTGACGAACTCCTCCCACCCAGGCTTCCTTGTAAGCGGATGGAACGAATTAGAAGTAATGGGATATTCTCTGTGTCATGGATATACTAAAGTACAGATGTTCTATACCTGGCAAGAGTATTTCGTCACTCCTTCAGAGGGGGAAACGGTGTCCTTACTTACACGACCAGCCAATGACGGATTGAGAAGACTTGAGGCTACATCAGTTCAACCTAGATACTCGGTCTCCTCTTATGCCATTCGGTGGCTTGCTCATAGGCGTAAGCGATCTGTAGAATGGTCTCTTCACCAAAAGGTCGGCCGATGATTTGCATCCCGATAGGTAACCCTTCGACAAAGCCGGCAGGGATGGAAATAGCCGGCACACCGGCAATATTAATGGGCAGTGTGCAGACGTCGCTGAGATACATCTGGAGCGGATCAGCCGTTTTCTCACCAACCTTAAAGGGAACAGTGGGGGAGGTGGGTGTTATCAAAGCATCAAACTGCTTAAATATTTCATCGAATTCCTGCCGGATAATAGTGCGCACCTTTTGTGCCTTAAGATAATAGGCATCGTAATAGCCAGCG
>DCWM01000029.1 GCA_002335405.1 Dehalococcoidia bacterium UBA2162
AGCCACCTTAGCCACCACCTTGCCCCCGGCAATACCCACGGAAGCGTAGAGCCCCAATTCCCTTTTTACCCGCCCCTTAATAGCCACTGCCATCTGACGAATCGAGCCATGGATAGCCTCGAAGCCAGTGACATCCAAATAGGCTTCATCAATACCCACCGGTTCGATAAAAGGCGAGAAATTAGCCAGGATAACCATAAATTTTTGTGAAGCATCACGGTATTTCGGATAGCTACCCTCGATAAAAATAGCTTGCGGACATAGTCGGTAAGCCCTAGCTAACGGCATCCCGGAATGCAGTCCGAAAGCTCTGGCCTCATATGAGGCGCAAGCCACTACCCCCCGCCCACTCGGCCTCCCGCCAACAACCACCGGCTTACCCTTAAGCACCGGATGTAATATCTGCTCGACCGAGACAAAGAAGGCGTCCAGATCAATATGCATGATAGTGCGGCTAACCATACACCTCATTTTCCTATGTACCCCGTTCATTAGTGCAATAGATATTGGTCAGCTTCACCAAGCACGATAGGGCACTTAGTAATCTAAAATTAGTATTGCAGCATACACCATACTCAGAATATCTTCCGGAAATTAGCTCCAATAACTGGCAGCAGTCGTCGGTGTGTGGACTTGGCCGATCTAAGAGCCTCTAAGAGCAATTCGCAACGACTCTTCTGATTCGGGTGGAGTCACCGCGATTATTTGATCCCCCGCCTGAATAACGGTATTCGTACCCGGAACAAACGGTTTATTATCACGACGAATAATCAAGGAAAGGACACTTCCCGACGGGAGCGACAGCGTTTCCACTGATTTCCCGATGGTAGTTGATTCAGGCGAAATCTTTACATCGACAATCTCCAATCCTCTATCACCCAACATTAGTAAGTGCGTCAGAGGATGAGTCGACACCTCCGTTTCAATATTCTCCAAGATAATGTTAGTGGCGCTTACCGTAACATCGACACCCAGCTTTTTGAAGAGTACTTCATTCTGCGGATTACTAATTCGGGCAATCGTCCGTGGCACCTTAAAACGATGCTTAGCTACCTGACAAGCCACCAAATTATCGTCATCATCACCAGTCACGGCAATAAGCATATCCGCTCGGTCTGTACCAGCATCAATCAAGGTCGCCACTTCGCAGCCGTCGCCACGGAGACAAACGCTACCCAGTTCGTCGGTAATACCCTGAAAAACACGGGCTTCCTTCTCAATAATGAGCACTTCGTGCCCTTCCGCCAGTAAGGCCCGGGTAAGATAATAGCCGACCCTACCACCACCAACAACGATAATATACAACCTTACCTAGCCCTCCAGCTTCTCTTTAAACAGGTCAGCCATGACGATTGTCGAACTGATAGATTCAACCCCGAGGGTACCATACAACTCCTGGCGCAGAGGGTCATAAATGCGGCAAACTACCCTCGGTACATTAAAAATTTGCCTGGCAATCTGGCAAGCCATAATATTACGATTATCGCCCTGGGTTAGAGCCACGAAAACATCTGACTCTTCAACCCCTGCTCCTTTCAACACTTCCCCATCGAGACCATTACCCACAAGGGCAGAACCGCCAAAGGCAGCAGGGAGACGGCGGAAGCTATAAGAATCGGTATCAAGGATTGTCACCTGGTGTCCATCAATATCGAGCGAACTAGCCAGCCGGGCACCGACTCGCCCACAACCCATAATGACGATTTTCATAATTATCCACTCACCGGCGCCGTGTATTGATGATAGAGAATAACACGGCATGGGGCGTTTTCCAATATATAGGGCACGACACTGCCAAGACTAAACTGACCAAAGGCTCGCTTATATTTAATACCCATAAGAATCAAGTCAACGTTATACTCAACCGCCTCCTCGACAATCGGCGGACCAGCCTCGCGAGCCTGCAACAGGTCGGTCTCAATCTCATAATCCTCTTCATCAGCCACACTCTGGGCGCGGGCTAGTATTTCTTCTGCCTTCCTGGTCTCCGACTCAATCTCAGCATCCAACGGCAGGGAGCGCTTCAACGTAATGACATAAATTGCCCGTACTTTCCCTTTGGTTCGCCGGGCAAATCGACAAGCCAATCTGGTGGCTTCATCATCAGCCTCGGTACCAGCTACCGGCACAAGAATTCTGTTAAAATCCATGACTTCCTGCCTCGACCACACCAAGCCACGAGTATTATAATACCCTCCATAAAAATCTACAATAGCTGGACGCAAAGATATTTTGACACTAGATAATCCACCAAACAATCCCACTTGATTTCACCAGAGAACAAGGTTAAACTGATGGACAAACAAATGAATAGTGTTTGGCACCACAAGCCGGGAGACCGCCTCTACCACCCACGACGCATCTCTCGCTACGGCTTACGCCGGGTACTTGGAGTCTCTGCCCTTTTTAGTGTCGGCTACGGTAATGTTGGCTCTTCGATTTATTACGCCTTGGGCATTATCGCCCTGGTTGCCTTAGGAGCGACGCCCATTGTCCTCGGCATTGCCGGGATTATTTACATCTTTAATGCCCTGACCTATGCTGAGGGAACGGCAATGTTACCTGAAGCTGGTGGTTCGGCCAGCTTTGCCAGACATGGTTTTAATGACACTATCGGCTTTATCGCTGGCTGGGCATTGATGCTAAGCTATATTGCCACTGTCGCTATCTCGGCCTATACCATACCACCTTACCTCGCCTACTTCTGGCCAATATTAAAAGAACCAGCCATCGGAACCACGGTATCAATCGGTATTATTGGCTTTTTGATGCTAGTCAATATTTTTGGGGTAAGGGAATCGTCGCGGCTTAACACGTTCTTCATACTCATTGATATAGCGGCCCTAATTACATTGATAATTTTAGGCATCGTACTAATCTTAGGACCAAACCCAACGGCCCTGTTTCAGAATATGTTCGGTGAGGGTAACTGGCCATCTACTCAAAACCTAATTTACGGTGTTGCCATTGCCGCCCTCTGCTTTACCGGCGTAGAAACAGTATCCCAACTAGCCCAAGAAACACGCCAACCTGAAAAACGGATACCCCAAGCCTATATCCTAATGATAGTTGTCGTTCTGATACTTTTTGCCGGCATTTCCATAGTCGCTCTATCCGCGATGACACCGCAGGAACTAACAAACGACTGGGCGAGAGACCCGGTAGCTGGTATCGCCAACAGTATTTCCTTAGCGATAATACCGGAGAAATTGGCTGCCGGAATTACCACAGAACCAGCGCTGATTATTGTGCTTACCTGGCTTTTCGGAGGCATCCACACTCTGCTACCCATTTTAGTGGCAAGTCTGGCGGCCACTATCCTGCTGACGGCAACCAATGCCGGGGTAATGGGCATCTCCCGCCTGGCCTTCAATATGTCTTCCCATCGTCAGCTACCGATTGGACTGAGTCGAATCCACCACCGTTTTCGCACCCCTCACGTAGCTATCATTATCTTTTGCCTTGCCGCCCTCTTACTCCTAATTCCTGATTTTTTCAATCCCCTTTTCTTTGAGGACTTAGGGGCAATATATGTATTTGGCTCTTTGTTCGCCTTTGCCCTGGCTCACGCCGCTATCCTTGCCTTACGTATCCGTAAACCCGAGTTACACCGCCCCTTCAGATTACGCGGAAATCTCCGGATTAGAGGCCGAGAATTACCGATAACCGCGATACTCGGTTTGATTGCTACCCTAGCAGTATGGCTCGTGGTAATGGTTACCCAACCCTACAGCCGTTGGGCAGGAATTACCTGGATGATTTTGGGATTGATTATCTATTTCGAATATCGCCGTACACAGCATCTACCTCTGACCCACATAAAGGAAACATCAGCACCGCGTGATGAGCAAAACCAGTTAGGTAAAGAGAGTGAAACCGGACAGTAATAATTGTAATGCCAAAAACCTTGACAGTGATCAGGCGATATGATACAGTTCCACTTACTGATGATTAAGTCAGACACATAATAAGGGCGGACATGGTGTTGCCAGCCAAGCAGGTGGCTTGGTGATGTATCACCAAGCCACCTTTATTATGCCGTACTTTAACAACCGAATAGGGTAACCAAAACAAGAACTAATATCAAATCTGAAGCAGGTCAAGCGGGTGAAGGCACATGGTGGATGCCTTGGCAT
>DCWM01000058.1 GCA_002335405.1 Dehalococcoidia bacterium UBA2162
CGCAGGTTCGAATCCTGCCCTCTCCACCATAGCTTGTCCTTTTTTTTGAAAGATTGGCCTAGACTGGACATCTGATAAGAAAGGCCTGTATAATATATAATCTAATGAGCTTACTGGCCCACATAGCTCAGTCGGTAGAGCACATTCTTGGTAAGAATGGGGTCATCAGTTCGAATCTGATTGTGGGCTCGGAATAAAGGGAGGGAAGAATGGCAAAACAGAAATTCGTGCGTACCAAACCACATGTCAACGTGGGCACCATTGGTCATGTCGACCATGGCAAAACAACCTTAACTTCGGCAGTTACCATGGCACTAGCAAAGGAAGCAGCAGGTACCGCATTCCGTGAATTCGACTCAATTGATAACGCGCCGGAGGAGAAAGCTAGAGGAATGACCATCGCCATCGCTCATGTAGAGTATGAGACGGCAAAACGACATTATGCTCATATTGACTGTCCGGGACACGCCGACTTTATTAAGAATATGATTACCGGCGCCGCCCAGATGGATGGCGCCATACTAGTGGTGAGCGCACCAGATGGCCCGATGCCTCAGACAAGAGAACATGTCTTACTTGCCCGTCAGGTTGGTGTGCCTTACATCGTCGTAGCTCTTAACAAAGTAGACGCCATGGAAGATGAGGAACTTCTGGAACTGGTAGAAATAGAGGTCAGGGAACTGTTAAGCAAGTACGACTTTCCCGGTGACAAAGTACCGGTGGTGAGGGTGAGTGCTACTAAAGCTCTTGAGTGCGGCTGCGGCACGAAGGACTGCCAGTGGTGTGGGCCAATCTTAAAGCTGATGGATGCCGTTGATGATTTTATTCCCACGCCGGAGCGGCCCAAAGACCAGCCCTTCCTCATGCCAGTCGAAGATGTCTTCAGCATCAAAGGCCGTGGTACGGTTCCAACCGGCAGGGTGGAGCGGGGTACGATTAAAGGTGGGGACGAAGTTGAACTGGTAGGCTTACATCACGAGTCGAAGCGGATAGTAGCTACCAGTCTAGAAATGTTCCATAGAATATTGGATAATGCTGAGCCCGGTGACGCCGTCGGTGTCTTACTTCGAGGTGTTGAGCGCGAAGGGGTGGAGCGTGGCATGGTCTTGGCCGCGCCTGGTTCAATTAAACCACACACTTATGCTGAATCTCAGGTATATATTCTAAGTAAAGATGAGGGCGGTCGGCATACCCCCTTCTTTAATGGGTATAAGCCACAGTTTTACATCAGAACAACCGATGTTACCGGTAGTATTGAGCTACCCGAGGGAATGGAGATGGCTATGCCCGGTGATAATGTCACCATGAAGATAAAACTAATTTATCCGGTAGCCCTGGAAGAGGGTTTACGTTTCGCCATTCGCGAGGGAGGCAAGACGGTAGGAGCAGGAACCTTTACCCGTATTATCGAGTAGATATGGCTAAGAAAAGCGACACTAGAGAAATTATTCATCTCGCCTGTACTGTGTGCCGGGAGAGGACATATACCACGACGAAGAACAAGAGAAATGACCCCCAACGACTGGACTTAAAGAAATACTGCCCGCGATGCCATGCTTACAACCTTCACCGGGAGGTAAAATAGTGTGGCCGCACCCAACTGGGTCTCTACAAGAAGGTCAGGCGGTGGTTAGTTTGGTAAAAAAGCTAGAAATAACTTTTACACACCGGCGCGGGGCCGGCATATAGGCAGGTATTCTCAATGGCATCTCACAGTTCTACCACCAGAAAAGGCGGTCTAAATTTCAAGTTTGTTGTTGAGACGATAGCCGAGTTAAGGAAAGTAATCTGGCTCGAACGACGCGAGGTGGTCTACCTGACCGGCTTGGTGTTAATTGTCGTCATCGTCGTCGGCGCCTTTCTAGGGGTCATTGATTTTGGCTTTGGTAAATTAATCAATGGTATATTTCTCGGCAGGTAGTGGCTTGGCTAATTTCTCAATTAAATTAAAATCATCTAACGCCAGGGTTAGTCTGAGCGTTTACCCTTCTTGAGAGGGCCCAATTTACTTGAGGTTTTTATGGGCGATAACGGTAAAAACTGGTTTGCCATTCATACCTACTCCGGGCATGAGGAGAGAGTCAGGAAAAACCTGGAGCAGCGTATCAAACTCATGGATTCCGATAATGATATTACCCAGGTGATTATGCCTACTGAGAAGGAAATTGAGGCTCGTGGCGGACAGAGACGCACCGTGGATAAGAAAATCCTGCCCGGTTATGTACTGATCCAGATGAAGATGAGTGACCAGAGCTGGAGCATAGTACGTAACACACCCGGGGTAGCCGGGTTTGTCGGTAGCGGAAATAAGCCGGTACCACTGCGCGAAGAGGAAATAAATCGGATTTTAAAGCAGATGGCGGCTGAAGAGCCACGGGTGAAAGTTGGTTTTAAGCAAGGCCAGAGCGTCCGGGTGACGGATGGCCCCTTTACTAATTTTGTCGGTATCGTCGATGAAATTAACCCTGACAAAGCTAAGATAAGAGTGCTGTTATCGCTCTTCGGGCGTGAGACACCGGTGGAGCTTGATTTCTTACAGGTGGAGAAACTTTAAGTCCCACCGGATTTTGTGGTTTGGGAGAGTACTATGGCAAAAAAGATTAAATCGATAATTAAATTGCAGATTCCAGCCGGACAAGCTAATCCCGCGCCCCCGATAGGCCCCGCCCTAGGTCAGCACGGGGTTAATATCATGGCTTTTTGTAAAGAGTACAATGATCGTACAGCTAATCAGAGTGGGTCGATTATTCCAGCAGAGATAACCATCTTTGAGGATAGGAGCTTTAGCTTTGTCACCAAAACACCGCCTACCGCGGACCTGCTGCGGAAGGCATTAGGTGTAGAAAAGGGAGCTATTTCCACCGGTCATGAGAAAATAGGTAGCCTATCTCGGGATAAACTTAGAGAGATAGCTCAACTTAAGGTAAAGGATCTTAATGCCATCAAAATTGAGGCGGCGGAGAAAATTGTTGCCGGTACCGCCCGAAGTATGGGTATTGAGATTGAGCAGGAGGGTGAGTAGCAGAAAATGAAGACACGCGGTAAGAAATATCTAGATGCGGTCAAACTACTTGACGTAGCCAAAGAATACACGCCGGGGGAAGCAGTAACTCTGGCAAAAAAAATGACTCATACCCGCTTTGACGAGACGGTTGAGCTTCACCTGAGGATGGGACTTGATTCGAAGAATGCTACTCAGCAGGTACGTGGTGTGGCGCTTTTACCCCACGGCCTAGGCAAGAAGGTGCGCGTATTGATTTTCGCTCAAGGGGAAGCGGCCAGAACGGCTGAGACAAATGGGGCAGATTATGTCGGCGGCGATGAGTTGATCCAGAAAATCGAAGGTGGATGGTTAGAATTTGATACGGCGATTGCCACCCCAGATATGATGGGTAAGGTCGGTAAACTGGGAAAAATCCTGGGCCGGAAGGGACTAATGCCCAATCCTAAGGCGGGAACAGTAGTCGTAGCCAACGATTTACCCCGGATTATCCAGATGGCCCTTAAGGGTCGGGTAGAGTTCAAATTGGATCGAACTGCAATTATTCATGTCCCAGTCGGCAAGACCAGTTTTACAGAGGACAAACTAGTTGAAAATCTAACGGCAGTAGTTGAAGCGATAATGAAGGCCAAGCCCAGCGGAGCCAAAGGCCAATATGTCAAAACGGCCTCATTAACGACAACGATGGGGCCAGGCATAAAGCTTGACCTCAAACCGACTCTCGCCCTAACCGCTGGTTGACATTATTTGGACTAGGTAATAGAATAGTTAACGAAGGATTAGATAAAGAAAAAATTCAAATATCCTGAGACAGCAGGGGCTGGTTAAAGCTTAATTAATATGTGCCTGCCGAGGAAAAGACCAGACCCGATTAGTGATTTTTATGTAATCGCAGGGTCGGAAGAGTCCTTGTGTAGCTAGCACAAGGGCTTGTTTTTTAAGAAATTAAGTACGGTAGAGGAACTGAAAATGCCCACAGAGAAGAAAGCACAAATTATTGAAAATATAAAAGAGGCTTTCGCCAAAAGCAACATTATTATTTTGACTCATTATCAGGGATTAACCACCGCCGAGCTGACGGCGCTGCGACGCAAGCTGCAGGCGTCAAACAACGAGTACCAAATAGTCAAGAATACACTGTTCCGCCTGGCCGCAATGGGAATCGACAAGGGCGATTTGGTCGGGTCGATAACCGGACCAACGGCGGTTGTTTTCGGCTATGGCGAGATCACGGCGCCGGCTAAAGTTTTGGCCACCCACATTAGTACATCAAAAAGTACCCTAACAATAAAGGGAGGCTTTTTGGGTGATCGTTCGTTGACTTCGGCGGAGGTAATGACACTAGCGACACTACCACCAAGAGAAATGCTGCTGGCTATAACTCTAGGCACAATTAAGAGCCCCATAGCCGCTTTAGTAGGCTGTCTTACCACCCCAATGAGAAGTATGGTTGGGGTGTTACAAGCTAGAATTAAACAGTTGGAGGGAGTATAGAATGCCGGAAAACGAAGTGGAAACAGGACAGAAGGATGGCGCCACCGTAGCTACCGAACCAGCGAAAAAGGCCAAGCCACCTGCTCGGACCAAGAAAGCGCAAGAAACGAACATTAAGGAAATCATCGAGACCATAAAGAACATGACAGTGCTTGAGTTAGCCGAGTTAGTCAAGACTCTAGAAACCGAATTCGGCGTTACCGCGGCGGCCCCAGTGGCTGCGGCAGCGACACCAGCACCAGCAGCGGCAGCTCCAGCAGAAGAAAAGACGGAGTTCAATGTCATCCTGAAAAATTTTGGGGCCAATAAAATTAGCGTAATTCGAGCGGTCAGGGAGTTGACCTCTTTAGGGCTGAAAGAATCTAAGGACCTAGTGGAAAGTGCCCCCAAGCCGATAAAGGAAGGGGTCAATAAGGATGAGGCGGCCGCAGCCAAGAAGACTCTAGAAGAAGCCGGGGCAGTCGTCGAAGTTGTCTAGGTCCGGTTGACAAGTAACTTCAAAAGCATCTATAGTTATGCTCAAATCCTTCCCTAAAGGTTGGGGAGCGAAATGCCTCGGGGCGACTGGCTAGTAATGCTTGGGATAGGCGGACTATTTCTCCTTCTCGGAATTAGCGCTTACATCTGGGGACGGAACGAGGAGAAGCAGTACTATGATTCTATACCCGCCAGGCGCGTAGATGTCCGCGAATTCCTAGAACATTCGCCTTCTCGTCCGGAACCGGGGGCTCTCAAAATAGGTGGGTTTATCGCGATGACGATTGGTTTACTAATGCTACTGACAGGTAGCGCCGTATGGCTGTGGGGTTAAAGACTATCGATGACCGACATCGCAGCTATCGGGCATAACCTATCGGAGACACTCAAGAAATACTCAGCCGATTATATCGAAGCTCACCTTGAAGAAAGCCAGGCTAGCCACATTACCTACCGGGGCCGAGAGTTAGAATCGGTCGACCAGACAACGGCAATCGGGGGCAATGTACGAGCCCTAGTCAAAGGTGGCTGGGGTTTTGTCAGTTTTAATAATCTTGATGACCTGTCTAACCGTGTGGAACTGGCGGTAAAACAGGCCCGCTTAGTCGGTCACGAGCAAAGTAGTTTGGCCCAAGTCGCACCCATAGTTGATGTCCTACCCATTGAGACTCACCGAAATCCGATAACGATACCGCTAACCGAGAAGAAGAAACAGCTCGATGAATACCTCGATATTATCTGGTATACACCCCAAATACAAACCTCAACTATTAACTACGGAGATAGCCAAAAAAAGTCCGTCTACCTGAATTCATCCGGTAGCTACATTGAGCAGGCCAGAACCGATACTGCCCTGCACCTGGTAGTGGTGGCGACCAAAGGTGGTGAGGTACAGCAAGCTGGATTTAGTCTCGGTAGCCGCGGCGATTTTAGTTTGATTCAAGGTCTCCACCAACAAGTTGCAGAGACGGCTCAACGAGCGGTCGCGTTATTATCGGCGCCGCAGGTTAAAGGGGGAGAATATACCGTAGTTCTTGACCCAATTCTAGCTGGGGTCTTCGTCCACGAAGCCTTCGGCCATCTATCCGAGTCTGATTTTATTTATGAGAACGAGCGCCTACTCCAGATTATGACTCTGGGTAAAGAGTTCGGCAGCGCCGAGTTGAATATCATCGACACGGCGACTATACCCGAATTACGCGGAAGCTACAAATACGATGATGAAGGTGTGCCCGCCAGTAAAACCTATCTCATTCGAGAAGGTAAGCTGGTAGGCCGGCTCCACTCCCGAGAGACAGCCGCCAAGATGAACGAAAAGCCAACGGGCAATGCCCGCGCGATTAATTATCGACACCCCCCCATTGTGCGGATGACCAACACCTATATTGAGCCACGCTCTGCTTCTTTTACCGATATCATCGGTGATATTGAAGAGGGGGTTTACGCCAAAAATTGGTATGGCGGGACTACCAGCATGGAAATGTTTACCTTCTCCGCCGGTGAGGCCTATATGATTCGCCACGGTAAGCTGGCCGAGATGGTCAGGCCGGTAGTCCTTACCGGTAACGTGTTCACCACCCTCAAAAATATCGATGCCATCGGTAACGACCTGGAAATGAATCAAGGCGGTGGTTGCGGTAAGGGAGCTCAGTCGCCCCTACCAGTCAGTAACGGCAGCCCCCATATCCGTATTCGCCACTGTTTGGTTGGAGGCCGCTGAGTGGAGCAGATGCTGGCACAAGTAAGAAGGGTAGCAGAGCAAGCTGACGCCTTCGTCGTTTCCTCGGAGGAGACGTCAGTGCAATTCGAGACTAATCGTCTGAAACATATCCAGAGTAAGCAGAGCAGCAGTGTGGCACTACGCGTGGTGTGCCAAGGTAGGATTGGCTACGCGGCAACGACCAATCTGGAAGACAGCCCGCATCTCATCGATATGGCGGTCGCCGCCGCTCGGTTCGGCATACCAGCCAAATTTGAACTACCGGTCATCAGCACCTACCCCCAGATTACGATTTTTGACTCGAAAGTGGAGTCTGTTTCTATCGAGGAAATGATTAACCTCGGTGAAGAACTGATTTGTAGGTTACGGGAACATACCCCTGACCTTCTCTGCGGTGCCGATGTATCTAAGGATGTGCACTGCGTCCACATTATCAATTCCCGCGGTGAGCAGATTAGCTACAAACAGACTATCTCCAACCTGAGTGTTTGGGCCAATTTAATTCGCAGCACTGATATGCTTTTTGTTGGTGACGGTGAAAGTTCTTGTCACCCAATTTTAGACTCGGATACGGTGGCTAAAGAGGTACTCCAGCAACTGGACTTAGCCAAGCACCGTACCCAAGCTCCATCCGGGTTATTACCGGTAGTTTTTACTCCGGATGGCGTCGCCAGCGCCCTCATTCCATCCTTAATAGCGGCATTTAACGGCAAGATGGTTCTGGAGGGAGCGTCTCCCATCGGTAGCAAGCTGGGGCAAAAAGTTTTTGATAAGAAACTACAATTATGGGATGACCCGACCATCGCCTATCGCCCCACCAGCCGTCCCTGCGATGATGAAGGTACCACCAGTCAGCGCACGCCGCTTATCGAACAGGGTGTAGTGACCAACTTTCTTTATGATTTGCAGACGGCCGCCCTAGCTCACACCCAGAGTACCGGTAATGGCCACCGCGGCCGCAGCGGCTTACCGACGCCGTCACCCAGTGCCCTTGTTATCGCCCCCGGTAAAGTTAGCTTAAATGAGATGGTCAGCGATATCAAAGAAGGATTAGTTGTCGAGCAGCTCATGGGCGCCGAACAGGGCAACATTCTGGGTGGCGATTTCAGCGGCAATGTTCTCTTGGGTTATAAGATAGAAAATGGTAAAATAGTAGGCAGGGTCAAAGATACCATGGTTTCTGGAAATACTTACCAGTTACTAAAAAAAATCACCGCCATTGGTAGGGATCCCAAATGGGTCGGTGGCTCGTTAAATCTACCACCCCTTTATTTCTCAAAGGTATCGGTGGCGAGTAAGTAGCTTACTTAAATGAGTCATTTATATAAACTGCATGCCCGACCAAAACTTAACTCGCCGAATATGCTGGCGGCATGGCCCGGTGTTGGCAATGTCGCCACAATCGTGGCCACTTATTTAAAAAGTAAGCTGGGATTCAGGGAATTAGGGGAAGTTAAGGCTCCTCATTTCTTTGACCCCATCGGGGTAGTGGTTAGAGACAATGTCGTAGAGGCCCCACAGTTCCCCGAGAACAAATTTTACTACTGGAAAAACAAAAATAAGGATACAGGCGGCGACCTGATACTATTCGTCGGCGATGACCAGCCTATGACCAAAGGTTATGAACTGGCTCAATGCGTCCTTAACGTGGGGCTAAGTTTTGGAGTTAAGAGAATCTATACCTGCGCGGCGGCGCTTACACGTATGCATCATACGGAACAGCCCAAGGTGTGGGGGGTAGCTACCAACCAGCAATTAACTGATGAGTTAAAAGGACACGACCTAGTGCAAAGGGGTAACCTGCATATCGCCGGGTTGAATGGACTACTGTTGGGCGTCGCCAAAGAGAGGAGTGTCGACGGCATTTGTCTTTTGGGTGAAGTACCTGC
>DCWM01000002.1 GCA_002335405.1 Dehalococcoidia bacterium UBA2162
TGGCGCTGGTCTTTCTTACTCTCGCCATAGCGGTATATTCGGTAGAAGAGGCCGCGTGGATTAGCCCACAACCGTCACTAATACTCACCCTTCTTCTCGCTGTACTAACCACCTTAGTTGCCGCCAAGAGCCGGCTACCTAATATTACCAAGCACGCCATTATCTTATTACTGGGGATTATCATCACCGTATGGCAGTTGTCTTCCATACTCGCGCCACAGCCCTGGTGGCAAGCACTAGAAATTAGCCCCAATGAGGGCACAACTTACTTCACCGTATTTCTCATTCTAGTTACCTGGATGATTGGCTATATCTCAACATGGTTTATGCTGGAAAGACGCAATACGTGGATAACCGTTTTCATGGGTACAATCATGATCCTGGTTAATCTCAATAACCTACCTAAGGATTATGACTACTTCTTCCCCATCTATATTCTGGCCGCCGTATTACTGATTGGTCAAACTAACCTAGCGAAACAGATAAGCCAACTTAAGCAATACGGACGAAATTACTCAAAGCACGGCATAATATACCATATTAGTGTGGTCATCTCCCTTAGTGTGCTGATCTCCTCCAGTACGTCATTTCTACCTGAAATTCAACTTGACCAAGACTTAGCAATAAGTAACAGGATATCCTGGGAGAATGGTAAAGAACATTGGCTCAATATTTTCGCGACGGTGGCAGGAAAGAAAGGCATCCTTACTCGTAATGTACAAGGCGATGTACAAGGTAATGAACAAGACAATACGGTACCGGGAGAGACGATCCTCCTTAGCAGCGACAGATTAAGTGTACTACTTTTTAGTAATCCCCTGTACCAAGAAGAGGGGACACAATTTATGGTTAGCTCCAACAATACGGTCAGTTACTGGCTTACCCGAAGATATGATACCTACCTTCCCTGGGGATGGACAAGCAACAACCGTGTCAACAATATATTCTACCCAGGAGACGTGAGCTCCACCGATAAACTTCTTCAACGACAAGAGCTCACCTACACAGTAACTAACAAAGTACAAACCGACATATTACTGACGACGGGAGAATTCAAGACTTCCAGTCTTCCAGTTTTACTGCAAACCATTGAGCACCAGCCAATAACCACCCAGGCCCAGACCAAGGATGGAGTTAGGGACGTTGTCTCCGTAATTGCGCCACATGTGCTACCACTCGATGAGGCTTACACAATAACGGTACAGCTTACCCAAGCCACACCCACCGCATTATTCCGGGCAAGTACGGACTATGACCAGTGGGTCACGGAATATTATCTGCAATTACCAGAAAGCCTACCAGAACGCGTCAAAGAATTGAGTCAACAACTGACCGAGAGAGCAGGAACGCCCTACGAGAAGGCCCTTGCTATCAAAAGCTTCCTTCTCGAAGGGCAACTTAGGTATAGCCGAGACGATAACACACCACCACAAGGCATTGATGCAGTAGATTATTTCTTATTCGATAAAAAGGAGGGTGATTGCACCTATTTCGCATCGGCCATGGCCGTCATGCTCCGTTCGGTGGGTGTGCCGGCTCGAGTCAGCAGCGGTTACCGTGTAGTCGAACAGGATCAGAGCAACGACCAGTTTATCTTACGAGCCCAAGATTATCATAACCGCGCCGAAGTTTATTTTCCGGAGTACGGGTGGATAGAATTTGAGACAACACCTGGACTATTTTCTGCAGAGGCTATTGGACTTGGGATACCACCCGAGATTTTTGCCTTACTCCCCAGACCAGAAGAGAATCTTGGCTCGCCAAACGCCGATAATCTTTCCCGGCCCGAGGCCCCAATTCTCGCCGATGAGTACGGGGAGCCATTTTTCGCCGTCGAACTCCCCGAGTTCGATAATCCAGCTTTAGCCGGCAATCCGGAACCCATCGCTGCGCCTGGGACACCCATCGCTTCGCCGACACCCGCCATTGATCCGGAATCCGTCGCTGTACCGATACCCCCCGCTGCATCAATACCCGCTCTTGAACCAGAATCCGCTGCTGCGCCAACACCTGCCGCTACGCCGACACCCGCCGCTACACCAGGAGAGAATTTTGAGACAACACCCGTCATTACATCGATATGGAATCGGAATCCCTACCTTCCCTTCATCAGTCTCCTGTCCCTAATAATACTTACCATAGGAATCGCAGGAATACTCTTCTATAAACATTGGCTTAACCAGGTCAGACAAACTGGAGAAGCCTCTGGTATTTATGCAAAAATGTGTGTGTTGGCGTCACTAGGTCAGTCAGGGCCAAAGCCAATCGAAACTCCCTTAGAATATAGTGCCCGCCTGGCATTAGTTGTTCCGACACAATCTCAAACTATTGATAATATCACCCAAGTTTACACAGAGTCCCGCTTTAGTCGACAAAAAGACCTGGACCAAACAAAAAGGAAAAAACTCGAGAAATCATGGGCTCAATTATATCCGACTCTTATCCGACGCATACTACGCCGCTAACAATAGAAGCACAATAAACCCCTGTCCAAAACTGGGGCTTAAGATTTGTTTGGTGGAGGCGGGGGAGAGTCGAACTCCCCGTCCAAGAGAAACTGCCCAGAATTTACTACAAGCTTAGTCAACTCTTTACTCTTGCCTAGTTAACCTCAGTTGACCGAGTTTAACCAAGCCAGTCGATATTTCTTTCACCACCCCTACCGACATCAGAGTAATGGCACCTCAACTGAACGGCACCCAATCCCAACCCATTGAGGTGAGGTCAAGCTGGATGTGCTACCTATTTAATTAGGCAGCAAGGAGAACTGCATCTTCGGCAGTTATTTTTTGCCACTGGTTTATTGAGGGTAGTGACACCTCAGCTTGCAATTCTGTAGCCTACCCCTCCTGTCGAATCCACGCGCCCCCATTGATAGCAACACCCAAAACACTGGCTATCGTTCTCGACCCCCACGGCGCTCTTTCATGACTCGAGCCATCTCCAGTGCCGTCTCACGGCGGATGATGGTCTCACGTTTATCATACAATTTCTTACCTCTAGCCAGCGCCACCTCAATCTTAGCCAGACTATCTTTAAGATACAACCGGAGCGGAACCATTGTCAGCCCTTTCTCCGCCATCTTGCTGATGAGTTCTCTAATCTCTTTACGGTGCAATAAGAGCTTCCGAACTCGCATCGGCTCATGGCTCGTGTAGCTACCAGCATCATAGCGGGCAATATGAGCGTTCCACAACCACAATTCGCCACCTTCCGATCGAACATAAGCATCACCCAAATTCACCATACCAGTCCGGATTGACTTAATCTCGGTACCAGTAAGCACTAGGCCAGCCTCGACTGTCTCGCCAACATGATAGTTATGATAAGCCTTGCGGTTAGTGGTTACCGTCTTTACTACCATACCAACTAAATTATACTTTGGTAAAGAACCACTTGACAAGTAAAGAAAACAGTTGTATTATGACCATTCGCGATTATGCATTCCACACTTTCTGATTCTACCCGGCGTGACCGTTCCTTTACCTATTCTGTTGTATTTTTCTGTTGTATTTCCTCACTAGTCACGAAGCTATCTTAGAGTTTTGCTCATAAAGTCTAAATTCTGTAGTTCTGATTAAGGAGTAGTGCGATATATGGTTTCTATCCCAGGAACACCGACGAAAAGTGGAAAACCTCTCACCTCCCGAAAATCTTATGCTAAGTTACCCCAAATACTAGACGTGCCTAATCTTGTTACCATCCAACTTAAGCCATTTCAATGGTTTCAGGAAGAGGGTTTAAGACTACTGCTCGATGAGATATCACCAATCAAGGACTTCACTGGTAACCGGCTAGAAATTAGCTTTACCGACTATGAGTTTCGTGAACCACCCTTCTCGGAGCAAGAATGCCGCCAGCGAGACTTAACCTTCTCCAGCCCACTTTATGTCAAGACAAGGTTACTGTTTAAGTCTACGGGAGAAATTAAGGAACAAGACCTATTTTGGGGTGATATCCCACTGATGACAACTAATGGCACCTTCATTACCGGTGGTGCAGAACGGGTTGTCGTCAGTCAATTACTTCGTTCCCCCGGTGTCTACTTCATCAATGAAGAAGACACCGCCACCGGCCGCAAACTTTGTAAGGCAAAACTAATCCCCAGCCACGGCGCCTGGCTAGAATTCGACACAAGCAACGCGGATATCATTTCTATCAAGATAAACGGCAAACGGAAGGTGCCGTGCACCACGCTACTACGAGCCCTCGGCTACAGCCATGATAATGAATTAACCAGCCTGTTCGACAAAGATGACACAGTAACGGAACACCAATTCATCAGGTCGACTATCGAACGTGAACCCCTAATTAGAGATGAAAACGAAGCTCTACTCAGCATCTATCGGAAATTTGGACCTGGTGACTCACCCAATTTGGCCAATGCCCGCCGGCTAATTGACAATTTATTTTTTAATCCCACCCATTATGACCTGGGATATGTTGGGCGTTATAAGCTCAACAACCGGATAATGCCCAATGTTCCTAAAGACCAGCGCACCCTGACCAAAGAGGACATCGTGGCCATTATCCGGCATATCATTATGGTTAATAATGGCAGTGACAGCGCCGATGATATCGACCATCTCGGCAATCGACGGGTGCGTACCGTCGGTGAGCTGATTCAAAACCAATTTCGTATTGGGCTTATGCGACTAGAACGGGTAGCTCGGGAACGTATGAGCGCCATTCCCGTAGAATCAGCCACCCCAAGCGCCCTAGTCAATATTCGCCCGGTAATGGCCGCAATCAGGGAATTCTTCGGCAGTTCGCAGTTATCACAGTTTATGGACCAAACCAATCCCTTAGCCGAATTAACGCACAAGCGCCGCCTGTCGGCTATGGGACCAAGAGGACTATCCCGCGAACGTGCCGGCTTTGAGGTCAGGGATGTCCACTATTCCCACTATGGCCGCATCTGCCCTATCGAGACACCAGAGGGACCCAATATCGGTCTTATCGGTTCTCTAGCCACCTACAGCCGGGTAAATCAATACGGTTTTATTGAAACCCCCTACCGCCGGGTTATTTCTGAAGTAAATGGTAACTTCATAAAGTTGATTAAGCGAGCCACGAGCGAATCGGTGGTGGATAAAAAGGGGAAGACAATAATCGAAACCGGAACAATTATTACACCACAACACGTCAAAAAACTCACCAAGCTAGCGTCGATAACGGTAAAAACGATCCCTTTCGTCTCGGACGAAGTCG
>DCWM01000059.1:0-4364 GCA_002335405.1 Dehalococcoidia bacterium UBA2162
ATCCCGAATTAGGCGGACAACTCGATGATAGTCTACGGTTGAATAACTACGTCTCATGCGCTGGAGTATCTGGTCACTACCGCTTTGCAGTGATAGATGAAAATGGGGACACAAACGGCTATTCTGCCATACCTTGAGTAGTTCGGGCGAAATTTCTTGGGGCTGTAGAGAAGAGAGCCTTAATCTTGGTACGTCAGTCTCAGTCAGGATGCGTTCCAGTAATCCTTTGAGATTAAGTCCATTATCCCGGTAGTCTCCAATTTTGGTACCGGTGAGGACTATCTCCTGGTAACCCTCGCTCACTCTCTGTTTGATCTCTGCTACTGTATGGTCGGCAGGCTGGCTTTTCTCTTGCCTTCGTACTCGAGGTACGATACAGTAGGCGCAAAAGTGACTGCACCCATCTTGGATCTTAATGAAAGTACGAGTCCGTCTCGGTTTTATCGGGGTCAGGAGGTGACCGTTTGTAGAAGTGGGACTAACGAGACAACCGGTGTCCTGTAATAGCGATAGCAGGCGTGGTTTCTCATTATTACCTACGACCAGACTAACCCCTGCAATCCGGGCTAGTTCATCAGGTTTTCGTTGAGCATAACAGCCTGTAACCACCAGTCGAGCCTCAAGATTACGACGATGGGCTAACCGGAGCCAGTGACGGGACTTGCTATCGGCGCTATGGGTTACCGTACAGGTATTCAGGATGTAGATATCAGCTTTGGTTGTTGAGGGTACCAAGCAGTGCCCGGCCTCGAGCAATTGTCGGGAAAGTCGTTCCGTCTCGGCTTGATTCAATTTACAGCCTAAAGTATCTAAGGCAACTTTCATTTTTGGATTCTCGATGACTGAAATAACCCTTCGCTTGATTGACCGTCTTCCCGAAAATACATTATACTAAGCTTAATCTTAAACAGGCAAATCAGGGGGTGACGTGGCGAACAATCAGAATAATCGGGTGGTCGTTACCGGTATCGGTGCTCTGACGCCGCTTGGTTTGGATATGCCGACGACTTGGCAAGCTCTCATTGACGGTAAATCCGGTGTTGATTATATTACACTATGCGATCGTGAGGCTCTGGAGGTAAAATTCGCTGGTGAGGTCAAATGCTTTGACCCTCTCAACTATATCGATCGTAAAGAAGCACGACGTATGGACCGTTTCGCCCAGTTGGCCGTCGCCGCCAGCCGGGAGGCGTTAGCCGATTCTGGGCTCCAGATTAACGGGACGAACCAGCACAATATTGCTGTCGTTGTGGGTAGTGGTATCGGCGGTCTAACTACTCTATTCGAACAGATTAAAGTACTAATGGAGAAGGGGCCCGGCCGTGTTAGCCCATTTCTTGCCCCAATGATGATATCGGATATGGCCGCGGCTCAGATATCTATAATTCTCGGTATTAAGGGTCTTAACTTATGTACGACCTCAGCCTGTTCGAGTAGTTCCGATGCTATTGGCGTGGCTTGCGAGTTAATCAGGCGAGGTGATGCCGACGCCGCCTTAGCCGGCGGTAGCGAGTCAATCATTAACCCTATCGGTATTACTGCATTTAGTGCCTTGAGAGCGGTTTCCTTCAGGAATGATGAGCCGCAGATGGCTTCTCGGCCTTTTGATGCCGAGCGGGATGGCTTTGTCATTAGTGAAGGTGCTTGTCTTCTTGCTCTGGAAAGTCTGGCTCATGCCCGGCATCGCGGGGCCAACATTCTGGCGGAAATTATTGCCTATGGAGCTACGGCTGATGCATTCCATATGACCCAGCCAGATGAGAACGGGGCAGGCGCAACTCGCGCCATGCAGCTAGCCCTCAGTAAGGGTGGACTCTTACCCACCGATATTGATTATATTAACGCCCACGGCACTTCGACGCCGCTTAACGACAAGACGGAGACTTTAGCCATAAAGATTGTATTTGACGAGCATGCCTGTCGTATTCCGGTTAGTTCGACTAAGTCAATGACTGGACATATGATTGGTGCCGCCGGAGCAGTTGAGGCAGCCGTCTGTATTCAGGTTATTCAGAATAGTCTTATACCGCCGACTATTAATTTGACCCATCCCGACCCGGAATGTGACCTGGACTATGTACCTAGTGTCGCCCGTCCGGCCGAGGTAACTACGGCGCTATCCAACTCATTCGGTTTTGGTGGCCATAACTCGGTGCTGGTCTTCCGTAAGTATAGTGAGGCGTAAGTTTGGGACATAGCCGTTGGAATATCCTGCCACCGGTTCCAGGCGGGCATGTGATCAACGCGTGTGGTTATTCCCGGGTCGTCACCCAGTTCTTCTATAATCGTGGTCTGAGTGAGCCCTCGCAGATCGAAGCTTTTGTTGCCGCTGATGATCGGCTGGCTGCTGATCCGGCCCTGTTGCCCGATATGCACGCGGCGGTAGGCAGAATTTACCGTGCCCTGCTTTCCGGAGAAAAAATCGCCATTTATGGCGATTTTGATACTGATGGTATTACAGCGACGGCTCTCTTGGTCCAGGGTCTGTCGGTCTTAAATTGTCGGGTTGTTCCCTATATACCCCATCGTCTGACTGAAGGTTATGGAATAAAAACGGCAGCTCTGGAAGCATTCTCTCAACAGGGTATTAGTCTGGTGATTACCGTTGACTGTGGTATTACTGCCGTTGCCGAGGTGAAGCAGGCGCATAAGCTCGGTCTCGATATTATTATTACCGACCATCATATCCCTCCTGCCGAAACTCCGTCGGCTCTGGCCGTAATTAACCCCAAACTACCGGGCTCACGCTACCCTTTTACCGAACTGGCTGGGGTCGGCGTCGCTCTTAAGTTACTTCAGGCTCTCTTCCAGGGAATGGGTAAGGAAAAACAACTCAGCGAACTGATTGATCTGGTGGCGCTGGGAACGGTGGCCGATATGACGCCATTACTGGGAGAAAACCGCTATTTGGTTAACCAAGGGTTGAAGTTGATTAATGCCTCTCCTCGTCTAGGTCTGCGGGAAATGATGACTCAATCTGGGTTGAATATCACTAGCCTTGATTCTGGAGTTATCTCCTGGACTATTGCTCCGCGCTTGAATGCTGCCGGTCGGTTGGCTCATGCCATGAGCAGCTATCGGCTGCTGACGACTGACTCTCCGCAGGAAGCCCGCGAGTTGGCGATATGGTTGGAGCAGAAGAATGTGGAACGGCAAAACCTGACCAGTAAAACCCAGACAAAAGCTAGAGACTATGTCCTTGCTCGTGGTCTTACTCCACTGTTGTTTGTTACCGACCCTGATTTTCCAACCGGGATCTGTGGACTGGTTGCCGGTAGATTAGCCGAGGAATTCTATCGTCCGGCCGTTGTTATCCGGACCGGTGAGCAGTCTAGCGGGGGGAGCTGTCGCAGTATCCCTGAATTTGATATTATTCGTGCCTTGACCCAATGTCATAACCTACTCTCACATTTTGGCGGGCATGCCCAGGCATCTGGTTTTAGCTTACCCACGAAGAACTTGCCTCAACTACAATCCCGACTTTTGGAACTGGCGACAGAACAACTAGCCGGGGTTGATCTCCGCTCCAGACTGGATATTGATGCGGAAGTTAAGCTTGTTGACCTGGGTGGGGATACTTTTCCGATGATGCAGAAGCTGGCTCCCTTTGGCCAGGGTAATCCGGCGCCGACTTTCCTTAGCCGTAATGTGGAGGTGGTTGATTGTTGCCCGATGGGAGCTAATGGCGGGCACCTGAGGTTAAAAATAAGTCAAGCTGGTACTATCTGGGATGGGGTAGCTTTTGACTTGGGCGATTACCTGGATGAGGTCGTTTCCCCTATGGACATTGTGTATCACTTGGAAATAAACCGGTGGAGACAGGGAGAACGGCTCCGGCTTAATATTCTTGATTTTGCTCCGACAAATAGGGCATGATGGCGGATATTATTGTCGGTAGGAATCCGGTAATCGAGGCTTTGAAAGCGGGTCGTCCCATCAACAAAATTCTTATGGGTAAGAACGCTAAAAGCCACGGTATCATTACCGAGATACTCAACCTGGCTAGGGGCAAAGGGATACCGGTGGAGTTTGTTGAGGGGCATGTTTTAGATAAACTGATGTCGAATAGTAAAAGCCAGAGAGTTGTTGCCTATACCGTAGGCAAAGAATTTGTTGGCCTTGATGACCTGATCGTTGTCTCAAGCGAAAAGAACGAGTCTCCGTTCTATCTTGTTCTCGATGGCATCGAGGACCCACAGAATTTGGGGGCAATGCTGAGGACGGCTGAGGCGACGGGTGTTCATGGGGTTATCGTGCGCTCGAGGCGGTCGGTGGGTCTTACCCCAGCCGTAGCTAAAGCCTCGGCCGGGGCTATTGAGTATGTGCCGGTAGTTCGGGTGGTCAATATTGCCCAGACTATCGAG
>DCWM01000059.1:4757-7302 GCA_002335405.1 Dehalococcoidia bacterium UBA2162
GGTAGATTTCAAACTACCGACCGCCGTCGTCATCGGCGGTGAGGGAAAAGGCTTGTCTGAGTTGGTTCGGAAGCGATGTGATGTGGTGGCCTCTATTCCGATGAAAGGGAAAATTAGTTCGCTGAACGCTTCCGTGGCTGTCGCTGTCGTCATCTATGAAGTTCTGAAACAAAGGAACTGGTAAGTGATAGTGCATATTATTTCGTAATTCGATATGTAAAGTTGACATCGTAGGATAGATTACCTAGAATGAGAGAGGATATCTAATGGAGGCGAAAAATGAAATTAACAGTTATTGGCTTCGGGCAGTGTGGTGGTCGGATTGCCGATGAGTTTGCTCAGTTAAATGCTAGGGCACGCAGACAGCGTAAAATTGAGATTACTCCTGCTGTCTTTGCGGTCAACACCGATTCTGCTGATCTGAGTGGACTGAAGCACATACCAACCGATTACCGGCACAGGATCCTTATTGGAAATCAAAAGACCCAGGGGCACGGGGTTGGTAAACTGAATGAGGTAGGGGCGGAGATAGCAAGGGACGATAGCGATAAGATTATAGATGCGATAAGACAATCTAAGCGATTCTTCGAGTCGGATGCCTTTTTGTTGATTGCTTCTTCAGGTGGCGGTACTGGCTCGGGGTCGATACCAGTACTAACACGAATTATAAGAGAACGATACTCAGATAAGCCGGTATATGATCTAGTTATCCTGCCTTTTGAACATGAAGAGTCAACAGAAGAAAGGACTACTTACAATACCGCTCTGTGCCTCAAGTCAGTAAATGAAGTAGCCAACGCGGTTATTCTTGTTGATAACCAGAGGTACATTAAGAAGGATGCTTCACTCAGTAGCAATATATCCAAAATTAATGCCCTGATAGCTGAGCCGTTTTACGACATACTTTGTGCCGGTGAAGAGAAAAAAGCTAAGCATGTTGGGGCGAAGACACTCGATGCCGGAGATATAGCTCAAACCTTAACCGGCTGGACGGTGCTAGGCTATGGTCAAACACAGATACCAAAGTTCGACCTTTCCTTTTTTAAGAAATCTGATTTTAGAAATAAGAGTACACAAACTCACAGAGGGACTCGGGCAATGGACCAAGCTATTAGTGAGTCATCCCTTGCCTGCCGTCCTGAGGATGCCGGAAAGGCGTTGTATCTTCTGTCAGCACCACCCAACGAAATGAATATGAATTTGGCCAAGGAACTCGGAGAATATCTGAGAAGTTTGGCCCCGAAAGCTGTTATCAGGAATGGTGATTATCCCAATAAGCGAGATGCCTTGTCTGTCCATGTGATCTTTTCTGAGTTTAGTAATATAGATAGGGTTAGAAACTACTACACCAAAGCATCTGAACTTATTCCAGAATTCAAGCGGAGACAAAAAGAAAGGGAAGACAATCTTAAGGATATGGACACAATAAGCAAAGATATACCATCCTTACTGACGTGAGAACGAGAGGAGCCATTCGTTTACTTACGAGGGAAAATGAAAATACTGGTTATAGGTTGCGGGCAATGCGGTGGTAGAGTTGCTGATGAGTTTGTCCGTCTGAACGAGAGGGCACGCAAACAGCGTGGGATTCAAATCGTCACCGCCTGTTACGCAGTTAATACTGATATGGCTGATTTGGCTGGGCTTCGTTTTCTCAAGAGCGATGCTCACCATAGGATTATAATCGGGAATCAAAAAACTGGAGCTCATGGTGTCGGTAAAATAAATGAAGTCGGCGCTGAGATAGCTAGAGATGAAGGCGACAAGGTAATGTCGGCTATAAGGCGCACGGAGAACTTCTTAGAAACAGACGCTTTTTTGATAGCCGCCAGCGCTGCTGGAGGTACCGGCTCGGGATCAATAGCCGTACTGACGCAACAGATCAAAGAGTACTTTCCGGAGAAACCCGTATACAATCTTATTGTCCTTCCTTTTAAACATGAAGAGCTAACTGAGGAGAGGATTATTTATAACACCGGTACATGTCTCAAATCTGCCTTCTTAGTGGCTGATGCGGTATTTCTTGTTGATAATCAGGGGTTTGTCAGAAATAATTTGTCACTTAGAAACAACCTCAATGCGATTAATTCCTTAGTAACTGAGCCATTCTATAACTTACTTTGTGCTGGCGAAGAGAAAAAGCCAGAATACATTGGGTCCAGAGTGCTTGATGCCGGAGACATAATACAGACTTTGTCAGGGTGGACATCTATCGGGTATGGTACGGAGCGTGAAACCTTACGCGAACCCATATTTAGGTTTTTCGAAAAAAACGATGGTGATTTTAGGGATAAGGCTGTTAAAGCCCAAGAAGAAAGTCGAGCAATGTTCACCGCCTTAGACGGTTTGTCACTTAGATGTAACCCTGCCGATGCGCGCCGAGCTTTATATCTCCTTTGTTCTCCGCCCGACAAAATGAATATGGATCTAGTCGAAGCACTCGGTAATATCCTAAAAAGTCTAGCTCGGGATGCGGTAATAAGGAGTGGCGACTACCCTAGGACAAAACGCTCACGGGATGTCACCGTAATCCTCTCTGATCTTA
>DCWM01000027.1 GCA_002335405.1 Dehalococcoidia bacterium UBA2162
GCAAGCTGTTCGCCTTGAGGAGTATGTTTCCATTTTAGGCGGTCTTCTTCGGTGGCCTCACCCAGTTTTTCCACCTTCTCCATGGCGATTTCAAGAGCGCTCTTTATTTCATCATCCATATGTCCTCCGGTGGTTGCTCTGTCTAACCTATCGGCCATCAAACTAATTATACAATATAAGGCGATATAACGGAATGAGTGGATACTGATGTCAAGCGTAGCCCTGTGTTTAATACGTGGTTGGCTTCGGCTTCATGTCATTGGCTCTGAATGCCCCGAACATTTGGTAGTAGAGACCGCGTTTGGCCAGGAGTTCTTGATGCGTGCCCGTTTCCACGATTTTACCGTGTTCGAGGGTAATGATACGGTCAGCATGGCTTATTGTGGAAAGTCGGTGAGCAATAATGAGGCAAGTACGCCCCTTTGCCAGATGGCGAAGTGAATGTTGCATAATCTGTTCCGTGGTGGTATCAACGCTGGAGGTGGCTTCATCGAGTATCAGGATGGGTGGGTTCGCTAGAATAGCCCGAGCCAGGCAAACCATCTGGAGCTGTCCGGAGCTGAGGTTGCCGCCCCTTTCGCCAACGGGTGTACTGTATCCTTCTTCTAGGTGGATAATAAAGTCATGAGCCCCGGCTGTCCTAGCGGCATTAACCATATCCTCGTGGCTAACGTTGGGGTGTCCGTAGCGGATATTGTCTTCGATGGTGCCGGAAAAAAGGAAGGGATCTTGAGGGACGAGGCCGATTTGCCGTCTCAGTGACTGCTGGGTAACGGAACGTATGTCGTAGCCGTCAATAGTTATTTTGCCCTTTTCTATTTCGTAGAAGCGGGCGAGAAGATTCATCAGACTGCTCTTGCCTGCCCCCGTCCGACCAATGATGGCTATGGTCTCTCCCGGATTGATTTTTAGGTCAATACCGTGAAGTGTCTCGGCTTTAGGGTCATAGGCGAAGCTGACATCGTGGAACTGGATTTCGCCCTTTATTGGCGGTAACTCAATCGCCTTAGGGCTATCGACGATTCCTGGCTGAACATCAAGCAGTTCGAGGATACGCGTTCCGGAAGCCATTCCACGCTGGAGTTCAGTGTAGAGCATTGCCATTTCCTGCACCGGGGTAAAGAAACGCTGGATATAGAGCAGAAAACTAAGCAATATACCCACCCCTATCGTCCCCGTCAGGACTTGAGAGCCGCCGACAATTAGCACTAAACCAAAGGCGACATTGGTCAATATGTCAACCGTCGGTATCATTATGGCCTGTAGTTTGGCGGCGCCGACATTAGCATTCAGGTTGGCCCTATTCACGTCATCAAATTGCTGTAGGTTAGCTCTCTCTCGAGACATGCTCTGTGTAACTCGCACTCCGGCGATACCTTCCTGGAGCTGGTCGTTGACGACAGCAATCGCCTGTCGTGCCTTGAGGAAGGCACGGCGAGCATATCTCTGCCAGACAACCATTACGATGCCCAATATCGGTACGGTGATTAGAGTGAGTAAGGCGAGCTGGGTGTTCAGACTAATCATAACTATAGCAATGGCGATGAGATACAGGGAGTTGGTTACGACGCCAACGATACCATTGGTGAGAAGCTCCTGTACCTGGGTGATATCATTCTGCACACGAGACATGAGTTTGCCTACTTTATTGTGGTCGAAGAAACTCAGCGATTGTCGGTGTAGGTGGTCGAACATCTCCGTGCGCAGTCTGAAGAGAATCGTTTCACCGGCGTAGGCCAGGTACAGAGTTTCTATGTAATGGCCGCCCCAGACCAGTAAGTTAGCTGCGACAAAGGTGGCGACCATGATATTGAGCCCGGCCAGTTCGTGCGTTTGGATGAAACGGTCGATGGTGATTCCTACCAGGTAAGGTATCGCTAGGCTGGCTGCGGAGCGAATCAATATGCCGACTGTGCTCAGGGCTAACCATCCTTTGACTGGTGCCATGTATTTGGGCAGCCGTTTCATTACTCGGGCGTCATACGGCGCACCTAAAACATCATCGTCGTATTCGGTATCGAGGGCGCTTCGGAGTCGGCTTCCTTGTGGTTTTCCGCCGCTTGGCGGCGGTCCGATTCGATGCGCCCCAGCCCAGCCACCGTGTCTCATACTTATTCCTCGACTAACTCCTTGCCCTCACTCACAGCGAGTTGTGCCTGGTAGATTTGGTGGTAAAGCCCATTTAGGGCCATGAGTTCGCTATGTTTGCCCATCTCCATAATTTCGCCATTCTTGAGTATTAAAATTAGATCGGCATTTTTGATAATAGGTAGGCGGTGAGTGATGATGAAAGTTGTCCTTCCTTTGATTAGTTTGTTTAGCGCCTGGCGGATGCGGCGTTCTGTTTCGGCATCGACGCTTGATGTAGAGTCGTCTAGGATGAGGATACCGGGATTGACGAGGAGGGTGCGGGCGATAGACAGTCGTTGCCGTTCACCGCCGGAAAGGGTAATACCTCGTTCTCCCACCCAGGTGTTATAGCCTTCGGGTAGGCTTACGACGAAGTCGTGCAAATGGGCGGCTCTAGTGGCGGTGATGATATCTGCCATGCTAGCATCGATTGCACCGTAGGCGATGTTATCCCGAATGGTAGCCGAAAACAGGAAGATATCCTGTTGTACGATGCCCACATTCTTTCGTAGTGAAGCGAGCGTGGTATCGCGGATATCGGTACCGTCGATCATAATCCGTCCGGCGCTGACATCGTAGAATCGGGGGATGAGGTTGGCGATGGTGCTCTTGCCGCTACCCGAGCCTCCCAGTAGGGCCACTAGTTGTCCGGGCTGGACGGTAAAGGTGATGTTCTTGAGAGTTGGGCTCATCGAATTATAGCTGAAGCCTACATTATCAAAAGTTATCTGGCCCTTGACTTTGCCAAGCTGAATGGCACGCGGGTTTTCCTCAATTTGTGATTCGGCATCAAGTATTTCCAGGATGCGCTGTCCGGCGGATGCCACGCGGGAAAGGTTATTAATGAGAAATCCTAGGCGGCGGACAGGCATGGACAGTAGGCCTAGGTAGAGAACGAACTGGGTTAGATTGCCAATAGTTAGGTCACCCGCGCTCACCTGGTGTCCGCCGTACCACAGGATAAGAGCTGTGGGCAGGCTAAGGAAAAATGTCATCAAGGGCATGTTGATGGCTATCTGACGAGCGGCATCGATTTCCGTATTGTAAAGAGCTCTGGCGTCAGTGACGAATTTTTGGCTTTCTCCCGGCTGATAGGTAAAAGCTTTAACCACTCGTGCTCCAGTGAGGCTTTCCTGTAGTGTCGTACCTAGGGAGGCGATTACCTGTTGTATATTGAGCCAAATGGGTGCGAGCCGTCGTCCGACATCGATGGTGCGCCAAGCAATGACCGGCATGAAAGAGAGAGACATCAATGCCAGTTTCCAATCCAGTGTAATCAGAATGAGGGTGATAGCAGCGAACAGGATGAGCGTCTGGGTGATACCCAGAAGGCCCATGCCAAAAAACATGCGTACCGCTTCGACATCGACCGTAGCCCGTGACATGAGCTGTCCGGTCTGAGCCTTGTCATAGTAAGCGAAACTGAGTCGCTGCAGTCGTTCGAAGAGGGCATTCTTGATATCATAGGAAGTTTCTTGAGAGACTACTTGAGTCAGGTAGGTGTTGCCATAGCCTGCCAGCCCGCGTAAGACGCTCGCGCTAACGACAACGGCGGCGGCAATGAGTAAAAAATTACGGTCTCCGGAGGTAAGGATAACATCAATACTTTGGCCAAGCATTCTGGGTACAACCAGGCTGAAGACGGTGCTGGCGAGGAGGCAAAGGAAGGCAAGGGTTAATTTTCCCCAGTATTTCTTGGCAAAGATAATCAGTCTCAGTAAAACTCTCATTTATCTCTTCATTACGGGGGGTCGTTGTAATTAGAGGAGTTCAGGTAGGCTAATCTGAAATTTGGGCGGTCACTTTTTGGACGATTTATCCGGAGTCCTTTGTTTTAATAACCAATATTCCAGACTGTCAGCTAGCGCCAGCCAGCTTGCTTCGATGATGTTAGCCGAGCTACCGACGGTGCGCCACTCTTTGACGCCGTCGCTGGATTCAATGAGAACGCGCACTTGAGACTCAGTGCCTGTGCTCTCTTCTAAGATACGGACTTTATAGTCAATCAGCTTGACTGCAGCTAAGCCGGGGTAGAACTGCAGGAGAGCCTTGCGCAAAGCTTGGTCGAGAGCATTAACCGGGCCATTACCGTCAGCCGCAGTATGTATAGTTTCCGTGCCGACCTTCACCTTGATAATTGCTTCAGCTAGTGTTTCCACCAGGCTATTTCGTGTTGGGGAACGTCGTCGAGTCTCGACGACAACCATAAAATCAACGAGTTCAAAGGGGGGTTTATAGTTCGGATTAGCGCGATGGAGTAATGTCTCTAGAGAGGCTTCGGCATTCTCATATTGGAAGCCACGACTCTCCAGCCACTTAATCCGTTCTAGTAGCTTTTGTACTTCTTTACCCTGTGGCGGTAAATTCACGCCTAATTCCTTGGCTTTATAGATAATGTTACCTCGGCCGGATAGTTCGGAGACTACTGATCTTTGGTAATTACCGACTTGTGCTGGGGTAATGTGCTGATAGCTATCTGCCCACTTAGTCACGCCGTGAACATGAAGCCCGGCTTTGTGACTGAAAGCACTAATGCCGACAAAGGGCAGGAAGGGGTCGGGGGTGAGATTCGCCGCTTCGCTGACAAAATGGGCGACCTCCGTTAGTCTGGTAAGTTGTTCGTCAGTGATGCAATCGATGCCCATTTTGAGTTTTAAATTGGCGAGAATCGAGACCAGATTAGCGTTGCCGCAGCGCTCACCATAGCCGTTGATAGTACCTTGAATCTGAGTGGCACCGGCATCGAGCGCGGCCAGGCTGTTAGCAACCGCCGATTCACTATCATTATGAGCGTGGATACCTAGAGGTATCTTAGTCGCTTTCTTGACGGCTTTAACGGTGGTGGTTATCTCTTTTGGTAGAGTGCCACCATTAGTATCGCAAAGTACCAGACATTCTGCCCCAGCCTCCTCCGCCGCGGCTAGACAGCGTAAGGCATAAGCACGGTCGGTCTTAAAGCCGTCAAAGAAGTGCTCAGCATCGAAGAAGACAGTCAGTCCTGTTGCCTTGAGGTAGCCTATCGAGTCGGTAATCATGTTTAGATTTTCTTCTAGGGATGTTTCTAATACTTGGCTCACCTGTAATGCCGAGCTTTTGCCAACAATGGTGGCGACTTTGACACCGGCATTGACTAGAGCTACAAGATTAGCGTCGGTCTGGGCTTTAGCGCGAGGGCGTCGAGTACTGCCGAAAGCGACCAATACCGAATTGGTCAGCTTTAATTCTTGGGCCCGTTCAAAAAACTCTTCATCTTTGCGGTTAGAGCCGGGCCAACCGCCCTCGATGTAGTGAACGCCCAATTCATTAAGCTTCCGAGCAATGTTCAGTTTGTCTACTACTGAGAAGGAAATGCCTTCTGTCTGCGCCCCGTCTCGCAGCGTGGTATCGTAAAGCTGAATTTGTGGCAATTATTGGCCTCCCACTTTCAGTGCAATCATATCCCCCATCTCTCTCGTCCCCACCTTTGTCGTACCTTCGCTCATTATATCAAAAGTGCGGTAGCCTTCGCTAATGGTGGTCTCAACGGCGGTTTCCACTATCCGGGCTTCCTGGGTTAAACCAAAGGAGTGGCGCAGCATCATGGCCACACTTAGGATGGTAGCTAATGGGTTGGCCATGTATTTCCCGGCGAGGGACGGGGCACTGCCGTGAATCGACTCATATAAACCAAAAATGCCCGTTCCTTCTTGCGGTACTCCTGCGAGGCTGGCTGAAGGCAGCATCCCCATTGAGCCGGCCAGCATGGAGGCTTCATCAGTTAGAATATCGCCAAAGGTGTTTTCGGTGACCAAAACATCAAGGTACCGGGGGTTTTGGATGAGCTGCATAGAGCAGGTGTCGACTAGCATGTGCTCCAGGTTAACGTCAGGATATTCCGGTGCCACCTCCATAGCGATCTGACGCCAAAAATGGGATGTTTCGAGCACATTAGCCTTGTCTACAGAGATAAGTTTTTTCTTCCGAGCACGTGCTAATTCGAAGCCAACCCGGATAATGCGCTCGATTTCTTGCTCGGAATAGGCCATGGTATCAACTGCCCGACGCCCGCGGGATGTGCGCCACTGCCTTTTTGGTCGACCAAAATAGAGCCCTCCGGTTAACTCACGGACAACGACTAAGTCTACCCCGGTAACGATTTCTGGCTTGAGATTGGTAGCGTTAACTAGTGGTGGGAACAACTTGACCGGACGTAGGTTAGCGAATAGACCCAGTCCTTTTCTGATGGCCAACAGGCCATCTTCCGGACGGACTTTAGCTTTGGGGTCATCCCATTTGGGGCCACCGACGGCGCCGTGTAGTACCGCCTGGCAGTGCCGGCACATTTTTAGCGTTTCCTTGGTTAGGGCTTCTCCCGTCTGCGTGATGGAGATGCCGCCAATCAGTCCGTAGGTCAGATTAAATTCGTGTCCGAATCTCTTACCTACGGTCTGTAATACTTTGATGCCTTCGTTAACGACTTCAGGACCGATGCCATCACCCGGCAGGATGGCTACATTAAATTTCACGCCAAAGCCTCCTAGAAATAATGTTTGTTTATTAAGAGCCTCTTATTTTCGCTCCTTTGGGCGTGAAAAGCAAGTTGTCCATACAAGATTTTCATTTACTTTTTTCTGTGAAAAATTAGGAAACCATCATGCTCAAAAGAAAAAGAATTAGTCGTGAATTACTTTTGTTTTTGATTTGTAATTACTCGAGGTAAGCTTTCTGCTGCTACGGGTATATCCTCGCGACTTGGTTCGACGCTGTCCACTGCAGGTTACTCAGTATAAGTTGAGCACGAATGTGCTGATAAGAGTCAAGTAAATTTTGCCGTCTTTGGGGTACCCTATTTCGCGGCCAGTCTTTTCTTAGTGTATTCAATTAGCCCGTTGGCGGCGATAATTCCCGCCATGAAATCGGGGTAGGGTTTGGCGGTGAAGACTAAGCCGTTGGTTAAATTCTTTATTTTGCCGGCGGCCAAATTCACCTCGACGATGTCGCCTGTCTTGATGTTGTCCGGCGCTTCTGCAGACTCGAGGAGGGATAAACCGATATTGATGGCATTACGGAAGAAGATGCGGGCAAAGCTCTTGGCGATGATGCAGGAGATGCCGGAGGCTTTGATTGCTAGTGGGGCATGCTCCCGCGATGAGCCACAGCCGAAGTTGGTGATGGCGATGATGATATCCCCCGGCTTGACGCGTTTGACGAACTCAGTGTCGATATCCTCCATGCAGTGCTTCGCCAGCTCCGTCGGCTCCGAAACATTCAGATATCGAGCCGGGATGATAGCATCGGTATTAACATTCGCCCCGTATTTATGAACTTTACCTTTGAGCATGATAGCGCCACCTCAGAAGCCCTAATATCTAAAACCTAAATCCGAAGTAATTGTCTATACTGAGATATTAACAGATGTTTTATTTTTCCCACTCTTTGCCATTAGCTATCTATCCACCGTATCCAGCGAACCAAATTTTAGTTCTTTACTACCTCCTCTGGACTGGCGATGCGGCCCATTACCGCGCTGGCGGCGGCGACGGCGGGGTTGGCTAAATAGACCTCTGACTGTGGGCTGCCCATGCGGCCAACAAAGTTACGATTAGTTGTGGAGATGCAGCGCTCGCCGGCGGCGAGCACCCCCATATAGCCGCCGAGACAGGGGCCACAGGTGGGCGTGCTCACGGCGGCGCCCGCCTGGATAAAGATTTCGATTAGTCCTTTCCGTAACGCGTCGAGATAGACCTCTTGCGAGCCGGGGATGATGATGCAGCGTGTCTTCGCGTGTACTTTTTTATCTTTCAGTACCTGCGCGGCAAGATTCAGATCTTCTAGGCGGCCGTTGGTGCAACTGCCAATCACCGCCTGGTCGATCATGATATTACCTACCTGGCTGACTGGTCTAGTATTAGCTGGTGAATGGGGTAGGGAGACTTGAGGCTCAAGATTAGTGACATCATACTCAATGACCCGGGCATATTCCGCGTCTTTATCCGGTTCATAGATAGTATAAGGGCGCTTTGACCGTGGTTTGATGTAATCCAGTGTTTTCTGATCGACTCGGAAGATGCCGGCTTTGGCTCCGGCTTCGATGGCCATGTTAGCAATGGTGAACCGTCCGTCCATAGATAGGGCATCGATGGCCTCGCCGGTAAATTCCATAGCGGTGTAGAGGGCACCGTCAACACCAATCTGGCCGATGGTGTAGAGGATTAAGTCCTTACCGCCGACCCATTTTCCCGTATTCCCGTGATAAACAAACTCTATAGTGGGCGGTACCTTGAGCCAGATGTCACCGGTGGCCATGGCGGCGGCGATATCGGTCGAGCCCATACCGCTGGCGAAGGCGCCGAGAGGGCCGTAGGTGCAGGTATGGGAATCAGCGCCGATAACTACATCACCCGGTAAGATCAGCCCCTTCTCTGGCAGAAGCACATGTTCGATGCCCATCTCCCCGACATCGAAATGGATGATACCCCGGCGGGAGCAGAAATCACGCATTATCTTCGATTGTTCCGCCGCATTGATATCCTTGTTCGGAGCAAAATGGTCGGCGACCATGACCACTTTTTTGGGGTCGAAGACCTTTTCTATTCCAAAGCGCTGGAACTCCCGGATGGCAATCGGGGCAGTAATGTCGTTTGCTAGAATCAGGTCCACGCTGGCATTGATAAACTCGCCCGGGTTGACCTTCTTCTGGCCAGTATGGGCCGCCAGTATCTTCTCAATTAGGGTCATTATATTCCTCTATAGTATCCTGTGGCCGATTATTCAGTCGTTTTTTTGGTTGTCAGTAACCGATTAAGAGCATTAATGTAGGCTTTGGCACTGGCGACGATGATGTCGGTATCCGCCCCGCGTCCGGTATAGGTGATGCCGCCGCTCTCGACCCTGATAAGCACCTCGCCGATGGCATCAATACCTTCAGTGACCGATTTAACCGAGAATTCGGTGAGTTTGTTAGTCACGCCCACTAGCCGGTTAATTGCCTTGTAGATGGCATCGACCGGACCAGTGCCGAGGGCGGCATCCGCTATTACTTGTCCCTCAGGGCCGATCAGTCTGACGGCGGCGGTGGGGATGCCCCGGTCTCCACAGGACACCTGAATACGGTCGAGGTGATAGATTTCTGATACGGTGCGCTGTTCCTCCGCTACTAGAGACTCAATATCCTTATTGGTAATTGTCTTTTTCTTCTCCGCTAGTTGTTTGAAGACGGCGAAAGCGCGGCTGAAGTCCTCATCGCTCAGGCTGTAGCCTAACTCGGCCAGTCGCTCTTTGAAGGCGTGTCGTCCGCTCAGCTTGCCCAGTACGAGACTGCTTGCTGATATACCGACCATCTTGGGGTCGATTATTTCGTAAGTGATGGGCATCTTGATGACACCATCCTGGTGAATTCCGGACTCATGGCTGAAGGCGTTGGTGCCGACAATGGCCTTGTTCGGTTGTACCATGAACCCGGTCAGCTCGCTAACTAGTCGGCTGGTGCGATAGATTTGCATCGTATCGATATTGGTGGTCAGGTTAAAGAGGTCATGGCGGGTCTTGATGGCCATGACAATTTCCTCAAGTGAGGCATTACCGGCTCTTTCCCCGATGCCATTAATGGTGCACTCCACCTGTCTTGCTCCATGTCTGAGCGCTTCTAGACTGTTAGCAACGGCTAGCCCTAGGTCATCATGGCAGTGAATGCTGACAACGGCCTGCCTGATGTTGGGCACATTTTTGAGGATTCCCGAAATTAATCGGCCAAACTCATCAGGAATGGTATAGCCTACGGTATCCGGGATATTGACGGTGGTCGCGCCGGCATCAATCACAGCCTCTAGAATTTGGTAGATATATTCCGGCTCGGTGCGAGTAGCGTCCATCGGAGAAAACTCGATATCGTCAGTGTATTTTTTAGCCCGGGTAACCATGTTGCGTGCCATCTCAAGAATTTCTTGGCGGCTCTTCTTTAACTGGTAAACCAGATGGATATCGGAAGACGACAAGAAAATATGGATACGGGGATGGGCGGCCTCTTTCAGCGCCTCCCCAGCACGGTCAATGTCCTCTGGAACTGCCCGCGCTAAGGCACAAATGGAAGGGGAACGCACCTCTTTGGCGATGAGGTTTACCGCTTCAAAGTCTCCTGGTGAAGCAATCGGGAAACCGGCCTCGATAACATCGACGCCGAGTCTTGCCAGTTGTTTAGCGCTTTCCAGCTTTTCCTTGGTATTGAGTGTACCCCCTGCGGCTTGTTCCCCATCCCGTAGAGTGGTATCAAAAATAATTACTCTTTCCATGTCTAACCTCTCGACAGATAACTGGTTACTTCCTCTTCAGCCAAGGCATCATTTTCCTCAGTTCAGCTCCTACTTCCTCGATTAGGTGTTCGGATTCTGTCCGTTTTCGTGTGTTAAATACTGGTCTCCCCGCTTGGTTTTCTAGAATCCATTCCTTGGCGAAGGAGCCGTCCTGGATTTCCGTCAAGATTTGTTCCATTTCTTCTCTAACCATGTCGTTAATCATCCGTGGCCCGCGGGTGTAATCACCGTACTCGGCGGTATCACTTACGGAGTAGCGCATATAGTTCAGGCCGCCGTTGTAGATAAGGTCAACAATCAGTTTCAGCTCATGCAGGACTTCAAAGTAAGCGATTTCTGGTTGATAGCCAGCCTCAACCAGTGTTTCAAAGCCGGTCCTAATAAGCGAAGAAACTCCGCCGCATAAAACCGTCTGCTCGCCGAAGAGATCGGTCTCAGTCTCTTCAGTGAAGGTGGTTTCGATGACGCCTGCGCGGCTGCAGCCGATGCCCTTGGCGTAAGCTAGAGCCGTCGGCTTGGCTTTACCCGAAGCATCTTGATGAATGGCAATGATGGCAGGTGGGCCGATACTTTCCGTATAAAGTTGTCTCAGCATATGTCCTGGGCATTTCGGCGCAATCATAGCCACATCAATGTTGGGTGGTGGGGTAATCTGTCCGTAGTGGATATTGAATCCGTGAGCAAACATTAGGGTCTTGCCGCGAGTTAGGCTCTGTTTGATAGATTGGGCGTAGATTTCTCGCTGTAAATGGTCTGGAGCCAGCATGACAATAATATCAGCCTCCTTGGTCGCTTCTGCCACGGTTAGCACGCGAAAGTCAGCCTTCTTGGCGTTATTCCAGCTCGTGCCTCCCCTGGGTACAGCTACAATTACGTGGCAGCCACTATCTCTGAGATTTTGGGCGTGAGCGTGTCCTTGGCTGCCATAGCCAATGACGGCAATTACTTTCCCGTCGAGTAGTTTCAGATTACAATCTTTATCGTAGTATATTGTGGCCAAGATAGTTCCTCCTTTTTCGTTATCGAATTTACTTACTTATTCTTACTAGGAAGATAGGGTTGGAAGAGCCTAAGAGAACGCTCTCAGCAACACTACCGTAAACCAGGCGGCGGAGCCCACTGCGTCCGTGAGTTGTCATAGCAATCAGGCTGAATGGATTTTTCGTGGCATAGCCGATAATCTCGTCCGAAGCTCGGCCAGTAAGTATCTCGGAACGAACGCTAATATTTTTGTCCTTAAGACGCTTTTCAATTCCGGATAAATACTCCTCACTCATCTCTTGGCATTGGTCGGTTTCTTGCTGGACAGATTGCCCCCAATTCAGCGGTACTCCGGAGAACTCCGAAGCATAGTAAGATGGTATTACTGGCGGTTCACAGACTCGAATCAGGGTCACATTGCAAGCCTCACCTCTCTGTCTGGCCAGCGCTTCGATGTGGGGTAGTACTGATTCTGCTAACTCCGATCCATCCAACGGGGCGAGGATAGTTTTTTGGGGCCATCTGTCATAGGGGGTGGCACCGGGGACCCCGGCTCGAACTAGTGACACAGGAACCCTGGATTGGCGCAGGATCTTTTCGGCGACGTGTCCTAATGCCCAGTGCTTGGCCCCGGTACTGCCGTGAGTGGCGATAAGAATGAGGTCAATGGCTCCGGTGTCGGCGTAACGGGGAATTTCTTCGTCCGGGTAGCCCACTACCATTTCGCCGTAGACTTGTATTGGTTTGGTATCGGGCGGAATACCGCTATTTGTTTGTACTCTTCGGGCTTGTCGGCGAATAGTGTCGACCGTCTCTTTAATATAAGCCCGATGTATTGGTGTAAAGAACCCACGCTCTTCTGGACGAACAATATGTAACAGAACGACCTCTATATCTAACCTGGCTGCCAGTTCTTTGGCGTAAGGGAGGACGACTTCTGCAAACCCTGAACCATCTAGGGGAACAAGCATTTTCCGATACACAGCGTACCTCTAATTTTGGATTTGGTAATAGCCTATTGGTGGTCGGTGACCGATGTCCCTTTCTCGATTAGTAGAGGGTTCGAGTCTCCTCTGACCAGGGCAATGCGGCCTGTTCTGGTGAGTTCCTTGATACCGAAGCCGCGTAGTAAATTAAATAGGGAATTAATCTTGTCTTCATCTCCGGTGGCCTCAACGGTTACCGAATCAAAACTCACATCGACAATATTGGCTCGGAAGATGTCGACAATCTGCATAATTGAGCTTCTGGTGGTCGGAGTGGTTTTTACTTTAATTAGGGTTAATTCTCGGGCAATTAGGCCAGAGTCGGTTACATCAGATACCTTGACGATATCAATAACTTTGTCTAATTGTTTCCTGACCTGCTCCACCATAGTAGCGCTGCCGTTGACGACCAGGGTGACGCGCGATAAAGTGGGTGTCTCACTGTGCCCGACAGCAACACTCTCGATATTGAAGCCGCGTTTTCGGAAAAGACTAGCCATCCGGTTAAGTACACCCGGTTTGTCCTCGACTAGAGCGACTAGGGTATGTTTCGTCGCCACTATTCTGCACCTCTTTGCTAGATATTACTCACTGGAGATTTTATGGAATCGGAGAGGGCTTTCGTTTTTTTGCTCGGTGCTTCCATGACTTCAGCGAGGGTTGCCCCCGGCGGTACCATAGGGTAGACATTCTCCTCTGGTTCTACGATAAAATCGATGAGGAAAGGACCAGGTTCGGCCATGGCCTGTTCAATCGCCGGGACAACCTCTTCTTTGTGTTTGACTCTTAGTCCGGGGATGCCATAGGCTTCGGCCACCTTGACGAAGTCAGGGCCACTCAGGCGGGTGGCTACATAGCGCTTCCCGTAGAATAGTTCTTGCCATTGTCGTACCATGCCCAGAAAACCGTTATTGATTATGGCTATCTTTACGGCCACCTTTTCTTGGGTTATCGTGGCTAATTCATGTAGCGTCATCTGAAAACTACCGTCACCATCAATGCACCAAACGGTAGTCTCCGGACAACCGAGTTTAGCGCCGATAGCTGCTGGTAAGCCGAAGCCCATGGTGCCCAATCCGCCGGATGAGATGAAACTATTCGGCTTATTGTACCAGTAATGCTGGGCAGCCCACATTTGGTTCTGGCCGACTCCGGTGGCGATAGTTGCTTCACCCTTGGTCACTTCGTATATCTTGCGTACGATAAACTGAGGCAGAAGCCCTTCGCTATCCTGGATGATGATTGAAGGGTGTTCCTTACGCCATTCGTCGAGTTGTCTTATCCACTTAGGATGCTGAGTCGGCGTCACCAGCTTATCTATTTCCTGCAGGATAATTCTGGCGTCGCCAACTATAGGTACATCGGCGCGTACATTCTTGCCAATTTCGGCGGGGTCGATATCAATGTGGATAACCCGGGCTTTCGGAGCAAAACCGCTCACCTTAGTTGTCGCCCGGTCATCAAATCTCATTCCGATAGCAATAATGAGGTCGGCGTTGGTAACGGCCATATTGGCGTAAGCCATGCCGTGCATCCCGATCATGCCGAAACTGAGGGTATGACTCTCGGGGAAACAACCGATACCCAGTAAAGTCGTCACTACGGGTATCTGGGCGGTCTCGGCTATGTGCTGAAGCTCAGTGTAGGCCCCCGCAACAACTATGCCCCGACCGGCAATGATCAGGGGTTGTCGGGCCTCATTGATTAGTTGTGCTGCTTTTTTGATTTGCGCTGGGTGCCCCCGGAGTGGCGGCTTATAACCGGCAAGATTAACTTTGTTTGGGTAGTGAAACTCTGTTTCTTCGATAAAGACGTCTCTCGGTACGTCAATCAGTATTGGCCCGGGACGTCCGGTTCGTCCAAGGTAAAAAGCTTCCTTGATGGTGCGGGCAAGAGAGCTAGCGTCTGTGACTAGATAGTTGTGTTTGGTAATGGGTAATGTAATGCCAGTTATATCTATTTCCTGGAAAGCGTCTTTGCCGATAAAGGGGCGGGCGACCTGGCCGGTTATAGCCACCACTGGGGAGGAATCAAGATAAGCATTAGCAATACCAGTGACCAGATTGGTGGCGCCGGGGCCGGAGGTCGCAAAGCAAACCCCTACCTTGCCAGTAGCTCGAGCATAGCTATCGGCGGAGTGAGCGGCACATTGTTCATGACGTACCAGAATGTGGCGTAGTTGAGGGTACTGAGGAAGTTTATCGTATAGTGGTAGGATGGATCCGCCCTGGATGCCAAAGATAACCTCGACCCCTTCTTTGACCAGACTTTCACAAATAATTTCGGCGCCGGTTAGTTTCATACTCTAGCCTTTTAACCTCTTACTATCCTTTTAAGCTGCCGGAAGATGTCCGGCATATCCTGCAGAACATTTCCCTCTTTGTTTCAAATAAATAATAGAGAGCTACAATTCTGCCTAGATGAGCCATGCCCTTTGTATCCTGAGCTTATTTGAACACCGCTCCAGTGCTTGCTGAGGATACTCTTTCGGCGTAACGCCGGAGATAGCCCGTTTTTATCTTCGGTTCGAACTGGTCGAGTCGTGCCAGCCTTCTGGTTATTTCCCAGTCACTAAGCTCGACTTCGAGTCGGTAATTCGGGATGTTAATTTTGATTATATCGCCATTGGTCAGGGCGGCGATAGGCCCACGTGTGGCGGCCTCGGGAGAGACGTGTCCGATGGCTGCCCCGCGCGTGGCTCCGGAAAAGCGCCCGTCAGCGACCAGGGCGACTTCCTTGTCTTTACCCATTCCCGCCAGTAGCGAGGTCGGTGTGAGCATCTCTCTCATTCCCGGTCCACCTTTCGGCCCCTCGTAACGGATGACAAGTACTTCACCGGCTTTAATGCTACCACTTATTATCGCTTCTGTCGCCTTTTCTTCCGAATCAAATACACGAGCTGGGCCACGATGCACCATCATTTCTGAGGCGACAGCGCTCTTTTTCACTACGGCTCCTTCTGGCGCTAGGTTGCCAAAGAGGATGGCTAGTCCGCCGGTGGTAGCGTAAGGGCGGGCCCGAGGACGAATCACCTCTTTGTCCGTGACTTGTCTTCGGGTAATAATTTCAGCCACTGATTTCCCGGATACTGTTTTTGCTTTAAGCTTAAGTAGGTCTTTTAGCTCTTTCATGACGGCGCTGATGCCGCCCGCCCGGTCGAGATCTTCGATGTGGTGATCGCCCGCCGGCCTGAGCTGGCATAACTGTGCGGTGAGCTCACTGATTTCATTGATTCGCTCCAGAGGGAAGTCAACCCCGGCCTCATGAGCGATGGCCATTAGGTGCAGAACTGAGTTGGTGCTACCACCGAGAGCCATATCAACGGTAAAGGCGTTGTGGCAGGAGTCTTGATTAACAATATCGCGTGGGCGGATATCACTGGCGAGTAGTTTCATAATTTGTTCGCCGGCGGTTTCAGCCAGCTGGCGGCGTCGGATATCCACGGCGGGGACGGTGCCGTTTCCGGGAAGTCCTAGGCCAAGGGCTTCTGTCAGGCAGTTCATGGTATTAGCGGTGAACATGCCGGCACAACTCCCGCAGCCTGGGCAGGCGAGTTCTTCCAATCGAGTTAGTTCCTGTTCGGTCATTTGTCCGCTGACCACCTTCCCGACGGCCTCAAAAACAGAACTGAGGTCGACTTTACTCAGTCCTTTCTCAGTTGGTAGATAGCCTCTTAACATTGGGCCACCGCTGATGAAAATAGCGGGTAGATTCAGTCTGACGGCGGCCATTAGCATGCCTGGAATTATCTTGTCACAATTAGGGATAAAAACCAGGGCATCGAAAGCATGAGCCTCGGCAACGGTCTCAACGGAGTCGGCAATTAACTCTCGGCTAGGTAAGCTATATTTCATACCGGGGTGGTTCATAGCGATGCCGTCGCAGACGGCGATAGTATTGATCTCAAAAGGTACCCCACCGCCAGCCCGAACTCCGGTCTTAACGGCTTCGGCAATGTCGCGTAGGTGGATATGGCCCGGTACAATCTCGCTGAAGCTGTTAATAATGCCGATGAAAGGCTGAGCTATCTCGGCTGTGGTGCATCCTAGGGCATGCAGCAAAGATCGATGCGGGGCGCGTTCCACCCCTTTCTTTATGGCGTCGCTCTTCATAATATTCGGGTCTTTAATGAGAATCGAACCTAACATAACATAGGGCACAATTAGTGTCAAGCTGGGGATACTGTTGAAAGCAGAAATCTAGGTTAATGCAATTAGTCACGACTAATCGAGATTGAGAATGATAAGAATACTTAAAATAGCATCTACGATATAAAGGCCTACTTTTTTAGTAGGGCGGCTCCTATCTGGGTATAAACAGCTCCCTCTCGGCTTAACTGGCTCTGCATCAAACTGGCGGTACCGACCGTAAAACGGCCGGTCGGGTCGGGTTTTGTTACGGCGATGAGCCGTCCTAATTCCCGGCGGTCTTGAGATGAGGCTTCTCGGCGGACTCGGGCTAGAGTAAGATGAGGTGCGAAGCCACGTTTTTCTGGGGGAAAGCCCAAGATCTGCAGGTTGGACTCGAGACGTTGTTGAAGTCTTACTAGCTTATCAGTTTCTCCACCGACGCTAACCCAGGCCACTTGAACCCGGTTCAAATTGGGGAAGACGCCCAGGTCTTTGATTTCCAGGGAGAAGGGGGGTATCTCACGGGAAGCCTCCGCCATCGCTCCCGTTATTTCACTAATCCGACCGCTAGTAATATTACCCAGGAACTTAAGTGTCAGATGAATGCCAGTGGGGTCGACCCATTTTATCCCGTCAGGCTGGCGAGATTTCAACTGGGCCACCAGCCGGCTAAGTCCCTGTCTGACTTTATCCGGTAGCTCAATCGCAATGAAAGACCGAATTTCTTCCATAATTTAGGAGTTTAAGCCTTACCAAATTTACTTTTAATATTCAGCAGCTTCTGGGCGTTCCCTGATAGAATAAGACGCTTAGTTTCTTCAGGTAAGTCTAGGGATTTGATTTCTTTCAATGAGCGATCTGGTGTCAGTAATCGGTAGTCGCTGCCAAACAGGAGTTTATCCGCGCCTACTAGTGAGATGGCTTGCTGGTAAATTTGGGGGCTATACAGGAAGGGCGAAGCCGCCGTATCAAAATAAACATTGCGTAGAGCCTTTTTCACTTCTGGCATTAAGGCGAAGAAAGGTAGGCCACCACCCCAGTGGGCGCAGACCATGGTTAATTGCGGAAAGTTGGTGATGAAGTGATATAGCACATCGGGGGTGATTCTCCCCTTCCCTGGATACTGGTGACCGACTGGCTCTGAGGCGTGGGTGAGTAGGATTTGTTTGTGTTTGACCAACTCCTCAACAATGGGCGTCATCAGGTCCTTGTTGGTAAGGTCAAAGGACTGAATATCAGACCGTAGTTCCCCTATCCCCATCAGGCCACCTCTAGCGCCGCGTTCGAGTTCAGTGAGGGCGTCCCCGACTTGTCGGGGCTGAATGGCGCCGAAACCAATCAGACGCTTGGGATAGCGGGCAACCGATTCCATGATGTAATCGTTGGTTTCCATGCACAGCTCATGTTTCGTCCAACCGATGTTGAGTACTACGGAAATGTCAATCTCATTCTTATCCATGCAGGCGATGAGTTCATCGGCAGTAGCCGGCTTGGCTTTTGGTGATGAATAGAGGAGAGCGAAACACGGGTCGCGGTTAATATACGCGCTCCGGTCTTGCTTAATGCGGGGTGGAAAGATGTGAGTATGGAAGTCAATAACCATTGTCTTTAGTTAACCAATTCCACAAATTGCGTGCCATTGAAAATACCGCCCTTCTTAGTGCCTGCCTTTTCCTTAATCCTAGGTAAATAATTGGGGTTTAATTCTATCCCCACCGAATTCCTGCCTAAATCTCTCGCTGCTGCCATTGTCGTGCCACTGCCTAGAAACGGGTCCAATATCCAGTCCCCCACATAGGAAAAAATTCTTATTAGCCTGGCTGGCAGTTCTACTGGGTAGGCAGCGCTGTGTTCATCCTCAACCCCGTTGATGTCATTCCAGATAGCATCCCTGAATTTTCTAAATTCCTCTGGTGTCACCCTCGATCGTTCCTTAATTTCTTGAGGCACCGCTCTTTTGCCGGTTTTTCTAAAAATATGGATTGGCTCGACAGCATTGGAAATCATAAAGTTTGTCGGATAAGGATAGCTTCCGAAGAGGACTGCCCCGGCTCTGGATGTTGTCTTCTGCCAGTAGATGGTCCCCATAAATCTTAAGCTTTTAATATTATTCAGCTGCTGCCAGGTCAGGAGGGATAAATTAGCTGTGGTTCTTCGTTTTTCACCGGGTTCGGAATAGTAAATATTCCCGATATTTAAGGCGATTTTGCCGTCGGGAAGTAAGGTTCTGGTGGCTTCATACCAGACTCTATTCAGTTTGTCCAGATATTCTTCTAAGGTATCGGTGAACCCGATTTGGTCCTTATGTCCATAGTCCCTAACATTCCAATAAGGCGGAGAGGTAACCATCAGCTGAAAAGAACTATCGGGTAATTTCTTTAGAACTGTCTCGGCATCACCGAGGTATACTTTGTGGGTTGTAATCATCCCACTATAGTCTATCAATATTTTCTACTTCTCACAATGTGTGTTGAAAAGACAGAGATATCGTGCGGAAAGAAGAATTTCAAGTAGTAAAAGCACTATTTGGTGTGTATCAATACTTTTCAGTCACTATGGCTGACTGGTAATGTGTTTTCACCGAGTTGCGGGCAGTAGTGTCCTGCGCTATGATAGTAATTAGCAGTCACAAGGTGAGACTGCTAATTACTAAATCCCCGATAGGTCGGGGAGATTGGTCGAACCAAATTAATTAGGGAAGGAGGTTTATTATGGTGGGTAAGCTTGAGCCGTTGGCTGACAGGCTGGTGGTCAAGCCCAGCGAAAAGGAAGAGGTAACCAAGAGTGGTATTATTTTGCCTGATACGGTAAAGGCGAAGCCCCAAGAGGGGGAAGTTGTTGCCGTTGGGCCGGGGCGGTTGTCCGAAGATGGTAAGCGGATAGCGATGGATGTGAAGATAAAAGATATAGTGCTCTATGCTAAATACGGGGGTACTGAGATTAAGGTCGATAATGAAGATCTGATTATCTTACGGGAGAGTGATATTCTCGCGAAGAGGGTTAGCCGAAAAAGCCGTGGGGGATAAGCTACGGCGAGAGCTTCTTAATTAACTGAGTAAGGAGGGAAAAATGGCGAAACAGATTATATTCGGTGAAGAAGTAAGACATGCCTTAAAGGAAGGCCTAGATACTCTGTTCGATGCTGTAAAAGTGACTCTGGGTCCGAAGGGGCATTGCGTGGCGCTTGATAAGAAGTGGGGCGCGCCTTCAGTTATCGATGATGGCGTGACCATTGCCAAAGAAATAGATCTACCTGACCCCTTTCAGAACATGGGGGTGCAGATGGTTAAGGAAGCGTCCAGTAAGACTAATGATGCCTGTGGTGATGGGACGACGACATCAACGGTTTTGGCTCATGCTATCGTTAGTGGTGGTTTTAAGAATATTGCCGCTGGAGCTGATGGGCTATCACTGAAGCGTGGTATTGAGAAAGCTATCCATGCGATTGTTGCCGAGCTTAAGCGAACATCTACTGAGGTTAAGAGCAAAGAGCAGATTGCTCAGGTGGCGACTATCACGGCTAAGGATGCTGGAATTGGTAACATGATTGCTGAGGTAATGGAGAAGGTCGGTAAGGACGGAGTTATTACGGTTGAGGAGTCAAAAGGGTTGGAGTATGAGACCGAGTATGTCGAGGGAATGAACTTTGATCGTGGCTATATTAGCCCTTACTTCATCACTAATGGCGAGAAGATGGAAGCGGTGATTGAAGACCCCTATATCCTGATGACCGATAAGAAAATCTCGGCGGTCGCTGATCTTTTACCGGGTTTGGAGAAGATACTTCAGGTGTCCAAGAACTTACTTATTGTCGCTGAGGATGTCGATGGCGAATCTTTAGCTACTCTGGTGGTTAATAAATTGCGTGGCACTATTAATATTTGTGCCGTCAAAGCCCCTGGTTTTGGTGACCGGCGTAAGGCTATGCTAGAAGATATGGCTATTCTCACTGGCGGTCAGGTGATTTCGGAGGAGGTGGGGCGGAAACTGGATTCGGTTACGGTGGCTGATTTGGGTCGGGCTCGGCGTGTTACTGTGGACAAGGATAACACCACTATTGTTGAAGGGAAGGGTTCGGAAACGGATATTAAGGCGAGAATCAGGCAAATTAAGGCGCAGGTTGAGGAAACGACTTCCGACTATGATAAGGAAAAACTTCAGGAAAGACAGGCCAAGTTAGCTGGTGGAGTGGCTGTCATAAAGGTTGGAGCGGCTACTGAGACTGAGCTGAAGGAAAGAAAACATCGGGTTGAAGATGCTCTATCGGCCACCCGGGCGGCTGTAGAGGAAGGTACCGTGCCTGGTGGTGGGGTGGCTCTACTTAGCGCTCTGCCGGTTCTGAAGAAACTTAAGGTAAGTGGTGATGAGGCCACCGGTGTCGATATCATGCGAAAGGCCGTCGAAGAACCGATTCGCTGGATAGCCAATAATGCAGGCCTAGATGGTTCCGTAGTTGTCGATTCCGTAAAGAAGAGTGAGCGTGGAATTGGCTACGATGCCGAGGCGGGTGAGTATGGTGATATGGTCAAGAGGGGTATTGCTGACCCGACCAAAGTTGTCCGGTCGGCGTTGCAGAATGCGGCTAGCATCGCTTCTATGGTACTGATTACGGAATCACTGATTGCCGATATTCCGGAGAAGGAGAAGGCACCAGCCATGCCACCTGGTGGTGGGATGGATGGGATGGGGTATTAGCCCCGATAAATCGTAGTCTTGAGTAAGTAAATAAATAGTCGCCCAGATATGGTTGGGGCGGCTATTTATTTACTTACAGCTTTAATAATTCCTCTAAGGAATCTTCTTTGGTCACTGGTCCAACTAGTGCAAGTCGTAAGTGTTTCCCGACTAATAGCTCACAGGCTAACTGCCTGAGCTCTTCGCTTGTGATGGCATCGATGATGCCGATAATCTGGTCGACGCCAAGAACGCGACCGGTAAGGATCTCCTGTCCGCCTGCCCACGCCGCCACATCTCCGGTATCCTCCATACGGAGTAAAAGACGCCCCTTGATTAATTCCTTGGCTTTGGACAGTTCCGTTTCCGGGATTGGTTGCTTGAGTAGTGAGAGCTGTTCTAGTATTGCCCGGATGGCTACGGGTAGGTTTTTCGGGTCCACCCCGGCATAAATTATCATTGAGCCAGAATCAAGAAGGTGGTCGATATAACTATGGATGCTATAGGCTAGCCCCAGTTTATCCCGAATTTCGGTAAATAGACGACTGCTCATCCCCTCACCGAGGATGACATTGAGTAAGTCGAGGACGAAACGTCGGGGGTCGAATAGTGACAGTCCGGGTACGGCCAGACACAGGTGGGCCTGTTCGGTGTCTCTTTTCTCAATCAGTAGGCGTGGATTTGATTGTTCCTGGTAAGGCAGATACTCCGGACGAGATTGCTGGTTCGTCCAGTCGGTCGTCGCTTGACTCACTAGGTCAACGGCCTCTTGGTGTTTGATATTACCGGCAAGGGCAGCGACAATATTATTGGGGAAATATTGGCGCTTAAGATAAGCTAGTATCGCGTCGCGGGTGATGGACATCATTGATTCCTTACTGCCGGCAGTATCGCGTCCCAATGGATGTTCGGGCCAAAGAAGTTCATCGATGAGCAGGTTGACTCTTTGTGAGGGAGAGTCTTTGCTCATATGGATTTCTTCAATGACCACCTGTCGTTCCCGTTCGATTTCTATCGGGTCGAATCTGGAGTTGAGGATCATATCTGTCAGTACATCCAGCGCCAATGGGAAGTGCATTTTGGCCACCTTGGTCCAATAGATGGTTAATTCTTTGTTGGTGCCAGCATTAAGGATGCCACCGACACCTTCGATGGCGGCGGAAATCTCACCGGATGTGGCTCGTTTGGTGGTGCCCTTAAAGCAGAGGTGTTCGATAAAATGTGAAACCCCGGCCAGTGCTTCGGTTTCGTATCTGGAGCCGATACCGACAAAAAAACATAGAGATATGGAGTGGGTGTGAGGCATCGTGGTGGTGATGAGTCGTAGTCCATTATCCAGGGTTGTCTTATGATACACTACTGACCTCTTTGATTAGTTTAACCTATATTCTAATAGTATTTCGGGTAAGCGTCAATTTAGGATTTGACAAAGAGGAGGGTCTAGCGTTATATAATTATGTTTACATTATGGGCTTTAAGGCTAGATGCATAATATTTATCATGGACTAGCTAAGGTTAATTAATAGGACAATCGTTCCAAGCCGGTAACGCTGGTTTGCCCTTTTGCCTCCCAGCGGTAACTGTCAGTCGTCCCGTGAGGTGCTTAATCTTACGGGTGGTTCTATTTTTCTGTTAACATCCGGAGGTTAGGCCCTCCTGACATAGTTCCCGATGGGTGGTGGTCAGGCGAGGGGAAGTGTCGAAATTGGCAGACGAGCTGGACTTAGGATCCAGTGCCGCAAGGCTTGGGGGTTCGAATCCCCCCTTCCCCACCATGCTTTATGAGGTGTGCCCCTTAAGTCATGTCGCCTGTGCTATAATCTTTTTCTGAAGAATGGAAATTCTGGCAATTGAGACTTCCTGTGATGAGACTAGCGCCGCTGTAGTCGAGGACGGAGCTTGTGTGCTGTCTAATGCGATTGCCTCGCAGGTAGAAATCCATGCCCGCTATGGTGGGGTTGTGCCTGAGGTTGCTTCCCGGCAGCATCTTCTGGCTATTGTTCCCGTCGTGGCTCAGGCGATGACTGAGGCAAAGGTCACCTGGGATGATTTAGACGGTGTTGCCGTGACCATGGGGCCGGGTCTGGCCGGTTCTTTACTTGTCGGCATCAATATGGCTAAGGCACTTGCCTTCGCCCGTAACCTACCACTCATCGGTGTTAATCATCTGGAGGCTCATATTTATGCCAACTGGCTGGTTGAGTCTGGTCCGGCGCCGGCTTTTCCTCTGGTCTGTCTTATTGTTTCTGGTGGCCATAGTAACTTGGTACTGATGCGGGGACACGGGGACTATGTCCTGCTGGGGCAGACGCGGGACGATGCCGCCGGCGAGGCTTTTGATAAGGCGGCTCGGATGTTGAGTCTGGGTTATCCGGGTGGCCCGGCCATCGAGAAAGCCGCCGTAAGTGGCGTGGCTTCCATTACGTTGCCTCGCGCCTGGTTGAAAGGTTCCAATGACTTCAGCTTTAGTGGTGTCAAGACTGCTTTGCTCCGATTGGTCGAGGCGGACCAAATCTCAAATAGTGCCGATGCCGCTGCCAGCTTTCAGGAGGCGGTGACGGATATTTTAGTGGGTAAAACGGTGGCCGTAGCTAAGGAGTATTGTGTGAAGCAGATTTTACTGGCCGGTGGCGTTGCCGCCAACAAACGATTGCGTCAACGGCTGAGAGAAGTTTCGCCTTTTCCAGTTTTGATTCCGCCGATGGTATTATGTACCGATAACGCCGCCATGGTAGCGGCTTGTGGCTACTACCATTTCCAAACCGACCGGAGAGATGGCTTAGGCTTGGATGTGGTTCCTGGGCTGAAGCTGGTTTAAGGTGCAATCGTCACTTTAGTGGTCAGTCCGGTGCTATGCAGCAGATGCCGTTGCCAGAGGTGGGCAGTTTGATTTTTGAAGAATAGCTTAGCAAACTGCCCCCTCGTCCTCTTCTATTTAACTCTCCAGAATACTGCGCGATTTAGCCACAGTTGTATTTTACACGGTTTAATGTAAGCTTCCAATGAGGCTCTCGACCTAGAGGATGCGCATGATTTTAGTTTTTGCCTTGATCGTATCGAGTTTATCTACCTGCTCGATAGCGGCCCGGAGATTTCCTTCTTGAGCTAAGTGGGTGGTTATCACCACCGGGGCAAATTCCTGGGAAATCGCTTCTTTTTGAATAACGGCGGCAATACTGATATTGTATTTCCAGAAGATGTTACAAATCTGGGCGAGAACACCGGCTTGGTCGACGACGCTAAATCTAAGATAGTAGCGCCGCTCCTCGTTTTTACTGTCGTCCAGAACTATAGTTTGTGCTGAATCAGGCATGGGCATGGGACGACCCTCGACGATATCGAACAAGTCTTTAATGACGGCGTCAGCGGTAGGGTAAGTACCCGCCCCTGGGGCGACTAACCCGGAGACAACACCGTACTCATCTTCAATTTCGGTACCGTTGTAGGCTCCTTCAAGCGAGCCGAGGAGGGACATCTGAGGTACCAATGCTGGGCGAACACTGACATGAAAAATGTTTTCTTTCGGTTCAATAACCCCGACCAGCTTCACTGAATACCCCAGTTCTGTAGCATATTCAATATCCTGAGCTGTGATGTCTCTAATCCCTTCCACAGGGAAGGCACTGGCCGTCTGATAGGAATTACTAATGAGCCCTAAGAGGATTCGCATTTTGTTGGCCGTATCGATACCGTCAATGTCATCGGCCGGGTTGGCCTCGGCGTAGCCTTTGATCTGGGCTTCTTTCAAGGCTTCCTCAAAAATCTTACCGTCTCGGGTCATGGTTGACAACACGTAATTACAAGTGCCGTTCAAAATGGCATAAATGCGGCGAAACTTTTTCGCGGCGGTGCCAGCCTGGCGGAACTCGTGGATGAGTGAGTGACAGCCAAGGAAGCTGGCTCTGAATCCGATATGGCGGTTTGAGGTTGCGGTCAGTTGAAAGATATGTTGGCCTTCCTGGGCGAGTAACATCTTATTGGCGGTAACCACGTCCTTGCCGTTCTTAAGAGCGGCCACTAGGATACTTTTGGCTGGCTCTATACCGCCGATAAGCTCGACAACGATATCGATCTTAGGGTCGTCGACTACTGTCCGCCAGTCTCTGCCGAGATAGTGCTCCGGGAGGGTGATACGGCGCTGTCTCTCCAAGTCTTTATCTATTACCTTGACTAGTTTTAGGCCAGCCACTCTCTTTTGATAAAGGAGCTCGATAACGCCGGTGCCGATATTGCCAAAGCCGACCACG
>DCWM01000018.1 GCA_002335405.1 Dehalococcoidia bacterium UBA2162
CCTGTACTACTTATACTATACTCAGATTTCTGAATCGCCTGCCTAAGTATCAAACCTATCGTGAATAGGTTAGAATCCAACCTGAAAGACCACTTCCTTATGGTTAGAGTCAGTATTAGCTCAGATTTAGGCCAATATCTACGCACTAAGTATCAATGCGGAATAGTTCCTGCGGTCGTGCTTTTCGATAGGCACGGGAACGTCGTTTGGACACAGAGCGGACGTGTACCCTCATCGAAAACAATCCTATCTTTAGGTCTATAGGAGATAAGTAGCAGATTACAGTGCCTTGACTTGGGGAAAAAGAAACTATTTACTCTGCACTAGCGAGAAAAACTCGGCTCTGGTCTTTGATTGTCTACGGAAAAGACCCCGTACGGCTGAGGTGACCACGGTGCTACCCGGTTTCTTGATTCCCCGCATAATCATACAGAAATGCTCCGCATGGATAACAACACCCACTCCATCTGGCTTGATACCCTGACAAATAGCCTCGGCAATCTGGGTGGTCATTCGCTCCTGTAATTGCAGTCGCCGGGCGACAACTTCAACGACTCGAGCTAACTTGCTGGCCCCAACGACACGTCCGCTAGCATTAGGAATATAGCCAATGTGAGCAACACCATAAAATGGAAGCAGGTGATGCTCACACATCGAATAGAATGGGATATCCCGGAGAATGACCATCTCCCGGTATCCTTCCTCAAACTCCACTTTTAGTTCTTCGGCGGGGTCAACTTGAATTCCCATAAAAAGCTCGGCGTACATTTCGGCAACACGTTTGGGGGTATCAGCTAAGCCCCCCCTTCCCGGGTCTACTCCAATCGCTTTAATAATCGAAGTTATTGCCTTTCTAATTGCAGCTTCGTCGAACACGTTCTCCCTCCTTAAGGATGGTCTCACCGTTTTACGTTCCCTATCCACCCCAACCCAACGCCCCCTCGACAGCGGCTAGGTCGGCAGGTAGCTCAAGAAATGGTTCTGCATTTTTCAGGACAAAGTCAGTATCTTTAAGCCCGTTACCCGTAACCACACAGACAATACGTTTGCCGGAAAAATTTATACCTTCCCGGGTAAGTTTAAGCAGTCCAGCCAAAGAGGCGGCCGAAGCTGGCTCGCCAAAAATTCCCGCCTTAGTCGCCATCAGTCGATAGGCAGCCATGATTTCCTTATCGCTCACCATATCAATGATGCCCCTCGACTCATCACGGGCAGCGACCGCCTTGTACCAGCTTGCCGGATTACCAATGCGTATAGCAGAAGCAATCGTCTTCGGCTCTTTAACAATATGCCCACGAACAATTGGCGCCGCGCCTTCCGCCTGAAAGCCCACCATATGGGGTTTTATTTTGGCCCGACCAACCTGATAGTATTCAACAAAACCTTTCCAATAAGCGGTAATGTTACCCGCATTCCCGACTGGGATAGAGAGGTAATCAGGCGCCTCACCTAGCTCATCAACAATCTCGAAAGCGGCCGTTTTTTGCCCCTCGATACGGTGGGGATTAACCGAATTCACTAGGGTAACGGGATGTCTTTCAATGAGACTACGGACTATGCTGAGAGCCTGGTCAAAATTACCATCCAGAGCAACTATCTTTGCCCCATAAATAATCGCTTGCGCCAGCTTTCCCTGGGCGATGTTATCCTTGGGCACAATAATAATAGCGGTCAGGCCGCAGTAAGCGGCATAGGCCGCGGCGGAAGCGCTAGTGTTACCGGTCGAAGCGCACATGATAGCATAACTGCCAGCTTCCAATGCCCTGGCAACGGCAACAACCATACCACGGTCTTTAAAAGAACCGGTGGGATTACACCCCTCCAACTTAAAATATAGCTCGCCACACCCGATTTCTGGCTCAAGCTGACGGCACCGGAGTAAAGGGGTATCTCCCTCACCGAGACAAAATAGTGGAGTGTCGGGGGTAACCGGAAGTAATTCGCGATACCTGGCCAAAACCCCTGTTTTCATTGATTATTCTCCATCATCGACCTCAATGACCTAGTACTAGATTTAATGCTAGATACCGGACTCCTATATTTACACGCTGTTTACCGTACCAGCTCAACAAAACCGCTCTCCTATGAACCGCCCCCAGGTTTGACTAGCGGGATGTGCTCCGCACACAATGGGCAGTTCTCGGGCTCATAGGTTGGCGTTAGGCTACGGAGACAGCTAAATAACGGCACGCTAACCGATAGTTCTGCCTCTTTCGATAAGCTCTGTCGTAAGTCTATTTCGCCCTGTTGTAATTCAGAGCGATCAACCATAACACCGACGCCGACAACGAGACCTCCTCGATTGGTTATAGCCGCTATTACCTCACGAACTGAACTACCGGTAGTCAGAATATCATCAACTATCAGAACACGGTCTCCGGGATTAATGTTGAAACCTCGCCGGAAAACTCTACCTCCAGGTCGCGCCTTCTGGTCGAAACCTTGACCACCATCTTTCTCAGCAAATATACCCCGTACACCTAGCTGTCGGGCGACTTCGAAGGCGAGAATAATACCGCCGGTAGTTGGTCCAGCGACTAACTGAATATTCTGATAGCGGAAGTGGTTAGCAATCATCTGGCACAACTCTTCGGTATATTTTGGAAATTGTAAGACCTGGAATTTTTCCCAGTAGACCGGGGAATGCCGTCCGGAGGCCAGCCGGAAATGCCCCTTAAGTATGGTACCGGCTTGCTCAAAGATTTCTTCTACGTTGTTCATCTGCTTCTTCCCTTCGGTCCATCCTTCACGGTGAAGGGCTCACACCTTGTAAGGGTAGATCGTAGTTGCTCACTACCCCCCATTTACCTAATGGCCAGAATGACAACCAGGCTTTACCAATTATGTACTGACGGGGTACCGTCCAACCCCGATGGGAATCATCCGAATTAAAGCGATTATCTCCCAGAACGAAATATTCGTTTTCCGGGACCTCTTTCAAGTAATAAGTATACGCTGGCGGCTCAGTGATATAAGGTTCGTTCAACACAACACCGTTAACACGGACTTCGCCATCCTTTATCGCTACGGATTCCCCAGGTAAAGCAATGATGCGCTTGATAAAAGGGATTGCCTTAGGGTCAGTGGATTGCGGAGGGCGCAATATGATAACGTCCCCTCTTGCCGGTTGACGAAATTTATAGATAATCTTATTCACAAGCACTCGTTGCCCTGATTGAAAAGCAGGCATCATCGAGCTTTGCCGGATAACATAATCTTGGATAGTATAACTTAGGCCGACGTAAACTACGGTCGCCAGTAAAAATGTCGTCAGGACATCACGCAGCAAGGCTTTCATCTATTCTCTCGACTAGTTTCTCCACACACGGCTGTCATTATACCTGATTTACCCGTTGCCTTGCTACTGAGACCATTATCGGTTGTTTTAATTTGACAAACCTGACGGGGGTAATGTTTAATGATATTAGCATGGACTATATGAAACAAGCACTTTCTCTGGCCAAATTAGCCGTCGGGCAGGTTAGTCCCAATCCGGCGGTCGGTGCAGTGGTAGTTAAGGATGGTGAGGTTGTCGGCCAGGGTTATACCCAACCGCCTGGTTCATGGCATGCCGAAATTGTGGCTTTACGACAGGCAGCAGAGAAAGCTCGCGGCGGGGTAATGTATGTTACCCTAGAACCATGCTGTCATTACGGACGAACTCCGCCGTGTGCCGAAGCCATAGCCACCGCGGGTATTTCCGAAGTCCACCTAGCGATGATTGACGCCAATCCCCTGGTTTTCGGTAGAGGTAATGATGCGTTAGAACGGGAAGGTATCAGGGTTTATATCGGTGAACATGAACAAGAGGCGAAAGAGATTAACGAGTCCTATCTCAAATTTATGACTACTGGACTACCTTTCGTTACCGCCAAATTCGCTGTCACCCTCGATGGCAAAATTGCCACCAAAACTGGTGATTCCAGATGGATTAGTGGCGGTGAAGCGCGGAAATATGCTCACTATTTAAGATATGCGGCGGATGCGGTCATAACCGGGGTGAATACGGTTCTGACGGATGACCCTCGGCTCACATATCGCTGCGGCGGTATTGGCGGCATGGTCAGAAAGCAGCCGCTACGGGTAATTGTCGATGCCTTGGGGCGCACGCCGCCAACGGCTCAGGTATTTAATAAGCCAGGTAAAGTACTACTGGCCATAGGGGAGTCAGTAAAGACGGAAACGAAGGAAGCTTTAACTCTAGCGGGCGCGGAATTATTAGAGTTACCCTCGAAAGAGGGAATGGTAGATTTAACTAGACTGCTAAGAACATTAAGCGAGCGACAGATTACCAGTATTTTAGTCGAGGGAGGCGGTACTTTGCTCGGTTCTCTGTTTGATAGCCGTTTAGTCGATAAAGTGATTACCTTTATCGCTCCAGTTATTATCGGTGGGGCGGAAGCGAAAACGGCCGTGGCTGGTAAGGGGGTGGATAAGGTGATTGAAGCAATGCGGCTGGAACGAGTTAACGTAGAAAAGTTCGGTGATGATGTGATGATAAATGGCTATGTTAAACATTAGCCATCTTTTGTCATCAGTCTGGTCCACTATCAGGCAACGGTAAGTTTAATCTGGGAGTAGAGATGTTCACTGGCATTATCGAAAAAGTCGGCACGATTATAGCAATATCACCCAAGGAACTAGTTATCGACGTTCTGCCAGACATAGAGCTGGGCGACAGCATTGCCGTCAACGGTGTCTGCCTGACCGTAACGTATTTTGACACTAAATCCTTTTCAGTCGATATAATGCCAGAAACGAGGCAGCGGTCGAATCTAAGTTTTTTAAGAGCCAATGACAAAGTAAACTTAGAGCGTGCTCTAGCTCTAGGTAAACGTTTGGGTGGGCACTTGGTCCAAGGTCATATCGACGCTACCGGACGAGTAGCTTCGCTTAATTGGGAAGGCGCTGCCATGCTCATCGGATGTGAGGCGCCACCAGAAGTCACGCGCTATGTCGTTGAGAAGGGTTTTATCGCCATCGATGGCATCAGCCTCACGGTAGTGGCTAGAGATGCCGGTTCATTTCAGGTTTCTATTGTTGATTACACTCGGAAACACACTATACTTGGTGAAAGAAAAATAGGTGACTTGGTTAATCTCGAAGTGGATATTATCGCTAAATATGTAGAGCAACTTAATCAGACGCGCCACACCGGCATCACGACCGAATTCATGGCGGAACATGGCTTTTTAATGAGCTAGTCTATTCCATGGCGAGAGGTTTAGCTATGACACTATCAACTATTCCTGAGGCGCTCGAAGATATCAAGGCGGGCAAGTTCCTCATCATCGTTGATGATGAGGATAGAGAGAATGAAGGCGACGTTGTATTAGCCGCGGAAAAGGTGACTCCGAAGGCAATCAACTTTATGGCAAAGTATGCCAGAGGACTAATCTGCATGCCAGTTAGCGGACAACGGCTGGACGAATTGAGAATACCTTTGATGGTGAATGACAATACCTCAAAGTTTACCACCGCTTTCACTGTGTCGGTGGAAGCCAAGAATAAGGTCACCACCGGCATCTCTGCCGCCGATAGAGCCGAGACAATAAAAACGATAATCGACCCGACAACCAAACCCGAGGATTTGATTCGGCCGGGGCATATGTTCCCACTTCGCGTCAGAGATGGCGGGGTGCTGGTCAGAGCGGGACACACCGAGGCAGCAATTGACCTAGCCCAGTTGGCCGGTCTTTATCCGGCCGGAATCATCTGTGAGATTATGAACGAGGATGGCACCATGGCTCGTCTACCTCAACTGGAGGTGATGTCCCAGAAATTCGACCTTAAAATTATCAGCATCGCTGACCTTATCGCCTACCGCCGCCACCATGAGAAACTGGTACACCGCATGGCTGAAGCCAAATTACCGACAAAATATGGCCAATTTACCGCAATCGCGTACAAAAGTGATATCGATCCCGATGAACATCTCGCCATGGTACTGGGAGACATATCGATTAAGGAACCGGTGTTAGTCCGGGTTCATAGTGAGTGTCTTACTGGTGACGTCTTTGGCAGCCTGCGTTGCGATTGTGGTGAGCAGGTGGCATTCGCCATGCAAAGTATTGCTCAGGAGGGGCGGGGAGTTCTACTCTACATGAGGCAAGAAGGACGAGGCATCGGTTTCCATAACAAGGTTCGTGCTTACGCCTTACAGGATCAAGGACAGGATACGATTGAGGCTAATCTCTCTCTAGGCTTTGCCCCCGACTTGCGGGACTACGGCATTGGTGCCCAAATTCTAGCCGACTTAGGTCTACATAAGATTCGCTTACTCACGAATAATCCGAAAAAGATCATCGGTTTAGAAGGATACGGTCTCAAAGTGACGGCCGCAGTACCTATTGTTGTCCCACCTAACCCCTATAACCTTCGTTACTTAAAAACCAAACAAGCGAAACTGGGGCACCGTCTGGACATACCGGAACTCGACGATTAAAATTAATAAGGAGGAGCTAATGAGCAATCTTTACGAAGGTACGTTACTGGGCAAGGGCTTGAAATTCGGCGTTGTCGTCTCCCGTTTCAATGAGTTTATCACCAAGAGACTACTTGAAGGCGCCGAAGATGCCTTGCAACGTCATGGTGTCAACAAGGATGACATCGATATTGTCCGAGTACCAGGCTCATTTGAAATTCCCTTAGTTACCAAGAAGCTAGCCGAAACCAAGGCGTATAACGCTATCATTTGTCTGGGAACGGTGATACGGGGAGCGACGCCTCATTTCGAATATCTCGCTGCTGAGGTTAGTAAAGGTATTGCTCGCATCAGTCTAGACAGCGGTCTGCCCGTTAGTTTCGGCATCATCACCGCCGATACTTTGGAGCAGGCGATTGAGCGGGCAGGAGCTAAAGAGGGCAACAAGGGTTTTACGACCGCTGTCGATGCTATCGAAATGGCTAATCTTCTCAAAAATTTTGGCAAGAGTTCTCGTCGCGGAGCATAGCTCCGCCAGGTTCATCTGGAAGAAGAGAGTTAGTTTTACGGGGTAACCTTATAAACAGTGTCTCCCCGTCTGGCCCGGTCGCCAACCTTGATACCAATTGAGTCGCCAGCTTTGGCTTCTGTGACAATGCTGTTGTCAATTTGCATCGACTGAATGATAAGTTCCATATTTGTGGTGTGCCCCTTAATGCGAACCTTATCGCCCATTCTTAGCGATGCGGTTAACTCAACGCCAACGACCACCGGTTTCTTGAAGAAGTCAGATACCTTGCCGATTTCTACCTCAGGCATTTGACACCCCCCATTAAGTTTAGTCTGTAGCCGGATTATTTTAGTTACTTTCCAATAGTATACGTTACTTACCCTAGTTAAATCAAGGTGCTGTCGGCTCTTTGACATTAGGCTACCTCTCACCTATAATTAAATACGATTATCCTTACGGAGGGTAGAACCCTGGCAAAGCAGGACGAACTAGCTGAAGTGGCTGAGGAGAACTTACAGCACCTGAAGAGGCGTCTTGATTTACTCGACCAACGTTTCGACAATATCGATTCGATGGTCACGGCGGTAGCGGAACGAGTCTTGAGCCAGCTCATCACCATTAATGTCACCTGCCCTCATTGCAACAAGGATATCGAGATTGCTATCATGGGCAACCGCAAAGCAAAGCGATAGCATCACAAATCCCCGTAAGAAGGCCAACCCAACACCTATATTGGTCTTACCAGAGTCCCATTATCTCGCGCTCTATTACCAACCTGCGAATCGGTTAGTGATAGGCAATCTCCGGTCGCGGCCAAAGGCTCGAAGAGTAATTTTAATACCCGGTGGCGACTGACGCCGCTTATATTCACTGGTATCAACCAGACGAGTAGCGCACTTGACGGCTTCTTTATCGATACCCATAGCAATAATTTGCTCAACATTCTTATCTTCTTCGATGTAAGCAGTTAAAACAGAATCCAGCACTTCGTACGGCGGTAAGGTATCAGTATCCTTTTGGTTGGGTCTTAGTTCGGCTGAGGGCGGTTTCTGGATAACGGTAACGGGGATGAGATCGTAACCGGCCTGGACGTTACAGTATTTAACCAGCTGGTAAACCAGTGTCTTGGGTACATCCTTGATTACGGCGAAGCCGCCAGCCATATCTCCATATAATGTCGTGTAGCCGGTAGCCATCTCACTTTTGTTGCCGGTAGCGAGGACAAGCCAGCCGAACTTGTTGGACAATGCCATAAGAAGATTACCCCGAATACGGGCTTGAATATTTTCCTCAGCTGCGCCGGGCTTAGTGCCGGCAAAGACTTCAGACAGTGTTTCGAGATAAGCTTGGAAGACTTTCTCAATAGGAATGACCAGCAACTCAATACCGAGATTCTGGGCCAATAGTTTAGCATCGGCTAAGCTTTCTGGAGATGAGTGCCTGGAGGGCATTGCCACCCCAACCACGCTGGCTTTACCCAAGGCTTCAACCGCGATAGCCGCCACCAGGCTGGAATCGACACCGCCGGAAAGACCGATTAAAACCTTATTGAAACCGTTCTTAAAAATATAGTCGTGTGTGCCAACAACCAGAGCATCATAGACTTCACCGGGCAACCCACGTACCTGAATTTGTCTCCTAGGTAAAGACGGTTTTGGGCCTTCGGTGGGTGTTTCCGAGACCATAATTTTATTCTGAGACCAGTCCTGTTCCCCGATTATGGGCATACCTTTTCGCCATCGTGGGTCATGAAGACGAGTACGGAAAACGGACTCGACATTAAGGTCAACCACAACCAGATCTTCGGCAAACTGTTTGCCCCGGGCGACGAGTTGCCCTTTCTCATCTAATATCAGACTGTTACCGTCAAAGACCAATTCATCTTGCCCGCCAACCAAATTATTATAAGCGACAATAGCAACATTATCGGAAGAGCGCGCGGCTAGCATCTTCTCACGGAGTTTCCCTTTACCGAAGTGATAGGGTGATGAGCTGATATTAATGATGACCTCAGCGCCAGCATGAGCCTGGATGGTCGCTGGCCCAACCTCATACCAGATGTCTTCGCAAATGTTAACGCCGACGCCAGCGCCGGCAATGATATATACCGGAGATTCGCTGCCAGCACGGAAATAACGGTTTTCGTCAAAAACGCCGTAGTTTGGCAGGAATATCTTATGATAGACGTCAACCAGCTTACCATCATGGATGATAGCGGCAGCATTGTAAATATCTTCCTTAGCATCGACAAAACCAACAATGATAGTGATGCCTGAGGAGCACCCAATCACCGCTTGCAAAGCCTTTGAGTTCTCCTCGATGAACTGGGGCTTAAACAGAAGGTCCTCCGGTGGATAACCACAAATAGCCAGTTCAGGAAAAATCACCAGGTCGACGCCTAAGACGCGGGCTTCGGTGATAGATTTAACAATCTTCTCCGTGTTACCGACAAAATCGCCTACCGTGGTATTGATTTGGGCCATTCCCAGACGCAGTCGGCGCATGCTAAGATTTCCCCCTACGGTGAATTATATCCGGGAAACAATTGACTTTCTATTTCTTGCCTGATAAAGTATAAACTAATTTTGGGCAAAACTCTAGGACGGTCTTCAAAATTAGCCACAAAAGCAAGCTAGTCGGAGAGGGTAAGTAGATTGGAGTTGGCCGTTAGGCTAAATAATGCTAAATATGTCGCTTTTCGCTGGAGGTATGAGCTAACCATATCCAAGAAGGTAGCTCTGGCCCTGGCAGTGGCGGCTCTCACTGGCCTTTTAGCTCAAGTAAGGTTTCCACTCCCATGGAGCCCAGTACCGATTACCGGTCAGACCTTTGCTGTCTTTCTGGCCCCTGTACTGCTAGGTAGGTGGTGGGGCGGCGTAAGTATGGCTATCTTTGCCGGACTTGGCTGGGCTGGACTCCCCTGGTTTTCGGGCTGGCAAGCAGGGTTTACAGCCACCGGTGGCTATATCATTGGCTTTGTACTAGCGGCGCTCTTCGTGGGCTATTTCGTTGACAAGTATGTCCGTTCGCGGAGCTTTCTGACAATGCTTGGGCTAATGCTTTTGGCCAACTTCTTCCTGATTTATATCCCCGGTCTTATTTGGCTTGGGTTATGGCTTCAGGCAGCGGGCACATCGGTAGCTTCTCTCGCCGCACTTTTAAGTATGGGTTTGGTTCCTTTCATTCCTGGAGATATCACCAAGGCGATCGCAGCCGCAGCGATTGCTAGAGGGGTTACACCGAAGACGGCCTACAATGGTGAGGTAGACAAGGACAAGTGGGCGCAGTGGCGCATCCCGTAAGCTTGTACCACAGTCATACCCCTAAATAAATAGAACCAAGGCTGGTATTTCCGAACATCGCTCAGAGTCTAATTTCGTCAGAACTGCCATACGACTAAAGGCTTCGATTGGCTATCTCTGAGCCATTCTAGTAGAATTATAAGTGCCTAACGGGCGGTTAGCTCAGGTGGTTAGAGCACTGCGTTGACATCGCAGAGGTCACTGGTTCGAGTCCAGTACCGCCCACCATTGTGTCTGTAGGAGCCTCTTTTGGTCCTTGCACCGATGTGGTGGTGTTTACAAAAGTGTTTACAA
>DCWM01000057.1 GCA_002335405.1 Dehalococcoidia bacterium UBA2162
ACAAAAACCTCTCAGGATCTTTTTGATGGGAGAAGAAACACAGGAACTTCAGCTTTTTAATATCATTGAGGACCATGGAGGCGCATTGGTTGGCGGTGATACCCGTCTGCCACTCTATTATGAACCGATTGAAGAGGATGGTTCGGCGATAGAGAATCTAGCGAGATGGCTCTGGAAAATGCCCTGCAACCTGCCCACGATAGAAAGGATTAAGACAACAATCCCGTATATAAAGAAGCAAAACCCAGATGCAATTATCATCAGCAGCATCATTGGGTCAAGGAACCTCCCAGGTGCAGAAAGATTGGTCAAGGATATTATCAAGGATGAACTGAGTATTCCTGTGCTTTCTATCGAGACCACACGACCACTTGAAAACATTGAGAAGGTTAACTCCCAGATAAGAACCTTCATCGAGATGAATACATAACCCGTATTCCCTGGCGCCTAGCTCTAGACACATATGGTTAAACCGACTTTATGCTTTCGGACATAAGTCGTATACAGGGGTTCGACATTAAGATATTATATATGACAATAATACAAGATGAGAAAAAGGTGACAAAATGCGAATAACACGAATTACCGCCATCCTATTTATTGGTGTATTACTCATGCTTTCAGCCTGTGACAAACAAGAGCCAATGACTCAGACACCAGCACCAAACACAACCGCACCAGAACCAATAACCCCGACGCCAGCACCAAACACAACCGCACCAGAACCAATAACCCCGACACCAGCACCAAACACAACCGCATCAGCATCAATGACCCCGACGCCAGCACCAGCCCTAGGACCAGGACCCAATGAAGTCTGGATCCCCGGTAGGGAATTTAGGCCATATACCATTACCGTGCCGGTAGGGACCAAAGTTACTTGGACCAGTAAAGATGGTGAGGAGCATAGCGTTACCTCCGATACTGACCTTTTTCACGGAGCCTTATATGCGCTTGGTATCTCTTGGAGCTATACATTCGACACACCTGGCACCTTTGAGTACAGCTGCAACATCCATTCCGAAATGACAGGTAAGATTATCGTGGAATAGGCAATGGCTTTTTCTTTTAATATCTCGTTTCGGTTAAATGAAAGAGGATTTTGAGCCAATGTCAAGAATCAAAGAGTGGTGGCAAGATTTACCAAAGAAATGGAAACTAATGATTATCGCCCTACCAGTGATAGTCATCTTAGGCGGGGCGGGAGGAGCAGCCGCCGCTCTGGAATATTCGAAGGAGAATCCCTCCGCCTGCGGTAACTGCCATCTCATACAATCCCATGTGGATTCGTATTATTTGTCCGATTTCCTGGTCAACACTCACGCCCAAGCTAACCCACCTATAAAATGCAAGGATTGTCACGAAGCAACGCTGATGCAACTGACTAAAGAGGGAATAGCCTTTGTGACCGGGAACTATAAGACACCCCTGGAGGGGAGGATGTCCGTCCAGAAATCCTGCACCGGCTGCCACCCGGTCGAAGAAGTCAACGAGACAGTCCGCAATAATCCAGAGTTCACAGAGAACCACAGTCTCTCATATCACCTTGGTGTACCAGAGGGTGGAGCACAGGCACAAGAGTGCCGTGACCCCGACGCTTCAGCGGTACAGTGCCAGTGGTGCCACCAATCGCATAAAGCCCCTGTAAATTACTGTGCAACCTGCCATTCGACTCGGTTAATCGCCCCCGATAAATAATCAGCAGGAATATAATTTGGGTGTCTAAATTAAAACTATCCTGATTAAAAAGTACAGTATCCCCGGACACGCACAATGCAGACTTGACAATCGGGTGCGTCGGGTGTATTATCGGTGTTTATAACCAAAGGGAAATAAAGGCAGTTCACGACGAGTTGATACGGGAATTCCCGTATCAACAACTTTTTTAGAAGTGGCTACTAGTCGGAGGTAAGAATGAAACCAGCGGCAAGTTCCAAGAAAAAAGCGGCAATTCTGGGGATCTTAGCAGGCGGCTTTGTTTTCTGGTGGTACTCCACGCCCTTCCCCTGGCTGGGGGGCGTTATGGGGCTATTTGTCGGTCTTTTCACCTTCTGCACCCTCAACACAAGCAAAATGGAGCGCTTACGGAGACCTTTCTTTATAGGTTTAGCTATTGTGGTACTGGTGACACTAGCGGCTAACATTTTATGGGTTGGCTACCGTTCATTTCTGATATGGGTTGAAGCATGGCACGCAGGTTACTATCTTCAGGGCGCTGCCCAGACCGGGACGGCACTATTTCCACTCCCGCTATTAGTACCGTCGATATTTTTGGGAAAAGCCGAGTTTCTTCTTCAAGACAGTGTATGGCTTACGGGACAGCCCACGAGTCTGGCTTCATTCTTTCTCTTCATGATCCCGTATTTTCTAACGCTCATCATATTTGAGAGAGCTTTTTGTGGCTGGTTCTGCCCACTTGGCGCTCTCCCCGAGGCCATGGTTACCGGGAATAAGGAAAGGTGGTCACTCAGTTTTCTCAAGAAAACGTCGACTGCGACCAGTGGCTTTCGCATCCCCAATCCCGCCGGCATCACTGTCTTCAAAGGATGGGTTGAATGGGTTAAGTATGGGTTTCTGATATTACTGATTCTACTATCTTTCTTGGTACCATTCTCCATCGTCAACATAATCACTCCCGCGCTCTGGGTTAAATCCATACCCATCTTCTGGATAGGCATAATTCTCATTATAGTTCTTGCCATAGTGTTACCGTTCATGACTAAACGGAGGGTATGGTGTCACGTCTTATGCCCCGTCGGTACCGCATTATCACTCCTCTACAAAATCAGTCTCTTCCGGATAACGATAGACAAGATGAAATGTAATGAGTGCATGGACTGCGTTCAAGAATGCCGGTCGTATTCCCTGACGCCGGAGGGAGTGGAGAGGGGTTGGCCTATGAGCGGAAACTGTATAAGATGTGCGCGATGTATCGAATCATGTCCTGAAGACGCGATAGATATAACTTGGCTGGGGAAAAGACCAGCCAGGGCGCCATTCATTACCCTAATAATAGTCACGTCAGTTAGCTGGTATCTCTGGTTCGCAGTCCTTCTCGTTTCATACGCTTCTAAGCTTAGCGAGTTTTCGGGTTTATAAGGTAGTATTACTATTAGACGGCAACGAACTCATCAAAAAAGGGGGTGAAACTAATTGCCAAAAGAAATATCAGGGGAAGAAAAAGCCCTAGTCTGTTTTGACTACATCTACCATGCAATGCGAGGTAAACATGTCCTCCAACAAGCTGGTTTCGATATGAGGGAGGTATCTCCTCCGGTAGAATACAGGACAGGCTGTGACTTGGCGCTCGAACTCAGTTCAAGAGATGTTGAGGCTGCGGAACGCATCCTGGATGAGAAGAGTGTACTCGTTATGGATGTATTGTTTCTGCCCAAAGACACCAAGCTAGCGCCGGCATATTTAAGCAAGCTGATTAAAACAAAAGACATCGGCGACTATACCATGGTTCGGTGTGGTAACATGAAAATCACCTACCGGAAGGGGGTAGGGACAATCGTAAACATTTCCGGGGGCGCCTGACCGGATATACCATGGCTCAGTTTGAGCCTATTAGGAACAGTGATTGGAGAAGGTCCTAGGCCAAGAGAGTTGGGGAAGACTCTCTGTGCCTACACTCTAGAGCATGCCTATCTAGAAGCCCTTGAATTATTTAATAAAGAAAGGAAGCGGAAATAGAATGCTGCTTTTAGCTGGTACCATGCCAATCGAAGATATGCCCTTAACATATGGGGCCTGTAAGTACGATGACAACAAACTTACCATTGGAGACTACGTCCTTAAGGATAAATATGTAACCCTGGGGACGGCGACTATGATTTCAGCAGCATCAGCAACTTGCCAGGCCTTGGGCATAAAGGCACCACAGGCGGTTGTTATCGGTGACATCGGTAAGGGTGAAGGAACTCTGGAAATGTTCCGATTTTTGACCAATGAAGTGGCCAAACTAAAACCAACGGTATTAACCCTTCACTACTTACTGCCAGCAAGAGAACCATTCATAGAACTGGTCAATACCGTTAATAAAATGGAGAAAAAACCATTCTTTATCGCTGATGCCGGTGCTTTACTAAACGCCAAAGCCGTTGGGGTTAGCCAAAAATTTGACCTCTTCACCCCGGACCCAGGCGAGTTAAGCTTCCTGGCCGACCATGATGCCGCCCACCCGGCATACGTACGACATTTCATCTTTGACGTTGACAACATAGAGGTGGCAAGATTAGGGAAGGAAGCCCATGAACATGGGGATACGCCACGCTATCTACTGGTTAAGTCAGCTACCGACCACATATTAGTTGACGGTAAGGTAGTTGGCGTAGTCAAAGACCCCTTTGTCCCGGCCCTTGAACCAATTGGCGGCACAGGAGACACCATCACCGGCGTAGTCTCAGCACTGATATATAGCGGTATAGAACCAGCTGAGGCCTGCATCAAGGCGGCTAAGATTAACCGGTTAATGGCTGACCTGTCCAACCCGACACCAGCAACCAAAATTGCT
>DCWM01000003.1:0-6350 GCA_002335405.1 Dehalococcoidia bacterium UBA2162
GTCGCGGACTATTAGCGGAACACTACTAGCATACTGACGGTGGTTGGTGGTGGCAAAGGGTTTGGGGGCGATTGCCAGCCACTGCCGCCCCTCTGTTTACTCTTGTAGGGTCTCTCGGACTTACTCTTTTACCTTTTTCCGCGTCCATAGACTTGAAGGGCTTGGTTGCCGGTAAATTTTTTTGATGATACAATTAAACGTGAGGGGTTGAGAGTGCGCGTTGTTTTTATGGGTACGTCGGAATTTGCCGTACCCTTGTTGGAGCAGTTGGTACTCAACGGGTATCCGATCGTGGCGGTTTATACTCAGCCAGATAGAGCCGCTGGTCGGGGTCGGGCGCTGGTGACGTCTCCGGTGAAAAGGGTGGCGGTAGAACGGGGGCTCACAGTAGCGCAGCCAGCCAGTTTGAAGACGTCCCAAGCGGTGAAGAAACTAGCCCTCTTTCAGCCCGATGTCATCGTGGTGGCCGCCTTTGGCCAAATTCTGCCGGTATCGGTTTTGACTATTCCGGCTCACGGCGGTCTTAATATCCACCCCTCCCTGTTACCTACATTTCGTGGGGCTTCACCTATCGCCTCAGCGATTTTGTATGGTGGTGAGTTTACCGGGGTCAGTGTGATGTTGCTCGATAAGGGTATGGATACCGGGCCGGTGTTAGCCCGGGCACAGATTCCCATTTCGTCGTGGGATACTATCGGCTCGCTGTCTGCGAAGTTGTCCTTGGTCGGCGCACAGTTGCTTCTGGAGATTCTCCCCCGATGGGTTCAGGGCGAGCTTACCCCCCAGCGACAAGATGAGTCCCAGGCAACTTATACTCGTATGCTCGGTAAGAAAGATGGCGAGATTGACTGGCTTCTTTCGGCTATCGGCATATGGCGGCGGGTACGTGCCTTGAATCCCTGGCCGGGATGCTACACCCGGTGGCAGGGTAAACAGCTCAAGATAACTGAGTCGGTGCCTTTCTCTACTGAGAGGAATGTTAATATTGGGCGGGTAGCGGCTCTGGATAAAGGAGAAGCCGTTTTCGGGGTTGGTACCGGGGTCGGAGTTCTGGGTGTTTTGAAGGTGCAACTGGAAGGGAAGCGGGTTATGACCGCCGCCGAGTTTCTGCGCGGGCAGAAGGAGTTTATCGGGGCGGTTCTGCCAAGCTAAAATTGTCTTTTGGGAGGTGTCGTTTGGCTTCATCGAAAAATCTAGATCAGTTCGAAACTCTGGTAAATGTCGTTGCTAAATTACGGGCGCCTAATGGTTGTCCCTGGGATCGTGAGCAGACCCACACCTCTTTGCGGGAACACCTGTTGGAAGAGTGCTATGAGGTACTGGAGGCAATCGACACAGAAGACTGGTCGGCTTTAGGCAAAGAACTGGGCGATCTTCTGCTGCAGATTGTGCACCATGCCCGGATTGCTCAGGAAGCCGATGAGTTTGAGATGGCCGATATTCTTACTGAAATTAACACCAAGTTGATTTACCGTCATCCCCATGTCTTTGGCGTGGCGAAGGTAGAGACGGCGGAAGAAGTGTTACATAACTGGGAGATACTCAAACAAACGGAGCGGGGTGGTGGTGCCTCGGTACTGGACGGAGTGCCCCAGCAGATGCCCGCTTTGGCTTACAGCCAGGCGATTCAACGCCGGATGTCGCACTTGGGTTTTGACTGGCAAGATGCTAAAGGCGTCATTAAGAAGATGGGCGAGGAGGCTAAGGAACTTAAGCGAGCTGATACCGATAAAGAGCGCGCTCAGGAGTTTGGCGACTTGCTTTTCACCTTAGTGAATGGCGCCCGGAAGATGGGGGTTGATCCCGAAGCAGCACTGAGGGAAGCCAATCGGCGTTTTTACCGCCGATTCGTCTATATGGAAGAGCTTTGTCGCCAGCGTGGGATTAACTTCGTCGAGCTTTCCTTCGCTGAGAAAAATGCTCTCTGGGGAGAGGCGGAAAAGGGGTTGGGGAATTGATGGTTTATATACTTTAAATGACTTCTACAGTTTTTTCTGCAATCAGAGCTTCCAAAGCCTTCCGCGATTACCTTACCTTTTGCGTCTGCATTTAAATCGCACTCGCTAAGCTCTGATTTAATGACATTAATTACTTTGGATTGGTCGTTTGTTAATAGATAGTCTATATGCCAATGGAGCTTTTTATCTTTTGATAAATGCCTTGTAATTCTTGCGTCGATATTCTTTTTTGCAGAACCAGTATATATATACGTTCCTTTGAGGAAATTGAACAAACCTAGTTTTCCAATTTGGATTTCTACGCTTTGGTTTAATTTTATAAAAAGTTGATAAGATTGCATGGATAGAATTACTAAACTCCTATTTCATCAGTGTAGTTTTGTTTTTTAACCTACTAATCTATAGGTATAAAACCACATCTCAATAAATATTCAAAAGTATAATCATAAAATTCTGGAAGCCTTGTTATATCTTCATTATCTCCATTGGGAACAAATATAACCTGTCCCTGTCTTGCTCTTGTGAGTAGAACTCGATATGTATTTAAAAGATATTTTTTTTCAGTTTCAATTCTCCTTTCTTGCCATTTTGTTCCTGAGAATTTGAACAACTCCCAACCTAAATCATCATTCCATCTCATCCCAGCATCCCAACATACGCCAACCCAATCTAGTTCTAATCCCTGAATATCAAATTCACATGCAGTATCTTCCATATAGAAAGACGACCTTACATCATTGTTGTCATTCAAAAACCAATTCGCTGGATCTATATCTGTTTTTACAAATATACCTTCTGATTTTAATCGGATAGCATTTGAATCAGCTACCAATCCATATCTCTCAGAACCTCTGGCTTTTTGTTTAAGCCAATGACGAGCAGCATTTAAATCTCTAGTGATACATATTGGGTATTTTTCTAGTGATTCAGCTATTAATGAAGCATTAACCTCGTCTCCTTTTATGACCTCATTTACAAATGCTGAAACATTCTCTGACCTAAAAGATCTAACTGATACAGCCAAATGAAGATCAGGAATTATTGTAGATCTATCTGAGTTTATAACCCCGGACAAATCATGACCCCAGGAATAAATCTCGTTGTTTATTTCATCTGAAAAATATACATTCCAATCAGAATATTTTTTTCCAAAGCATCTACCCATGGAGATAAACCAGCTTCTCCTCTATTTATTTCTTGGCCTCCACCGACTAAACAGATGACAACGCACCAATCAATATGTCTATCCATTATTTCTAAGAGTAACTCAGGTTCAGACATTTGAACTTCATACCCTTTCTCTCTCATTTTCTTCTCTAGTTGATTTTGATTCCATGCCCGTTGAGCTTCATCAAAGATGACTACTTTTTCATAAGGAATCTTATCCTTTTGAATAAGATAAGTATCTCTAAAGTGATATATATTCTGGATGAATTTTTTCACCTCTCTCTTTGCTGAAGCTTTAGTTATTGGAGCTCCTAATCTTTTTTGCTTGTTCACTTTTTCTCTTGCTAAAGCTTCATTTAAAACAATAACTAGGGGACCGTTTCCTGAAAGGAATACTGTTTTTTTAGACTCATCTAGGTCATTACTTTTATCAGTTGCTATATTCAAACCAGCCAAGGTTTTGCCAGCTCCAGGAACCCCTGTAACAAAACAAATTGATTTGCTATGGTTGTCGCGACTATTTTGAATAACTTTAGAAATAGCTTCAGAAGTTAAAGATAAATTAATTGCTCCCGCATCAGATCTAGATATCTCTTTTACATCATGGCCTTCATATAAAGCTTGAGCTGCTTCAACTATTGTTGGGGTAGGCTTATAGCTTGAATTTATCCATTCATTAACATCAAATAAAGACTCCTGATCAAATTCATTCACTAAATCTTTGATAACTTGTTCCAAATTCGATTCATTAGCTTTCAAAGGCTTCAATAAATTATCTTCATATAGCTCAAAATTATTAACATCATCATCTGCATTTGTGGAAACTAGAATTGGAACTATCAACTTATTATGGCTTCCTTCATGAAAATTCTTAAGATCAAGTCCATAATCTAAAACTTGGTTAACAAAAGAATTATCATAAGAGCTAGCACCAACTTTATATTCCAAAATAATAACTAGTCCCCTTAGAATTATAACTACATCAGCTCTTTTCCCCATTCTGGGAATATTAAATTCAAAAAAAATAGAGCCTTCAGGGAAATCGTTTAAGCTAGTTCTCAAATGTTTTATTTGAAATTCCCATGATCTTGTTGACTGAGGTGTAATATCGAAATGAGTTTCTGATGAAATGATCTTTCCCAAGATTTCTTTACTTGGTTTTAAAAGAAAATCATTTATCGAAGAAAAATAATACGTATTTAAAGGCATGTTGTCTAATTATAAGTTGTTGCTATATATAACTTTTTCAGTTACTCCCACTCGATGGTTGACGGGGGTTTGGAAGTGATGTCGTAGACAACGCGGTTGATGCTGGGGACTTCGTTGGCGATACGGGTGGAAATTCGCGCCAGGAGATCGTAGGGGAGGCGTGCCCAGTCAGCCGTCATGGCGTCTTCGCTGGTCACGGCGCGGATGGCAATGAGGTAACTATAGGTTCGGTAGTCACCCTGTACGCCGACGCTTTTGACATCGGTGAGGACGGCAAAGCTTTGCCAGAGCTGCCGATAGAAATTTGCCTTCTTAATCTCGTTCATGACAATGAAATCGGCTGAACGCAGGATCTCGAGTTTCTCTTTAGTCACCTCACCGATAACGCGAATCGCTAATCCCGGACCAGGGAAAGGCTGACGCCAGACCATCTCCTGGGGCATGCCTAGCTCCAGCCCGACCTTACGCACCTCGTCCTTAAAGAGATGGCGTAAGGGTTCAATCAGGGTGAGCTTCATCTTCGCTGGTAATCCGCCGACATTATGGTGCGTTTTTATCTTGGCCGATGCCGTGCTTCCGGAAGTGGCGCTCTCAATGACATCTGGATAAAGCGTCCCCTGAGCAAGAAAGTCAACCTTGCCAATTTTGTTCGCTTCCTCTTCAAATACGTGGATGAACTCCTCGCCGATAACCTTTCGTTTCTCTTCAGGGTCGATGACGCTTTGGAGTTTTTTCAAGAATCTTTCCGAGGCATCGATACCGATGATGTTCAGGCCTAAATTAGCTTGGAAGACTTTGAATGTCCTCTCGACTTCCTCGCGGCGCAGTAAGCCATTATCGACAAAGATACAGGTAAGCTGGTCACTAACCGCCCGATGGATAAGTGTCGCCACCACTGCCGAATCTACTCCACCAGAGAGGGCAGTGATGACTTTACCAGTACCTACCTGCTCTCTGATCCGGGCGATACTCTCGTTAATGAAGCTGCCCATTGTCCAAATCCCACCGCACCCACAAATTTGGCAGACAAAATTCTTCAGAAGCATTTTGCCCTGGGGGGTATGGGCGACCTCAGGATGGAATTGAAGACCATAGATACCTTGGTCATTACCCATTACGGCCACCGGTGTGTTTTCTGTGTGGGCTACGGCTTTGAAACCGGGCGGCATTACCTCAATTCGGTCACCGTGGCTCATCCAGACCGGGACAGAATTATCCAGCCCAGCAAAGAGGGGAGATTTACTATCGCTTAAATGGAGAACGGCATGCCCGTACTCTTGCTTGATACCGGACGTAACCTGTCCTCCTAATTGCTGGGTAATGACCTGCATTCCGTAACAGATACCCAGTACCGGTAGATGGCTTTCGTAGATATAAGCCGGCGCCAGCGGCGCGTTTGGCTGATAAACACTGGCGGGTCCGCCGGAGAGGATAAATCCTTTTGGATTTAACGGTGCTATCTTTTCCCAGGGGGTATCACATGAAACTAGTTCACAATAGACATTGCACTCGCGTACCCGGCGGGCAATAAGCAAACTATACTGCGAGCCAAAGTCAATGACAACGATGGACTCCCGTTCCGACGGTATGGTTTCTCTAGCCGGGGATGGTTGTTCACCGCCCATCTCCTTGGCGATTTGCAGATAAGTGGCAACTTCAATATCGCCGGTGGTGGCGATACGCCGGCTCTCGTCCACGGTTAATTTTGGGCTATTTTTGGTTTTCGCCATTTATCACAGGTTAGCACTGTGTTATACTATCGTCAAGTGTAAAAGCGATGTTGGCTAAGCCTTTTTTTGATGCCTACCAACAAATTGAGCGAGGGGTTACTATTCTCCGGCAGGGCGGGCTCGTCGCCTATCCGACGGATACGGTTTACGGATTAGGTGCCTGTATGAGCTTGTCACAGGCGGTGGCGCGTATCTACGAAGTTAAGGAGCGACCACTAAATGCCCCCTTACCCTTGCTATTGGCGGATATTTCTCAACTCGCTGAAATCGTTAGGACAGTACCACC
>DCWM01000003.1:6746-17744 GCA_002335405.1 Dehalococcoidia bacterium UBA2162
AAATCAGATTTGGTGCCTGCAATAATCACTAATGGTGGTAACTCCGTGGCTATTCGTATCCCTAACCATCCTGTTCCGGTAGCGCTCATTAAGGGTCTGGCGGAACCGATTGTCGGTACTAGCGCCAATCTTAGTGGCCGGGCGAGTCCGTTGACGGCCGATGAGGTTTATGCTCAGCTGGGTGATAAAATAGATTTAATTATCGATGGCGGGCGATGTCCCGGAGGTACGGAATCGACCATCGTTGATGTCACTGGAGAGACACCGGTAATCCGGCGTGAAGGTGCTATCTCAAGGGAAGAACTACAGAGGGTTTACGGAAGCGTTTTGACAAGGTGCTAAAGAATGGAAGTTGCGGGAAAGGAAGAGAATAGGTAGTGCGTATTGCTATTGGTTGTGATCATCGGGGACTAGAGCTTAAACAGTCGGTCATCGAGCTAATTACTGAAGAAGGGCACAGCTATAAAGACTTCGGCTCTCATAATACCGAACCAGTGGACTACCCCGATATCGCCCAAAAAGTAGCTCAGGCAGTGGCTTCCGGTAAGTGCAAACGGGGTATTCTTATCTGCGATACCGGTGTCGGTATGTGTATTGTTGCCAATAAGGTAAAGGGAATCAGGGCTGCTCTGTGCTGTGACGGTTGGAGCGCCTGCCAAGCGCGCCGGCATAATGACGTCAATATACTTTGTCTGTCCGAAGGTGTCCTGCAGGATGGCGGTACACTCAGACTGCCGGCGGATGTTGCTTCGGTCGTCGAAGATGGTGTGGGGGGGCAGGTCGAAGAAATCGTTAACTCTTTTCTCACCACCCAGTTTTCGAGGGCCAGCCGGCACCAGCGCCGGGTAAATAAAATAAGAGATATGGAAGGTTAATATGCCACAAGCTAAAGCTAAAATTGGGGTTATCGGGGGGAGTGGACTGTATGAGATCGCGGGAATGACTGATATTGAGGAAATGAATATTACGACGCCTTTTGGTAAGCCGAGCGATACTATTACCTTCGGTAAGCTGGAGGGGGTGGGGGTTGCCTTTTTGCCACGGCACGGTAAAGGGCACCGTATTATGCCTACGGAGCTGCCGTCACGGGCGAATATCTACGCCCTGAAGTCACTGGGGGTGGAGCATATCATCGCCATCAACTCGGCCGGGAGCTTCAAGAAGGAAATAAAGCCTGGCCATCTGCTTATTCCCGACCAACTTATTGATCGTACTCGAGGCCGAGTTAATACTTTCTTCGATGAGGGTATTGTCGTCCATATTCCCTTTGCCGAGCCCTTTTGCCCGGAGTTAAGCCAAGTTTTATATGAATCGACGCAAGGGGCTGGGACGACTGTTCACCCTAGGGGCACTATGGTCGTTATGGAGGGACCTGCCTTCTCTACCCGGGTAGAATCACAGCTATATAAGGCGTGGGGGGCGGATATTATCGGTATGACGGCTCTACCCGAAGCGAAACTCGCCCGTGAGGCGGAAATCTGCTACGCTCTCATTGGCTGTGTCACTGACTACGATAGCTGGTGGGAGCCAGGTAAACCGGTCGCCGTTGAGATGATTCTGGAGACTATGCGAAAGAATATTGATATCTCTAAAAAGATTATCAGGTTGGCTGTCAGCCGTATATCCGGGAAGCGCGATTGCGCCTGTGCCCGGACTTTAGAAACTGCCATCGTTACCATCCCGAAGCTGATACCAGCGACGACGAAAAAGAAGCTCAGTTTGGTAATTGGGAAATACTTAAAGTGATTCATCTAAAACTGTAAATTCAAAATTAGAAATTCTAGAGTTGCTTAGGATTTAGCGAATACTCAACTCTCCGCCCGTCCATGGGGGTTAAATTATGTCGGATGTAGAGTTTGGCTGTCGTGCCACCGTTATTGGTAGTATGCCTCATAAAGACCCGTCTGAGGCTTGTGGGCTGGTCACCCGCTATCTCAAATACTTCCCCGCTTGGCCGCAACTGCCGAACCGTTCCTTTCCCGAAAATATGTATGCCCAGTATAGCCAGGGCTTCCCCGGTGTGGTCATTAAAGAGAATAGGATCCATGTCGAGCGTGCCAGGGATTTGACTAAGCCCCTTGAGGCGCTCTATGCCGCCTATCTGGAAAACGACAGCGACAAATATCCGATTAGCCCCGACTATGCGGCGGGCCTTTATTCGTTTCTGTCTTTGGGTAGTCTTTCGTCTTGGGCGGTCAAAGGACAGGTAACCGGGCCGGTGAGCTGGGGATTAACCGTTACCGATGAGAACCGCCAATCTATCCTTTATGATGACATGCTGGCCGATGCCGCCGCTAGGTTGCTACGCCTTAAGGCAAGCTGGCAGGAAAAACAGCTTAAGAAAATCTCTAGTAATACCATCATCTTTGTCGACGAGCCTTACATGGCTGCTTTTGGCTCCGCCTTCACCGCCATATCGCGGGAGAAGGTAATTAATTTGCTCGATGAGGTTTTCTGCGGGATCAGTGGTACTAAGGGAGTCCATTGTTGTGGTAATACCGATTGGCCGGTGTTGCTCCAGACTAGCGCCCGGGTACTGAGTTTCGATGCTTACAATTACGCCCAATCACTAAGTCTCTACCCTGCGGAAATCAAGGAGTTTCTGGAAAAGAAAAAAGGGGCGATTGCCTGGGGAATTGTGCCTAATGAAGCTGAGGCACTGGTCAAGGAAACTGTCGCCAGCTTGAGAGACCGCCTAGAAGAGGCGATGGCTCCCTTCACCCGGCACGGTATCCCCTTACGGCAGCTTCTGGAACAGGGATTACTAACGCCAAGTTGTGGATTGGCTTCGCTTACCGGGGAAGAAGCCGACCGCGTTTTAGAGTTGCTGGCGGAACTCTCAACGGTAATCAGGCAGCGATATTTGTAATGAGGTTGTCCAGGCTGTCGCACTAAAATATTGGCGACCCCGGGGGGATTCGAACCCCCGATCTACGCCGTGACAGGGCGTTATGTTAGACCGCTACACCACGGGGCCAATTCTGAAATCCAAGTCTATCAAGAAGCCTGTATAGTGTCAATCTATGCGACCGTAGTCATCCTCGAGCCTTACGACGTCTTCAAGCTCAGGGGTGGATACTTCGAATAAGGTGGTGTCCTCAAGCGCCTTCAGGCAATGTCTGGTCATCGGCTTAAACCGGAAACAATCACCCAGCTGAACGATTGATTGTGTCGGCTTTGCATCGGGCTCATCTGCCCTTTGGCTTTGCTCAGGATAAACCTCGAGCAGTGCTTTCCCCTGGTGAACGTAGATACTTTCATCCTTTTGCTGATGATACTGGAGACTGAGCTGGTGACCCTTTCGGATGAAAATGAGCTTGCCGGCATACATTGGGGTGTGGGCAAAGATCAGCTCATGTCCCCAGGGCTTCTCGATTCTTCGTGGCAGTTTAGTTTGGGCTAGTTTACTATAAATATCTTCCACGTCTGATTCTAGACTCCGGTTAAATTTCTACCCACTGTCAGAAGCTCTCCGACACGGGATAGCGTGCCATCTTCAGCATAGATGCGCATTACTGGTTCGGTTCCGGAAAATCGGATGAGCAACCACGCTCCGTCTGCTAGGAGAAAGCGGAAGCCGTCGGTGGTGTCGAATCTGACTACTTTAACGCCGCCGATGTCATCCGGAGCGTTTTGTTTTAGGTGTCGGATTATTGTCTTCCGCTCTTTTTCCGGGAATTCAATATCTCTTCGTTGGTAGTGATGTACGCCCACCTTGCGGTAAAGATGAGCGAGTAGTTCTGAGGGTGATTTGCCGGTTTTGACCATGAGGTCGAGAAAATAGAGGTTGGCCAGTACGCCGTCTCTTTCTAGTACATGACCTCGGAAACCGTAGCCGCCGCTCTCCTCCCCGCCAATGAGAGCGTTTTGCTCAACCATCACTGGAGCCACATACCTGAAGCCTACTGGTGTCTCGAAGACGGGTACATTGAATATTTCTCCTAGGCGATAGACCATACTGGTGGTGGTCAGTGTCTTTACGATTGGACCGCGCTCGCCACGTACCTCCAGCAGGTAGAGGCAAAGTAGGGCAAAAACCTGAAGCTGTGTGAGGAAGACGCCGTTTTCATCGACGACACCCATACGGTCGCCGTCACCGTCGGTGGCCAGTCCGACACTGGCTTTTTGCTCTTTAACTTTGGCCGAAAGTGCCATCAGATTGGGCATAATCGGCTCGGGACGCTCTATTTCGGGGAAGAGTGGGTTACGATCGCCGTGTATCTCCATTAAGTTCATCGTGCCGCCGCTGAGTAGGGTCTTCAAATAGCCCGCCCCCGCCCCCCACATTGAATCGATGACGACCTTAAGCTCGGCGCGGCGTAGTTTATTCAGGTCAATGAGTTTTTTTACCTGGTCAAAATAGATTGGAGCTAAATCCAGGTATTCGACAAGCCCTTGCTTTAAGGCTGCAGAGAGCGTCATCCGTTTTATTTTTCCCGTCCTCTGCACGTGGGTAATGTTGGCTTCGATTTCCGTGGTTACTTCGGGTGGGGCACTGGAGCCGGTTTCAATCTTGTATTTGAAGCCGTTCCATATCGCTGGATTATGGCTGGCGGTAATGACGATGGCACCACCGGCTTTTCGTGCTAGCGTGCCGTAGCTTATTACCGGCGTTGGGGTAGCTTCGGGACAGAGAAAAACCTTGATGCCGTTACCGGCGACGACCTCTGCCGCTACGGCGGCAAAATCCTCGGAAGCGAAGCGGGTGTCATGGCCGATAACCAGCCCACAGCTGGCTAGGCCCGTCTTCTTTGCATAATCAGCCACCGCCTGGGCACAAATGCCCACATTATCAAAGGTAAAATCTTGGGCGATGATTGCTCGCCAGCCATCAGTGCCGAACTTAATAGGATTTATTGACTTCACTCCCCTTGTAGACGTTGTCAAAAAATTCTTGATTCATTCTGTTATTCTAGCGAAGGCGAGAATCCGATAAAGTGGTTCTCTCCAAAAATTATCCAACGGGGGTACATTGGTATAGTTATATTTCTACTTTCCTAGAGCCTCTTTCCGTAGAATATCGGCTTTGTCGGTCTTTTCCCAGGGGAGGCTAAGGTCAAGTCGGCCGAAGTGCCCATAGGTGGCGGTCTGCCGGTAGATAGGGCGGCGTAGGTCGAGGTGCTTGATAATGGCCGCCGGCCGAAGGTCGAAGTGTTTATTAATAAGCTTGAGTAAGATTCCCTGGTCCACTTTGTTTGTGCCGAAGGTTTCTAGCGATACAGAAAGGGGGTGTGCTAGGCCAATAACATAGGCCACCTGAATCTCAAGTCGCTCCGCTAACCCCGCTGCTACGATATTCTTGGCGATGTAGCGGGCCATATAGGCTGCTGAGCGGTCGACCTTGGTTGGGTCTTTGCCGGAGAAAGCACCGCCGCCATGCCGGGCAAGCCCGCCATAGGTATCCACCAGAATCTTGCGCCCGGTGAACCCAGTATCGGCTACTGGCCCTCCGATGACAAAGCGACCAGTAGCATTGACATAGAATCTGGTATCGGTATCGAGTAGTGATGCCGGGATAACCTCTTTGATGACATGCTTTATAATGTCTCTCTCAATCTTTTCCGGAGTAACATCGTCGTTATGCTGAGCGGCGATAACGACGCTGGTAATATGTTTCGGTATGCCCTTTTGGTATTCTACGGTTACCTGTGATTTGCCGTCGGGTCGAAGGTAGGTTAAGGTCTTATCCTTTCTTACTTGAGCTAGGCGCTGGCAGAGCTTGTGGGATAGCGAAATGGGTAGTGGCATCAGCTCGGCGGTCTCGTTACAGGCAAAGCCGACCATCATTCCCTGGTCGCCGGCTCCAGTTTTATTAAAATCACTGGTCGTGGCTCCTTTCTTAACCTCCAACGACTTGCTCACTCCGAGGTCGATGTCAGCGGACTGCTCGTTAACGGAAATTAGTACTCCGCAGGACTGAGCATCGAAACCATATTCGGGGTTGGTATAGCCGACATCGCACATAACTTCCCTTACCACCTTAGGTATTTCTACATAGCATTTGGTGGTAATTTGTCCCAGGACGATGACTAACCCAGTGGTTACCGCTACCTCGCAAGCTACCCTGCCACATGGGTCGTCTTTTAAGATAGCATCCAGAATACCATCGGCTATCCCATCACATAGCTTATCAGGGTGACCTTCGGTAACTGATTCCGAGGTAAGCAAATACTTGGGTGACTCCTCAAAACTATTGGCCAATGTTTTCTCCTTTCTATGTTCCTTCCTGCCAACTAAGTAGGTATTTTCGCTGTTCGGGGGTGAGTGTGTCAATCTGGATACCCAGAGAGTCTAACTTTAGCTGGGCTATATGGCGGTCTATCTTTTCCGGTACGGGGTAAACCTTTACCATAAGTTTCCCTCTATTCTCCACAATATATTCTAGGCATAGTGCCTGGTTGGCAAAGCTCATATCCATAACACTGGCCGGGTGCCCTTCCGCCGCCGCCAGATTAATCAGCCGGCCCTCACCTAATAGATAGAAGTGGCGACCGTCTTTCAGGGCATATTCGTCGACGTAAGGTCGTATCCTTCGCTTACGGCGGACCATTTTCTCAAGAGCCGGAATGTTGATTTCGACATTAAAGTGCCCGCTATTCGCTAGAATTGCGCCATCCTTCATTACTTGGAGATGAGCCTGGTCGATGACATGCTTGTCACCGGTGACAGTAATAAAAATATCGCCGACTTTAGCCGCTTCGGTTAAGGGCATCACCGAAAAACCATCCATCGCCGCTTCCAAGGCTCGGACTGGCTCGACCTCGGTGACAATAACCTGCGCACCTAACCCCTTAGCCCTCGAGGCGACGCCGCGCCCGCACCAGCCGTAGCCACAAACAACCGTCTTTTTGCTCGCCCAGAGGATATTGGTTACCCGCGTGATGCCGTCGATGGTGCTCTGCCCGGTACCATAGCGGTTGTCGAAGAGATACTTGGTTTGGGCATCATTGACGGCAATTATGGGGTACTTCAACTGCTCGGCGTTTGCCATACTGCGTAACCGCACTACGCCGGTGGTTGTCTCCTCGGTGCCGCCGATGACGTCCTTGAGCAAACTACGGCGCTTGGTATGCATAATTGTTACTAGGTCAGCCCCATCGTCTACCGTAAGCTGGGGCTTATTGTCCAAGGCGGTATCAATATGCTTGTAGTAAGTTGTCTCATCTTCTCCCTTGATAGCGTTGGTCGGAATACCATAGTCGACCAGCGCCGCGGCGGTGTCGTCTTGGGTACTCAGTGGGTTGGAAGCACAGAGGATAAGATTAGCTCCGCCGTCCTTCAAGGCTAGGGCGAGATTGGCCGTTTCCGTAGTGATGTGCAGACAGCCGGAAATACGGACGTCCTTAAAGGGCTTCTCCTTAGTAAATCTTTCTCTGATTAGTTTTACTACTGGCATCTCGCGGGCAGCCCACTCAATCCGCTGCCGGCCGGTTTCGGCTAAGGTAAGGTCTTTAATATCATATCGACTCTTTTCCAATTCATCTCCCGTTAAGTACCCCAAAAATCTTCGGTATATTTTAGCACATATTCTCGGCTGATATTCATCTCTAGCTCTTGTCCACGCCGATTACATACCAGTCCCTGGGTAGGTCGTGGCGGGTATCAACTATTAGATGGATAATACTAAGGTTAGTATATAGGCTCTTTAAGTTATCTAAATCTACTAGTTCGAACCTCTTCTTATTGTTTAAGTAGGCTTCTTCGGTTAGTGCATTCGATTGGTAATATTCTTTGGTGCGGCTTAGTATCCGTCGGAGGGCCACCTGCTCGGGACATTTAGTCTCCAGGATGATGAAGGTCAAGTGATGTTTGGCGGCTATAGCTGCGGCCCGTCTCCTTAATGACTGCGTAACAAAGGTGGCATCAAGTATCACCCCGTCGCTTTTTTTTAGGAGCTCCTCTGCTTGCTTGAACATCTTATCATAGACCATTGTTCGTTTAGTCATATTTGAGGCGATTTTTTCATCGAAAACATCCTCGTTTTTTAGTACCTCTAGTCTAATCAGGTCGCTGCGAAGGAGCGGGTAGCCCTTAATCCTGGCTACTTCTTCGGTCGTCTCTGTTTTCCAGGTGCCGGGCAGACCACAGGCAATCAGTAAAAAACCGGCTCCTAATTCAGTTTCCACGAATCCCACAAAGGGCTTTTTCAATTTATTGCTGTCCTTCTTCATTACAAAAAACTTTATGTATACGATGCCGCCAGCTCAAGATACTCCCGAGCAACAGCCAGAACCCCCGTCTTTTCCTCTTCTGAGATATGTGGGTCGTTAAGCTTGAAGCCCTCTACTTTGCCTCGGACATAAGCCCGATAGCACTTGTAGAAGTTGAGTAGTTTGAGCAACTCCTTGTCCTGGCTAAAAGTGATATAGGCATCAACAAAGCTGTGGGATAAGTCAGATTGCCCGTAGTGGTCTAAGTCCATCGCCAGGAAGGCAACTTCGGCGGCGATATCGCCATAGCGGAAGCGGTCGTTGAACTCGATGCAGTCGTAGATGCAGATGTCGTCAGTAAAGCAGATATGGGCGGCATGGAGGTCGCCATGACAATCCTTAATTTTGCCCCCATCGAGCCGCTTCTGGAAAAGAGGGGCATTATTTTTCAGAAACCGATTAGCGTAATCACTGATGCGTTGATGCTTTTCTTGAGAAATAGTCGTGCCAATGTATTGTATGGTCTGGCTAAAATTCTCTGCAGTATTCTGGGTGATAGTGTTAAGGTCACCAAAAGCACTGATAGTGTGGCTGGTCTCGGCTTTCTTATGGAATTCAGCTAGCTTTTGCGCCACGCGAGTGACCATTGCGGCCGATACTTGATTGTTGTCCAGTAGCGTGCCCATCATTTTTTCTTGGGCAAGCTGGCGCATTTTGACGGCATACTCGATAGTTTCGCCTTGGCCGCCGATGAGAATCCTTCCTCCTTTTCTTACTATTGGCACCACTCCCAGATAGGTTTCTGGGCAAAGGCGTTTATTCAGCTTCACTTCGCGCTGACAGTAGAAGTGGCGCTTTTGGAGAGTAGTATAGTCGAGATAGCCGAGATTTACTGGCTTCTTTATTTTGTAGACATAGGCGCCAGTCAGGAAAACGAATGACATCTGGGTCTGCGCCAGCCCGATCTTTTCTGGTTTGTCCGGGTAGATTTTGGCGTCGAGCAGGGCTTGCACTATTTCAGGTAGTTGAGACGATTTCTTCATAGGATCTACGAACAAGATGGATTAATAACCGCGTCGGGAGGGATTGTATTGGCGTTCCTGGCCGATTGTACTTTCTGGGCCATGACCTGGATAGACGATGGTGTTATCGGGCAAGACCATGAGTCTGGTATGGATACTGTCCATAAGCTCATCAGAGTTGCCACCGGGTAGGTCCGTCCGGCCAATACCAGAGTTAAATAGCGTGTCGCCGGTGAAGACCACGTCTTCTCCCAGTAGGCAAATGCCGCCGGGCGAATGACCTGGGGTGTGAAGGACCAGGAAACGCTGGGGGCCTAAGTCGAGGATGTCGCCATCTTTAAGTAGCCGGTCGGGTGGAGGTGGTGGCGTGAAAGAAAAACCGAAGTCCATGCCAGATGCAGCGTACTCCAGAATCAGTTGATTTATACCGCCTCCTTTCAGCTCAAAGGGATTGCAGAGCTGAAGAGCATGGGCATCGTCGGTGTGAATGGCAATCTCAGCCTTTGTCGCTTCTTTAACTTCTTTTAAAGCGCCGATGTGGTCTATATGAGCATGGGTCAGGACAATAGATTTTATGTTGAGGCTCAGAGTCTCAACTTTCTTCAGAATAGTCTCGGCTTCACCTCCGGGGTCGATAATTATTCCCGCCCGGCTTGTTTCCTCTCCCACCAAATAACAGTTGACGGCGAACGGCCTAACTTCTAATTTTTGGATAATCATGTTACTCCTCTCTTTATTGACGCAACGTCACATTTTATCATTTCATACTACTGGACACAAGAACGGAACCGTTTTTGGTACTGGACTAAGGTCTGATTTATTCTTGACATGAGAGGAGTAGATTGTTAAACTGTAATTAGTTATTAAGTATATTTTCTGGTTCTTTTGTCCCTAAGCTTGATTCTAGAGGTTCTCTTGACAAAAACGAGAGCAACATGTCAATCCACCCCCTCCGCATCTTTTGACAACGGCCTCGTTCAGATCTTTACCGGTGAGGGGAAGGGTAAGACCTCCGCTGCTCTAGGTACAGTCGTCCGGGCTTTAGGGCATGGCTTAAGGGTCTGCATTATTGTTTTCATGAAGGGGGACTATCCCTATAGCGAATGGAGTTTTCTGGCTAGTTTGCCTCATGTCAAAATCGCCCGGTTCGGCTTCAGAACCTTTACTGACCCGCGGAATATTAAACCGCAAGAAAAGGAGCAAGCCAATCAGGGTTTAGCGACAGCTCGTGAGATGATGCTTAGCGGTAACTTTGATCTTGTCGTCCTCGACGAAGTGAATGTGGTTACTGCCTGGAAGTTAGCTGAAGTAGATGAAGTGATCAAGCTAATCTGTGACAAGCCGACTAATGTCGAACTGATCCTCACCGGGCGCTATGTTGACCAAAAGCTCATCGGGCTTGCCGACTTGGTTACTGAGTGTGTAAAGATTAAGCACCCTTACGATAAGGGCATAACGGCGCGAGTCGGAATTGACTGTTAACGACTAAGTATTTATTAAGGAGGGTTCATTGGATATCACATTGAGTGTCATTAAAGCTGATATCGGTGGTTTTGTCGGGCATTCCGAAACTCACCCTGACCTCCTGGCACGGGGCGAGGAATGCATGTCGAAAGCCAAAAAGAATGACTTACTGATTGACTACCATGTCACTAAATGCGGCGATGACCTGCAACTGATTATGACTCACCAGCAGGGGGTGGACAGTGAGCGAATCCATAAGCTGGCTTGGGACACCTTTGTTGACTGTACTCAGGTCGCCAAGAAACTAAAACTACACGGTGCCGGACAGGACTTACTTGCGGATGCCTTTTCCGGCAATGTTA
>DCWM01000063.1 GCA_002335405.1 Dehalococcoidia bacterium UBA2162
TCTACCGCTGAACTACTTCCGCCTCTTAGTCTGAGAAAGACAGGCTGCCTCCCGGCTTTATTGGTTGCCGGTATTATTATAGACGAATTGCTGGAGACTGTGAAGTGCCGAGGACCAGAGTCGAACTGGTGACACGCGGATTTTCAGTCCGCTGCTCTACCACCTGAGCTACCTCGGCGCAAAGGCTATTGTAGCCCAAACCATTAACCTTTAACAACCCTCTACTATGATTTTCCTTATCATTTCGTGATTACCTGGATACTATAGGTGGAATAAATTCCTGATTTGTCGAGGCTAAGTTTTGATTGTGGGTTTCTTGGGTATGGGTGCTGTGACTAATACTATCCCACAGGTGAGCATTAGACCAACGCTCGCCCACCATATGGTGTTATAGTACCCAGTGGTATCATGGACATAGCCGGCAAGGGGAGCTCCAATCCCACCCACGAGCAGACAAATCGTTGTGGCTAGTCCAAGAATACTGCCCAGGTGTTGGCGACCGTAGTATTCAGCCCAGAGAAATCTTGAAGTGAAAATCATTCCGCCGATACCGAAGCCGAATAAAGACATGGATAAAAACATGATGGGGAAAGTATAGGTGTAGATGGTAAGGACAGTGGCTACCGCGAGTATAAGGAAGCTAATCCCGCCGAGAAACTTAGCCGGGAACCTTTTGACGAGTAGTCCTGATATGAAGATACTAACGCCGGCAGCGACAGCGTCGAAAGCTGTGGCATAAGATACCAGACTGGGGTCAAGGCCTCGGTCCATGAAAAATGGGATACGGTGGATACCGACGCTTCCCATTGTCAAGAACATAAAACTGAATACTGCTACCAATCTCCAGAAAACACTAGTGCGGATGGTTTCATGGACTGTCCAGGAAACCTCTTCTCGGCTTTTGGCTGACGATGTAGGGTTAAGTACCGATTTTCTGGGAGCCTTCGCTCCATCAGGGAGGAGATTCATATCCTCAGGTTGCCGACGAATTAGGGTGAGGGAGAGAGGTACAATCATGCCAACACTGATGATTGCTAGAATAATCCAGGCTTCGCGCCAACCTCTGGAGGCGATGAGAATTTGCGTCAGGGGAATAAAAATCACGGCTCCAACGGGAGTACCTAGAGAGGTGAAAGAGACTGCTTTCCCGCGGTTGCGGATAAACCATTTGAATATAGGAACTGAGGTTACTAGAGCTCCTGGCCCACCGATGCCAATAAACCCCATGGCGGCGAACAATAATACTAACTGCCAGGAGTGTTGAATGAAGCCTAGGCCGAATATGGCAGCGCCGACGACAATAGAGGCGATGGCTAGCATAATTCTGGAACCGAAACGGTCAACAAGCCGTCCAACAATGGGGCTAGCTACGGCACTACCAACGTGCCGCGCCGTCATAGCCCAGCCAAATATGGAACGTCCGATACCAAGCTCATTACCCATTGGCTTGATAAAGAGGCCAAAATTTAGTGTTGCCAGGGAAGGGGTGATTGCGGCGACAACGGCCATGACCCCCACGATAACCCAGCCATAGAAGAACCGTGCCCCTTGTCTAGTATGCGTCTGCCCTTCGGTATTCATATCTGGGCTTCCTGAGGTCAAATGGCATTAGTATATCACGGCGTGGTGGGAGCGACAAATATCTTTGCGTGTTTGTTCTGATCTACTAACTCAAAGCGTCTTTAAATATTTTAAGATTTGAGGTAGACAATGTTTTCGGAGATAGATGGTGAAAAGGGGGTTAATTTTTGTATTAGCAGTATTGTTGGTATTGCCGGTGTGGGTCTATTCACGGCCCGTATGGTCTTCAGTGACAGTTACCATAGACCGTCCTTTCATCTTTTTGATTCGTGATACCGAAATGGGAGCCATTCTCTCTACGGGGCGTGTTCTGAATCTCACCGCTCGAGCATAATTTTACTCAGAGAATACGGGCTTTGCTAGAATCATTGACGTTTAGTTATTCAGGGTTTAACATGGACATGTCAATTGTAAGGGGAAATTACACTTTATAATTAGATGGATTAGATAGAGGAGGTGATTTTCGTGATAAATTGGAGTTTGTCTCAAATAGCTAGTTCTGGTTTAATCCTGGCGGTACTTCTTCTGGCATCATGTGCTGGGGCAGCACCGGAGCGTAAAACTTACTCAACACCACCGCCGATGGCCCTTGATACTAGTAAGCGATATACCGCTACCATCAAAACAGAAAAAGGAGACCTGGTGCTGGAGTTATTCGCTGTGGATGTCCCGGTAACAGTTAATAACTTCGTATTTCTGGCAAGTGAGGGATTTTACGATGGCACAACATTCCATCGTGTTCTCCCTGGTTTTATGGCTCAGGGAGGCGATCCTACTGGTACCGGCGCAGGTGGCCCCGGTTATTCCTTTGCTGATGAATTCACTCGCCACACCCATAGCACTGGTACTCTATCGATGGCTAATGCTGGCCCCAACACCAATGGCTCCCAATTTTTTGTTACCTACTCTCCTCAGCCCCATCTTGATGGTATGCACTCGGTATTTGGCCAGCTTACTAAGGGTATGGATGTCCTCGAAGCAATTAAGACGGGTGATAGAATAATACAAATAACCATCGAGGATACCTTCATCAACGGCCTTTAATTATCAAGACAAACTAACCTCAGAGGTAACTGGTGGCTCTGTATAAACTGCATACCTGATTAGATAATCGAATATAAAATTTGTCTGGTTAGATGGCGGCAGCTTGACAAAAGTCTTAACGGTCATGGGGGATTAAAAGTGGGGAAAATTATCGCTGTAGCCCAGCATAAGGGTGGAACCGGGAAGACTACCACATGCATTAATTTGGGGGCAAGTCTCTGCGATATGGGTAAGACCGTCCTTATCGTAGACCTTGACCCGCAGGCATCCTTTACGGTCAGTATGGGCGTTAATCCCTTGCAGGTTGAAAAATCTATCCACCAAGTGTTGGTTGACCCTAATGTGGATATAGGGAGCGCTATATTGAGGCGACCAACCCTTAACTTCTTTATAGTCCCGTCTCATGTGGATTTAGCTCTTGCAGAATCAGAATTGGCAGGAAGGATAGGTCGCGAGAAAATTCTCCACAAAAAGCTGGCGCTTGTGAAGAAGGATTTTGATTATATCTTCATCGACTGCCCGCCTACTTTAGGTATCCTTGTTGTCAATGCGTTGGCCGCTGCCGACAGTGTACTCATACCCATGCAGTGCGAGCCCCTCACTTTATACGGCGTAAAACATCTTCTGCAGGTAATTAACCTCGTTAGGGAAGACGTGAATCGAGATCTTAAGATAGAAGGCGTGCTTAGGACTATGTATGACAGGCGGACAAAACTGAGTCAGGAGGTATCTGAAAGCATCCAACAAACCTTTGGGAATCTTGTCTGTTCCACAATTATATATAGGCATGTAAAGTTTGCTGAAGGCCCAATCCATGAAATACCAATAAATTTCTATGCTTCGAAGTCACCGGGGGCTGACGAATACCGGAATCTGGCGGAGGAGCTTCTTACTCATGAATCGCGAAAAGTCTAATAGAGGCGTTTCCAATATGGATGTCCTTAAAGATATCAGAGGGCTATTATCGGTGACTCAAGAACGGGAGGATGTGGCGGCAGGGGAAGTAGAAGGTGATAGTGGTTTGGAAGCAGAGGTAGCTAGGCTTGAAGCTCAGATTAGAGGCTATAAGGAACTAATTCAAAAACAGCAGGAAGAATTGTCCGGAGTAGAGAGTGAGAAAGAAGACTTTACCGTAAGGCTAAAGGTATTGAACGACGTTAATGACCAACTCATATCTCCGGCTTCCGGGTCTGTTGCACTGGGCGAGGAAACTGCTCAGCTTGAGGTAAGGATAGCTGAGCTATCTGCGGCCTTGTCTCAAATTGAAAGTTTACTTAAGCTCAGAATCCAGGAATTATTAAAGAGAATGGCCAACCTTTTCAGTGAGGCTGGCCAGGGCGAAGTGGCTATAGAATTCAGGAAATCAGCCCATGGATTGGAGGTAGCGGAAAATTTCGCTCATTTCCTGCGGGTGTTTCTTGAACAATAACGAAGCTTCTCGGTATAGCTAACTTAAATCGTAATTTACTTTATTAAATTCCCTAAACCCCTTGACAAACACTACTGCTTGTGGTAGAGTAATCCCATTATTCTACATGTTGTGTGGATGTTGTGAATTGTCCTTTTTGTGATTACCATGATTCCAGGGTGATTGATTCCCGCGATGTCAATAATGGTATCCGGCGTCGGCGAGAGTGTCTGAAGTGCGAGGAGCGCTTTACTACCTACGAGCGTTTCCAATTGGCCAGTCCTGTTGTCATTAAGAAGGACGGGCGGCGAGAGGGGTTCAGTAAAGAGAAGTTATTAATAGGCTTACATAAAGCCTGCGAAAAATGCCCCTTGCCGGCGGGCACTATTGATAAAATGGCGGATGATATTGAGGCTGAACTATATGATTTGGGTAAGGCGGAGATACCCAGTACTGTTATTGGCGATACGGTTATGGAAAGGTTAAAGAAGCTGGACTATATTGCCTATATCCGGTTTGCCAGTGTCTATCGCCAGTTTACTGATATTACGGTGCTAAGGAGGGAAATCGATAATCTGGTTACTCATGAAGTTGAGGTGCCGGTTTCGACCAGCCAGCTACCGTTACTCCCGCCGGAAGAATTAGCCATGGTGATCGAGGGATGTCAGATGGATCGGAGATGAGTACGGATAATGTGCTAGATAAGAAGTTCAGTCGCACCGCAATTCTGCGGGCGGTTGTTGCCCATGCTGAGTCGATGGGCTTACGTGACAAACAGCAGATAGAGAAGCTCACCAGTCGAGTAATTGAGTGTATGGAGCAGGTGCGGCCACTACCGGGGATGGAAGATTTGGTACCAAAGTTCAGTCGTCAGCGGTCCAGATATGCCGGGGTGCCAACAAAATCGGAGATTCAAGTAATCGTCAAGGAAATTATGGCGAACGAAACGCCAATTTTGATTAAGGAGACTAAACCTATGGCCGAGTTATTTATGGTGAGCGGAGTCGAACCAGTGATTCGGGGTAAGCCCAGAGTTCAAGATACGGGTATTGTTCTTACGGAGAATGCCTGTCATGTGCTGGAAAAAAGATATCTAGAGAAGGATAAGCAGGGGAAAGTTATTGAAACCGCCGAGATGATGTTCCGGCGCGTGGCGCGGGCGATTGCCTCGGCTGATCTGATTTATAACACTAAGGCTGATATTTCGGTGTTGGAAGAAGAGTTTTATCAGTCAATGATAAATCTGGAGTTTCTGCCCAATTCGCCGACCCTGATGAATGCTGGTCGTGAGCTGGGTCAGCTCTCGGCCTGTTTTGTCCTGCCAATCGAAGATTCGATGGAGTCTATCTTCGATGCCGTGAAGTATACCGCCCTCATTCATAAGAGCGGCGGCGGTACTGGATTTTCTTTCTCGCGGCTTCGTCCGGAGAAGGATCGGGTCGGCTCGACGGGTGGCGTTGCTAGCGGTCCGGTTTCCTTTATGCGTGCCTTTGATACGGCTACCGATGTTATCAAACAGGGTGGGATGCGCCGTGGGGCCAATATGGCTATCCTCAGCGTTGACCATCCTGATATTATGAAATTCATTACGGCTAAGGTAGACTCTACCGCCCTTACTAACTTTAACCTGTCGGTCGCCGTCACCACCGAGTTTATGGAAGCGGTTAAGGCAGGGACTGAATATAATCTCATTAACCCACATACCGGGAAGGTGCACTCTATGGTTAGCGCTCGGGAGGTATTCGACAAGATTGTGGATATGGCTTGGCGCACCGGCGACCCCGGCGTCGTTTTTATCGACCATATTAACAACGATAACCCAACGCCGATTCTGGGTAAGATTGAGAGCACCAATCCTTGTGGCGAGCAGCCCCTGCTCCCCTATGAGTCCTGTAATCTCGGCTCGATTAATCTCAGTCGTATGCTGCGTACAGCAAGCGGCACTGCTGATTCGACAAGTTTACGGCAGGATGAGATTGATTATGATCGGCTCACCCGGACGGTAAAGTTGGCGGTACGTTTTCTAGACAATGTTATCGATGTCAACAAGTTCCCCTTGTCGGACATCGATAAGAGGACAAAATTGACTAGGAAAATCGGGTTAGGAGTGATGGGGTTTGCCGATATGCTTATCCAGCTCGATATACCCTATGATTCGCAAGAAGCATTAGATGTTGCAACTGAGGTGATGAAAAGAATTTCTCAAATTGCCACCGAAGCGTCCAAGGAATTGGCAGGTGAGAGAGGTGAATTCCCCGCCTTTCAGGGAAGCGTATACGATGGTCCTAATGGCTCTAAAGTGAGGAATGCCACCCGCACTACCATTGCTCCTACTGGTACCCTGAGTATTATCGCCGGTTGTTCCAGCGGTATCGAGCCTCTTTTTGCCCTGAGCTATGTGCGTAATATTTTGGATGGGGCCCGTCTTGTCGAGGTTCATCCTTATTTTGAAGCCGTGGCTAAGAGTCAGGGCTTCTACTCGGAAGACTTGATGCGACAGTTGGCCTCAGGTACTAGGCTCCACGCGATCGAGGGTATTCCGGAGAAGGTCAAGCGGGTTTTTGTCACCGCTCATGACATTAGTCCGGAGTGGCACGTCCGTATGCAGTCCGCCTTTCAGCAGTCTACGAATAACGCTGTCTCTAAAACGGTCAACTTCCCCCATGAGACGACTCGCGAAGATGTGGCACAAGTATATGAGAGGGCTCATGAATTGGGGCTGAAAGGGATAACTATTTATCGGGACCGGAGCCGGGAAGCACAGGTGTTGATGACGGGTGAAACCGATGCCACCGAGATTGCTAAAGCGGAGAAAGACGATTCGTTTCAGGCAAGCAGGCTGACGCCACGAGAGCGGCCGAAAACGACCACCGGGGTTACCGAGAAGGTAACTACCGGCTGCGGTAGTATGTACATCACAGTAAACTTTGATGAACGGGGTATCTGCGAGGTATTCTCTACACTAGGTAAAGCCGGAGGCTGTGCCTCCGCCCAGCTTGAAGCCATTTGCCGGTTGGTCTCTTTGACCTTGCGCTCTGGGGTTGATATTGTCTCTACCGTAAAGCAACTTCGTGGTATTCGCTGTCCGTCTATTGCCTGGGGAGAGGGTAAGGCGGTGCTTTCCTGTGCTGATGCCATTGCTACTGTCCTGGCGAAGCAAACTAAGAACAGCTCGGAGAATACCGGCCTTGCCACCGATACTATAGCTAAGGTGGTGGATAATGGTCCTGTCAGGAATCTTGCTGGCCAGTGTCCGGAGTGTGGCGACTTGTTGGTATATCAAGAAGGCTGTTTTATCTGCTCCACCTGTGGGTATACGAAGTGCTAGAGGGTATTGACAAATTGTACGGAAGCATGTGTGATGAACAAAAATGTTTACCTTAGGGGTCAGTCGCAGATTCGCCATTGACGGTGGAATCGGTTGGAATACCTTGGTTCAGGCTAATTCTGGTAGACCCGAATCTAACTTGAAAATAATAAAAAGAGAGTGATTGATGACGTACCGAACCGAACGAGTGATGATATTTATCGACGGCAGTAACATGTACCATTCCCTCAAGAATAATTTCCAGAGAACGGATATCGATCTCCATAAGTTTTGCGAGAGGCTCTTGGATAAGCGCCGGCTGATAAGAATCTATTATTATAATTCTACCGTGGGGCGGAGAGAAGAGCCGGAACGGTATCAACAGCAGCTAGCCTTTTTGGACAGTGTTAAGCTAACCCCCTACTGTGAATTGCGTCTGGGGCGTTTGGTTTATAATAACTGGCCCAGCTCCTCACCTTACGAAAAGGGCGTTGACATAATGCTGACTACCGATCTTCTCACTCATAGCTTCAAGAATAATTATGATATCGCTGTTCTTGTCTCCGGAGACGGTGACTTTGTCGGTGCCCTCCAGACGGTGAAGGATACCGGGAAGAACATAGAGGTGGCGCTATTTGGCAAAGAGCGGACTTCGGTGCCGCTCAGGGAAGTGGCTGATAGAATAGTGCCTATTGACCGTCGGTTTCTGAAAAATTGCTGGAAGTAGGTATCATTGCTTCACGCCTACCGTTATTTCCGTGCAGGTCCGCCCGCTGCATTCTCTTTCATAACAATCAGCTGACTTTTTCACTTACTATTTCTAACCAAGGCTAAGTAGTATCGTGGCTATTTCCAGTTGACAGTGATGGGGATGTGGGGTAGGATTATTCTGTTACTCGGCGAGGGAGGTCCAGATATGATTGAGGTGACGATTGATAGTATTCGCGTGAGTCTTATGAATTATCAGCGGGTGGTGATATTAAAAGAGAAATTGGACGATCGTTATCTGCCCATCTGGATTGGTCCGGCGGAGGCTGATGCCATTGCGGTGAAACTACAGGGGGTGAAGCTTGATCGCCCTTTGACACATGACTTACTAACCTCGATGGTCGATGCTTTAGGAGCGGAAGTAAATTCTATCATCGTCTACGATCTGAAGAATGACGTCTTTTATGCCAGGATTATTCTTAATATCGATGGGGGGCAGATTGAAGTTGACTCTCGTCCGAGCGATGCTCTGGCGCTAGCGGTAAGGGTGGAAGTACCCATCTATGTCGAGGAGGTAGTCTTGGACAAGGCGGGTATTCTGTTGGACCGGGAGACGGGTAAGCCTCTAGTTGATGAGAAGGGTATGATTGATGGTAAGGACCAGAAGGTTACTGAGGAAGAGCTAAAAAGGATGTCAGCCTTTCGTGATTTTATTGACCAGCTTGATTTGGATGACTTTGGTAAACGTAAATCATAGTGGTTCTTTAATAACGCTTTCTGTCATTTCGAACAAAGGATGGTAGTCTCTAAAGTATGAGATATTGGCGAATAACTTCTTGTAAGAAGGTGGCGGTTGCACTAAAACTTGTTGATTGAAAGCCCTGGGGTTGAGGACTCGGGGTTTTTTAATAGCCAGGGTAAGGCTTTTGTAATGCGTAAGGAAATGTGGAACAGGCTTGTAATGAAAAGGTAAGTTTGCTATCCTACTAGTAGGATGAGCCGGCGGGAAATGGCTTTGCGGCTGCTTGGGATGGGGTGGTATGTTGGTATCTGCATCGTTTTAGGTGTATTCGGTGGCCTCTGGTTAGATAGTAAATTACATACTAGACCCGTTCTAGTCATCATTGGCTTACTCTTAGGAGTTGTTGTGGCTTTCTACGGAGTATACCGGATGATATTGCCTAATATCAATCAGAAACGAAGTAAGGGAGAAGGCTAGTGCCAAAGAAGCGTGTCTTGGGTTGTTCCTTCCCGGTGCTCATTGGCTTTGCCGCCGGTTTTGTTGGCCTTCTTATCGTTGGTGTCCTTACCGGGCCGATGGGTAAGAATCTGCTGGGCTTGCCTGCTTGGCTGATTCCGGCTAAGCCGCACCCTGAGCTACCGGCCGAAGTCGTTTTCCATCTGTTCAGTTTTCCCATAACCAATAGCATTATCGCCACCTGGGTTACCATCATCTTCTTGGTCGGGGTTTCTTTCCTGGTAACCCGCCGGCTGACTCTGGTACCTGGGCGGCGGCAGTCCCTGTTAGAATTTATTCTTGAGGCCCTGCTTAACTTCTGTAAGAGTGTAGCTGGAGAGAAGAACGGACGCCGCTTCTTCCCTATAGTTGCCACTATATTCCTTTTTGTTGGCTTTAATGCCTGGCTGAACCTTCTTCCGGGATATGGCTCTATTTTGCTGCATACTTCTGAGGGCGAAGTGCACTTGTTGCGCGGAGCCAATACCGATATAAACACTCCACTGGCCGTGGCGCTAATTTCGTTCGTCTTTGTGGAATATTTTGGTTTGCGCACACTCGGCTTTCGCTATCTGGGAAAGTTCATCAATGTTGGCGGATTGGTTAGTAGTTTACGTTTGATAATGCGCGGCAAGATGAAGGCTGGCTTTTCCGGACTGATGACCGGCCTTATCAATGTTTTCATTGGTGTATTGGAAACCTTGAGCGAGTTTATCAGAATCGTAAGCTTCACCTTTCGTCTTTTCGGCAATATGACTGCGGGCGAAATATTGCTCCTGGTCGCGGTTTTCCTAATCCCGTGGGCAGCAGCCGTGATATTTTATGGTCTGGAACTACTGGTCGGTTTTGTTCAGTCGTTAATCTTTGCCGGTTTGACCCTGATTTTCATGACTATAGCAGTAGCGGCTCATGGAGAACATAGTGAAGAATCAGCTCATCACTAGCTGAAAAAAATAAGACTATCTGGAAGTTAAGAGGAGGAGAAGAATGACACCAGAAGTAATGAAAATGTTGGCGGTGGGGTTGGCGGTTGGGCTAGGTATGCTGGGTCCAGCATTGGCCCTGGGTATTATTGGCTTTTCGGCATTGCAGGGTATATCCCGTAATCCCGAAGCGAGCGGTCCCATCCTGACCAACATGATACTGATTGGCGCTTTTGCTGAAGCTATCGCAATTTATGTGCTGATTGTCGCTATTATTCTGGCGATGATTGTCTAGTAACTGAGAAATAAGGAGGCAACTATGCAGGAAGGTATACCTACCTCTATAGCAATTATTATTGCGTCAGCCATACTAGGAGCGTTTTTCCTGGTTGGCACCGTGATCGCGGCGGTACTTTCTCGTGTAGCGTAGTTTTGTCACTTCAGTATAAAGAGGAGTTATCATGGAAGGGGAAGGTTTGGCCGGTCTGGGCATAAGTTGGCCGACACTGTTGGCACAGATTGTCAATTTTGGTATTCTTTTTGTCTTGCTCTATCTGGTGGCCTATAAGCCTATTCTGAGAATGCTCGATGAGCGTTCGCGGAAGGTTAAAGAGAGTATCGACCAAACCGAGCGTGTTCGCGAGCAGGCCGAGCAGGCGGAGGAAGAAAGTAAAAGAAGAATCGAGGCGGCCAGTAGGGAGGGACAGGAGATTATCGCCCGGGCGGTGCGAACGGGTGAAGAGGTTCGCCAGCAGGCACAGCAAGAGGCGAAGCGGGAAGCTGATTCTCTGATTGTCCGGGCTCGGGAGAAGATTCAAGGGGAGAGTGATGAGGCGATTGGTAAGTTGCGTCGAGAATTTGCCGACCTGACGATACTGGCGGCAGAGAAGGTTATCGAACGCTCCCTAGATAAAGAATCTCACCGTCAGCTCATTGAGAAGACCTTGGATGAAAGCGCAACTCTGAAGAAAAACTAGAATCTTATTCGGGAGATATAATGGCAAGAAGAGCTTATGCCAGGCGCTACGCGCGAGCAGTGTTTCAAGTTGCCTTGGAGAGGCAAGAATTGGATAGATGGCAGTCAGACCTAAACAAGGTTGTTGGCTTGGGAAAAGATGATGACTTGGTAGCATTACTGGAGAATCCAAAGTTACGTTTTAGTGATAAGGCAGGGCTGTTGGCCGAACGGCTGGGTGAGATAAACCCCTTCGCCTTAAATCTGGTTTATCTTCTGGTAACCAGAGATAAGTTTAATCTGGTGGGTGAAATTAATGAGGAATACCAGCGGCTCTTAGATAGCCACCACGGTATTGAGCCGGCAGTAGTGGTTACGGCGGTGCCTCTTGACGATGAGACTAAATCGAGGTTGGCGAAACGTCTTGAAGCTATTGTCGGTAAAAAAGTAGTCGTCCAACACGAAATCGACCCTAATGTTCTTGGTGGGGTGGTTGCCCGGGTTGGAGGCAAGTTACTCGATGGTAGCACCCGTAGTCGCTTGGTGGCTTTGAAGGAAGAATTACGCGAGGTAAGGCGGTAGTAAAATGACAACTAGAGGACAAGATATCGTTTCGGTTATAAAACAACAGATTGAGCAGTTTGGTTTGGCAGCGACTATGGTTGATACTGGTACGGTGACTGAGGT
>DCWM01000034.1:0-4416 GCA_002335405.1 Dehalococcoidia bacterium UBA2162
TGCTGTTGGCTATAGTCCCTTATGGGCGACATAAGCCGCTAGATCAGCTAAGCGGCAGCTATAGCCCCATTCATTATCGTACCAGGCAATTACTTTGACCATATTACCAGCGATAATCATGGTGCTGGGGGCATCGAAGATAGCGCTGGCCGGGTTACCTTTAAAGTCCGTACTGACCAGTTCATCCTCGCAGTATTCGAGGATTCCGGATAAGTCTCCGTTGGCAGCTGTTTTAAAAACATGGTTGACCTGTGATACGGTAATTTCTTTATTTAGGTTGGCGACAAAGTCAATCACGGAAACGGCTGGTACGGGGACTCTGAAGGCTAACCCGTGGATTCTACCCTTGAGTTCAGGTATAATCTCGCCGACCATCTGGGCCGCGCCAGTGGTCGTCGGGATTATGTTCGTGCCGGCGTTCCGTGCCCGGCGCAGGTCACGGTGAGCGGTGTCGAGAATCCTTTGGTCATTGGTATAGGCGTGGATGGTGGTCATCAGTCCTTGGCTGATACCGAAGTTCTTGTGTAATACCTTAATTACTGGAGCCACGCAATTGGTAGTGCAGGAAGCATTAGAGATAATATTGTGCTTTTTCGGGTCGTACTTATCTTCATTAACTCCGAGGACGATGGTGATATCTTCCTTAGTGGTGGGGGCGGAAATAATAACCTTTTTGGGGCTACCCTTGAAATGAGCCGCAGCTTTGGTGGCGTCGGTAAACAGGCCGGTCGATTCGATGACAATGTCGACACCATATTTCTGCCAAGGAATGTTTGCTGGGTCGCGTTCCGCTAGTACTTTGATTTCTTTACCATCAACGGTAATAGTAGCATCACCGGCTTTGATTGTGCCTGGGTAGGGACTGTAGGTACTGTCCCACCTGAGTAGATGGGCATTGGTCTTGGCGTCAGTTAGATCGTTAATCGCCACTACCTGCAGTTCGCCGGGATGGTGTTGGTTAATCGAACGGAAAGTCAGCCGTCCGATGCGTCCGAAGCCATTAATGCCGATTTTGGTTGCCATTTTTACACCTTCTCTTGGTTATTATTTATTGATTAAGATTACTACGTCCCGATATATCGGGACGTAGTAATGATACTTTTGGGAAATGCTTTGATGTCAGAAAAATTTGCCTTTGATCCTAACTCCTCTTCGATGCTGAGGAGTCGGTTATATTTGGCGGTGCGTTCAGAACGGCAAGGGGCTCCGGCTTTAATCAGACTGGTATTCAAGCCGACGGCTAGGTCAGCGATAGTAGTATCTTCGGTCTCACCTGAGCGGTGGCTGACGATAGCTGTCCAGCCGGACTGCTGAGCCATCTGAATAGCGGCAATGGTCTCGGTCAGAGTGCCAATCTGATTTGGTTTGATGAGGATGGCATTGGAAGCTTTGAACTGCAGTCCTTTGGTTAAACGGCTGACATTAGTCGTGTAGAGGTCGTCGCCGACCAGCCAAATTTTGTTGCCTAATTTTTGCGTTAATAACTGCCAGCCGGTCCAATCGTCTTCGGCTAATCCATCCTCAATGCTGATGATAGGGTAGTTGGCGACCAACTTGACATAATAATCAATCATTTCATTGGTGGTTAGGGAAGCGCCCTCTCGCGGTAGGATATATTTACCGTTATCATAGAATTCGCTGGCGGCAGGGTCCAGGGCGATGGAGCAGTCCTTTCCGGGCTGATAGCCGGCTTTTTCGATAGCCAATAAAATGGCTTCGATAGCCTGTTTATTTGAAGATAAAGAAGGAGCGAAACCACCCTCGTCGCCGACATTAGTGTTCAGCCCTCGGTCCTTGAGTACCTTTTTCAGGGCGTGGTAGATTTCGGTACCCATTTGTAAGGCGTGACGGAAACTATGGGCACCGGTGGGTACGACCATAAATTCTTGAAAATCGGTGGAATTGGCAGCATGTTTGCCGCCGTTGAGGATGTTCATCATCGGTACTGGTAGGGCGTTCCGATTAAAGTCGGGATTGGTTTTGTTTAAGTATCGGTAGAGAGGGGTAGGGCTTGAATTGGCCGCGGCGTGAGCGACTGCCAGCGAGACCCCTAAAATAGCATTGGCACCTAGGTATGATTTGTTGGCAGTACCGTCGAGTTCAATTAATTTTTGGTCGATAGCGGTCTGCTCTGTGGCTGACATGCCGATTATGGCGGAAGTAATCGGCTGATTAACATTGTCGACTGCCTTTAAGACGCCCAACCCATTGAAACGGGAAGGTTCCCCATCGCGGAGTTCAACCGCCTCATATTTGCCGGTGCTGGCTCCCGAGGGTACCGCCGCATGGCCCAGCATATCATTTGACAGCTTGACTTCTACTTCGACTGTCGGGTTACCACGGGAATCTAGAATTTCTTTAGCTCTAATCTGACTGATGTTTGGCATATCATCAAACTCGTCTGCTGTCGTGAGATCATCTCGACTCGCCGAGATGCGAAGTCATATCGCCTCCGTCAACGGTATTGTATTTTCAAGAGGCTTTTGTTCTCCTTATGGCACTGCCAGCGTCATAGCTTTCTCTACTGCCTCGAGTGGATTCCGGGCCTGAATAATTGAATTTTCAGGTTGACCGTTTCGGGATAGTTCCCAGGTATTCAAACCGATAACTGGGATACTACTTCCTAGGGCATAGGCGATTTCGGAGAGGGTGCCGTAGCTACCGCCGATGGCGATCACTGCTTGAGCTGATTTGACGACGATTACGTTGCGGGCATAGCCCAAGCTGGTAACTATGGGAATATGGACATAGGGGTTGGCCGTCTGGGGATTATCGCCGGGGAGTATGCCGATGGTCGTGCCGCCAGCGAGACTGCTGCCCCGGCAAACGGCTTCCATCACTCCGGTCAAACCGCCGCAGACGACAAAGACGTGGTGGTTCGCCAATTCACGGCCGACCTCTTCCGCCCATTCTGCTTCTTGGGCTGAACACTGGCTGGCACCGATAACGGCGATGATTTTCTTCCTTTTCTCTAGCAATTTCGAGAATCCTTGTCGCTTGTCAGTAGGATGGCTTGAATGACCAGTGCTATTATAGCATTCTGTTGAACAATTAGGGAAGTTGCATGGTTATTAGGTAAGCAGTCAGCTTTTAGCGGTGTGGATTCTCTATCCAGGATAGGTTGCTTGACGGTGAGAGTCGTGAATAATACAATGAGACATACAGTAATGCATAGTATTGGTGTCGATATTATTGAGATATGTCGTATCGAGAAGGCGGTCAAACGTTGGGGGCTGCGGTTTCTGCGGCGGACATATACTGAGACCGAACTCCGTCTGAGTCGTCAAAAACCGTCTTCACTGGCGGCTCGTTTTGCCGCTAAAGAAGCGGTCATGAAAACTCTGGGAACCGGAGTTAGGGGTGTCGGCTGGCGCGAGATTGAAATCTTAGCCGACTGTCGTGGTAAACCGCTGGTTGAACTTTATGGTAAAGCTCGGAATCGCGCTGAAGAATTGGGCCTAGGTAAACTAGCCGTTAGTCTTTCTGATTCACGGGAATACGCTGTCGCATTTGTCGTCGGGGAGATAGGATAGCCTGTTGCCATAAATAGTTATCTCCCATACTTTAGCTTGGCAAAGAGTAGAGTTCCAGCCAGTATCGCAGCAATAGCGTTCCAGAAGATGACCGGCGGGAGACGGAAAGAAATTCCGTAAGCAATCCAGATAAAGAAACCGAGTAGCATCAGGGTAGTGAAAAGCAGACTGATTTCGCGAGCGCTTTTTAGTTTGAAGACGCGAATTATCTGTGGAATAAGACTCGCGGTGCATATTGCCCCGGCGATAAAACCGAGGAGCTCCCCAGTGGGCATGATCAGTACCTCCTTTCTTCTTTGATACCGTTCAATGACGGTCCTATCCAGCCCGACCATAGCACACAGTTGATGGCTTTGGCGAGTATGGTTCTGCTCTTATGTTGTCGTGACGTTGGTTTAATGCCAATGAAATTTGGCTTGTTACCCGTTAAGCTCTAATGCTACAATAATGAGGTAATTGGTTAGGAGAAATATGCCAGTAGATAGCATTATTGTCAAGGGTACCCGCGAGCATAATCTCAAGAATATCGATGTCGTCATCCCACGCGATAAACTGGTGGTTATCACCGGTGTTTCCGGCTCCGGCAAGAGTTCGCTCGCCTTCGATACCATCTATGCTGAGGGACAGCGCCGCTATGTCGAGTCTCTTTCCGCTTACGCCCGTCAGTTCCTCGGTCGGATGGAGAAACCGGACGTCGATTATATCGAGGGATTGAGCCCGGCGATTTCTATCGATCAGAAGGGTCCGAGCCGCAATCCGCGCTCGACGGTGGGTACGATGACCGAAATCTATGATTACCTGCGCCTGCTTTTTGCGCGCGTGGGTCACCCACATTGTCCGGATTGCGGACGGGAGATATCCAGCCAAACCGTCCAACAGATCG
>DCWM01000034.1:4814-6125 GCA_002335405.1 Dehalococcoidia bacterium UBA2162
AAAGGCCGTAAGGGTGAGTATCAGGCGGTATTCGATGATTTGCGTAAGGCCGGCTATGCCCGGGTGCGGGTTGACGGACAGACCCATGACCTGTCTGATGATTTACGTCTGGCTAAAAATAAAAAACATACTATCGAAGTTGTCGTTGACCGTTTGGTTATCGGGCAGAGTAATAGCCAGGGGCGTATTGTCGATTCGGTGGAAACGGCTCTTAAGTTGGGTTCTGGGGTAGTGCTGGTGTCTCGATATAATCAGGATGGCGGGGAATTACTTTTCTCGGAGCATTTCGCCTGTATCCCCTGCGGGATTAGCCTAGGTGAAATTGCTCCCCGAACCTTCAGTTTTAATACTCCTCACGGTGCCTGTTTGGCTTGTACCGGTCTGGGTTTTAAGCTTAAAATCGACCCCGATCTGGTTATGCCGAATAAAGAACTCTCTCTGGCTAATGGTGCCATTCGTCCATGGCAGTTTCAGACCTGGTATTTTGGGCATATTGAGGATTTAGGCCGACGCCATCGTTTTTCTATCAATACTCCGGTCAAGAATTTGAGTGAAGAGGAACTCAACCTTATCCTTTACGGCGAAGGCGGAGGTTCCCACCACCAGCGTAACCGCTTCGGTCGAGTTCGAGAACATTATGATGGTTTCGAGGGGGTGATCCCCCGGATGGAACGGTTACATCGGGATACCCAATCGGAGTATTCCCGGATGGATATCGAACGCTACATGATGTCAAATCCTTGCCCTGTCTGCCAGGGTAAACGACTGAAGCCAGAGGCTCTATCAGTAATGATTAGCGGCAAAAATATAATGAATGTCACTGCTATGTCCGTGACTCAGACGATGGACTGGGTAGCAAGTCTGGCTGGCTCTAGTAATCCCGACCTTAGCCGGGGGTGGGATAAGCCTATTCTTTCCGAACGTGAGCAGATGATTGCCCACCAGATCATCAAGGAGATTCAGTCGCGTTTGGGTTTTCTCCAGAATGTGGGGTTGGGTTATCTGACGGTTGACCGTGCCTCGGCTACTTTGAGTGGTGGCGAAGCTCAACGTATTCGTTTGGCAACGCAGATCGGTAGCGGGCTGATGGGTGTTCTCTATATTTGCGATGAGCCGACAGTAGGTTTACATCCGGCCGATGGTTCCCGTTTGATTGAGACACTGAAAAAGTTGCGAGATTTGGGTAATACCATACTGCTTGTCGAACATGATGAAGCTGTGATGCGCGCCGCCGACTATATTATCGATATGGGACCGGGGGCTGGGGAGTACGGTGGTCGGGTTGTGGCTACGGGGACGTTGTCTGATCTT
>DCWM01000016.1 GCA_002335405.1 Dehalococcoidia bacterium UBA2162
ACCTGGCCGCGTTCCTGAGCGAACTTCTCGAGAATATCGATACAGCTCTTGACGCCGAAGCAAAACCCGATTCCGGTTGTTTTTTCCACGACTAATGTCATCTAATCTCTCCGCGGCGCATAATATCCCTGATATTCTATCGGTAGAAGTGTAGCAATATGTTTCATGATAATCTCAGTGTATTCGGTAGTCTCTGTTCGGGTCAATTTGCCACTGATTGATGGTAGGTGAAAGGGGACGCCGATATTGACTGTTATACGGGGACGAGTTACTATCCAGCCTCCCCCCTTTATTTTTTCTGTGCCGGTAATGCCTACGGGAAGGATGAGGGCACCACTATGGAAGGCTATTAGCGCCGGGCCGGGGAAAGCTCGTTGTAGCCGACCGTTGCGGCTCCTCATCCCTTCTGGGAATATGACTAAGGCTAAATTGTCAGTCAGGATCTCCTTCGCCTGGCGTAGCGCTTTTCGGTCAAAGTGTCCCCGATGGACTGGAAAGTTACCAAATTTGCCTATCAGGTAGCCTAGGAATGAGAATGGTGGCTGAAATAATTCCTTTTTGACCATAAATATTAGTCCTCGGTTAAGACTAGCTACAAGAAGAGGTACGTCGGGCAGATTAATATGGTTAGCTACAACTAGCAGGCCTCCTTGGCTGGGGATATTCTCTTTACCTATCACCCGACGACGAGTGAACAGAAGGAACGGTAACCACAGGAAGAATTTAATAATGTTATAAAGCCAGGACACTGTTGCACCTCTATTGGAAGAAGGTTGTAATTGAGAAATTATAACTTATCGTGAAGGTCGGAGACAAACAACTTTTCTTCTGATCTTCCTTACCGGGAAGTAATTGTGAAGCCATATCGTTTCCAGCAATGCGGGTCTTGGGGGAATAGCTTCATAACTATTACATTGACAGCTAATAAGTAGGGTTATAGTATAGGCACAACAGTTAAAATATAAATTCTTCACTGGAGGACATAACATCGGAAAGGCATCAGTTAAGTCAGAGACGAGTCAAGTCACTACTGGATTACGTCCTCGTCCAGTCTGGACCTCACAGCGTGCCTACATATTGGCCTCAGTCGTCGGAATTGTTGGTTTAGGAAACCTCTGGCGTTTCCCTTACATGGCGGGACAGAATGGCGGTGGTACCTTTATCTTGGCCTACGCTATTTGTATATTGGCCTTGGGTATACCTCTATACATTCTCGAGGCTAGTGCTGGGAAGCTAGTAAATAGAGGTCCAGTGGGACTGTTCCGACAAATAAATGCGCGGTGGGGGCCTTGGGTAGGATGGTTCTTGGTCGTGATGCCGATGATGATCATGAGCTACTATCTCGTAGTAAGTGGCTGGACACTCGGCTATGCCGTGGATGCTATTAGGGTTGATTTGAAGCCGTTTGACGAGTTTACTGCGGGTTTCTCTTCGCTTTGGTTCTTCTTGGTAACGGCTGCTCTCACTTTGGCCGTGCTAATGCGTGGTATTGAGGGTATCGAACGAACGAGTAAGGTCTTTCTTCCGCTGCTTGTCTTGGTGGTAGGTGGTCTTGCCATATACTCTCAGACTCTTCCAGGAGGGGGCCAAGCGCGTGACTTCTACTTTAACTTTGATCTTGCTCAATTTTTGGAACCAAGAACCTGGATAATGGGGGCTGGGCAGGCCTTTTACTCTCTGGCTATCGGTCAAGGATTCCTCATCACTTATGGGAGCTATGCACCTAAAGGATTCAATATCGTAAACTCGTCCACAACTGTTGCTCTAACCAATGCCGTCATTTCCATAACAGCTGGTTTGATGGTATTCCCGATTGTCTTCACCTTCGGCATGGCACCTGATACTGGTAGTCAGCTCTCTTTCACGGCATTTCCTAAGATATTTGGCGAGCTTCCCGGGGGCCTATTCGTTGGTATTGCCTTCTATGTTTTACTGTTCGTGGCAGCGTTTACTTCTTGCGTTGGTGGTATGACGGTAATTCTAGCACCAATCCGAGACGAATTCCATATTTCCCGTAAGCGTGCGGCATTCGTTGCCGTCGCTATCGTTACTGCTTTAGGCATTCCTTCGGCATTGAGTTTTACTTCTGTGGGACTCACAATTGGCGGAGCACCATTTCTGGATGTCATGGATCAGATAGCGGGTTCCGGTGTCGTGCTTGTAGCAGGGATCATCGGTGCTGCCTTAATCGCTTGGATACTCCCTGGAGATCGTCTTATCCTTACTATCAATGCTCCTCTACGGCGCTTGGGGCCAATTACATTTACCTCAAGGTGGGTAATATCGGTAGGGCGTTACCTACCACCGGCCGCTGTAGCACTGTTGTTGTTCACGTATCTGGTCTAGGTAACACCGTCATTAGCCAGACCACTAAGGGGAGGATCCTCTCGCAAGTTTTACCTTTATATGTGGATATAGGGGTGTTATGTGACAGTATTATATATATAGGAAAGATAAAGCCAGTTACCAGTAATATATGCGGGAATACATGAGAGCCAAGAGACAGGGATTAACAGGGATTAATAATGATTTAATGGTGGAGATAGGGGGATTCGAACCCCCCACCTCTGCGATGCGAACGCAGCGCTCTCCCAACTGAGCTATATCCCCGTGCCAGGAAAAATTATAGCATATCCGTTTTCGTTATGCGTAGTTGTTCAGATATTAATATTAGATTTTAGGGTAATAGTGCTGCCCCTTGCTTGTCAGTGACCGATATTATTGCTATACTGAGTCCTTGAGGCTCAGAGATGAAGTATGAGGCGGTCATCGGGCTTGAAGTACACACGCAACTGAGAACCAGGAGTAAAATGTATTGTCGCTGTAGCACCGACTACGTCAATGCTCCGCCCAATACTCATGTCTGCCCGGTATGTCTCGGGATGCCTGGCGTTTTACCGGTGATTAATAAGCAAGCGGTGGAATATACCATGATGGCGGCCCTTGCTTTGAACTGTACAATCGCCGAATATACCAAGTTCGACCGTAAGAATTACTCTTATCCTGACCTAATGAAAGGCTATCAGATTTCTCAATACGATACCCCCATTGGGCGTAGCGGTCGGCTAACTATCCAGGTAGATGGACAGGAGAAAAAGGTGGGTATTACCCGGGTCCATCTTGAGGAAGATGTTGCTAAGCTGGTGCACCGCACCGCGGTGGGAGAATCTTGCAGTCTGGTTGATGTCAACCGCTCCGGCGTGCCATTAATGGAAATTGTTGGGGAACCTGATCTGCATTTTCCCGAAGAAGCTCGGCAATACCTAATGAAACTGCATAGTATACTGCAATATTTGGATGTCTCGACGGCTAGTATGGAAGATGGTAGCTTCCGTTGTGACGCTAATGTCAGTATTCGTCCCGAAGGTAGCTCCGAATTATTGGCTAAGGTAGAGGTTAAGAATATGAACAGCTTCCGTGCCGTCTTCCGGGCACTTGAGTACGAGGTCAAGCGGCAGACGCGGGCTATCGAAACCGGGGAGAAGGTGGTTCAGGAAACTAGGGGCTGGGTCGAGGAAAATGGTGAGACCGTCTCCCAGCGCAGCAAGGAGTTTGCCCATGACTATCGCTATTTTCCTGAACCGGATTTACTCCCCTTAAACATCACCCGGACATGGGTGGCGGAAACAGGGGCGAAACTACCAGAACTACCAGAAGCGAGGCGCGACCGATTTGTCACTGAATACGGTTTATCACTCTATGATGCTAATCTGCTTACCAGTTCAAAGGAGATGGCTGATTATTTTGAGAATCTTTGTCAGGATAATAAAACAATCCTGGCGAAAACGGTGAGTAATTGGCTTTTGGGAACGGTCAGCGCTATTTTGAACACGAACAATATTGATATGTCTGAATTTGCTGATCAAGTCAGTACTGAACGTGTGGCCGAACTGCTATTAACGGAATCGCAAGGCGTGGTCAGTACTGCTACAGCTAAGTCCATTCTGGAAGAGATGTATAAAACTGGTAAGAGCTCCAGCGAGATTATTGCGGTGCAGGGGCTTACCCAGATTAGTGATACCGGGGAATTAGAAAAAATAGCTGCTCAGGTGATTCAAGCCAATGTCCCGGCCGTAGCCGATTATAAGGCCGGTAAGGCTCAGTCGTTAACTTTTTTGGTCGGTCAGGTGATGCGGGTGACGCATGGTCGGGCCAATCCTAGGGTGGTAACCGAAGTACTCAAGAAGAAATTGGAGGAAGAAGGGGAAGAATAAGATGCAGGTCTATTTTAATGTGGCTCAGATTATTTTGGCGGTTGCCTTGATATTGGTAATTATGCTGCAGGTGCGTGGTGGGGGGTTGGGGGGTATCTTCGGGCAGGCGGATACCGTTTATCGTACCAAGCGTGGCGTTGAGAAGACACTATTCCAGCTTACCATTATTTTAGTCGTCTTATTTGTCGCTATCTCTCTAATCGCACTGACAGTTACATAGAGACAAATGATCTTAAATATTGGGCCACCTCACCACTTCTCGTACTTCACTAGTTCGGGTAGGGCTTTACGCCGCTTTTCTTTGGGTTGGTCGGCAGGATAGCCAAGGGGGGTGAAGACAATCGGCTCGACATCTTCAGGTAGACCGAGAACTTCGCGCGCGGCGTCTCGGTCGAAATTAGCAACCCAGCAGGTGCCCAGTCCTAGCTCGGTCGCGGCTAAAATCAGGTGGTCGAAAGCAATCGCCACACATACGTCGAGGTAGCTTCGGCCGTCACGGCGTAGCCAGGCTTGGCTTGGAATACCAACAGCGCAGATAAGCAGAGGTGCCTGTCCGAACCAGGGTCGACTATAGATACGATTTAACTCGGCTTCTTTGCTGGTAGTGTGGATGACGACTAATTGGAAGGGTGGCTTGTTGACCGCCGCCGGTGCCAGGATAGCAGCTTCCAGTACTTGC